>NZ_JBYEIR010000004.1:0-472202 GCF_058386985.1 Fodinibius sp. GM108
CAAGGATTTATGGAATGAAGGGACGAATACTAGGTGAGGACTGTCTGCTTGACAATTTCCTTTTTAAAGGGGTTAGGCATTGTTACTTTTCTTCTTTAAGCTCATCCATTAATTGGTTGTGCACTTTCTCAAACTTTTCTTTTACATCATAACTACTTCCAGTTAGTCTTTTATTGTATGCTGAAAGTAGGTAATTAACATTTTTTGACCACCAAATCTTAGCTGAGATTAGAAGATCGAATTCATTTTCTTTCACAAATAAATCAGCACTTTTCTTGGGATGTGTGATTCTATTTCTGATGTCAATAGAATCTTGTAATTCTCTCCATCCATTATTTGAAAAATCAATTAAATCCTTTTCACCAGTTAGTTTCTGGAAAATTTTTAGAGTTCGTTTAATATTAGTTTTAGTTGGATGGAAGGTATCTTTTAAAATGACATCATCGTCAGTTTCCTTTGCCCTTTTATTTAAAAGAAAAAGGACTTCATCATTTGAAAGGTCAATAGCACCATTTTTGTAATGAAACAGAGTAGCTACTTTGAATTGATGGCAAGTTCCATCAATATGAGCAAACATAGTTCGAATGAATGCTCGCCATTCATAGGGATAGCCTGTTTTCTGTAAATTTCTGACACATCTGGTGAGATCTTCTTTGAAGATTTTTTGCATCTCAAGGAAGTCAAACCTGTTATTTTTCATACGAGATGATATTTATTGACTTGCCTAACTACATTGCGCATAAGCTGCGTGCAGATCAACGTCGAACTAAAAACAAAATGTACTACAGAAATTGAGGAACTAAAAATTCGGCAGGGTAGGGCGAGGCACGTCCGCTTAATGCGCTGGTTAGCAAGCTTTAATTATTTATTTTTTTACTTACTGCTTTGTTTATTTCATTTTCAGCACGGCGCTTTAATCGATTAAATTTCATATGAACTTCTTCCATCCTTTCTAGCATTTTATCTTTAAAAGAAGACCCCCAGTAAGAACTTCCTTCATTTAATATGTAATGTAATGCATGGAATATTCTGTCAATTGGAGGTTCAATTCTTGATACATTTTTAGGATCAGACTCATCCAAAATTTCTTCAATACTGACTATTACATCAGAAAATGCTGCAGGCTCAAAGAAATCTCCTTCCTTATTTTTCTTAGCTATCGAAAGTTCACGAGATAAGAATAAAATTTCTTCAAGTATATCTCGATCAGTTCTTAGATCTTTGCTATCATCGATTTCTGCCTTTTTTATAGCTTCCGATATTTTTTCTTCTAAGTCTGGCCACCATTTATTAAAGACACTATCTAAAACACTGTCATCGAGCTTTTGGTCGTCTAACTCATTGTTAATCATTTTAATTACCTTCTTCATTTCAGACTTAGAAAATTTAGCAGCCTGAAATTGAACAAGTGGACCTTCGATATCTGAAGGATCAATTCCAAAAAGTAGAGGGCAAACTTTTGATTTTTCTAAATTCTTGGAGAGGGCCCCAGCTTCGAACATAACCCATGGGCTATTAAGATTTTCTTGAGTTAAACATATTATCCCAATTTTTGATTGGTCTAACTCTTTGGAAATTTCACTATTCCATCTAGTACCTTTGGATACATCATCAGGTGAATAATAAGGTTTTGCAGCTTGGATAACTCCAGGTATCCATTGTCTAAAAATGTCTGCAATTGACTTTGATAAATCCCCTGACCAACTAATAAATATTTTCATAAGTGAATTTGAATTAAAAAAGTTTCTATTAAGCTTGCTAACCTATAATTATCGCAACAAGCCTGGTACATAATAACATTATGCTGCAGGCTTCATATATCTCAAATAATCGGTTTAAATACAAATAGCGTATTATTTGCCGATATTATGCGACGTGGCACGCCGCTCTTGTTGATATAACATGTTGACATAACATTCCCGCATACATCAAAAAAGAGTGGGTAAAACAACGACAAATAATCTCTTGATGAGCTGGATCCTCCCCAAAAAGTGGTTGGCAAATTAATTCACCGGACGGCGATTCCAGCCGCCCGATGAAAAATGTATCTATTGAATTTGAGCTCTGCCGAGGTAGTTGGTGTCGGTACCGAACCAGATAGAATTGGTCGGCTCATGGAACACCATATGCCGCACCGTTCCTCCGCCGCTCTCGATCTCTGTAGAGCTTACAAACTCTTTTGTTTCGGTATCAAATCCTACAAACAGGTTGGGATCAACACCCGTCTCAACCAGCCAGATACGATCCTGGTCATCAACGGTCACGGCATAGGGTCGTGATTCTTCACCCGAAGGCATTGGCCATTCTTCGAACGATTCGTCATTTGGATTGTACTGGCCAATATATCCGCGGGCATAATCGCCGTACCAGGTTGATCCGTCGGATGTCTGTGCCAGGCGCCGCGGACGTGCATCTTTATTGGGCAGCTCGATCTCTTTCAGCTCCATCGTCTCGGGATCCACGGTGGCCAGCTTGTTTGTACCAAACAGGCAGATCCAAGGCCGCTCCTGGTTTTGATCCATGATAATACCATACGGACGAGCCCGCTGCGTTGGCACTTCAATAATTTCGGGCTCACCGCTTTCTACATCCAGCTTGCCAACCGAGTTAGCACCCTGTGAAGTAAACCATAGATCACCATCTTTATTAAAGGCCATCGTATGCGGATCGCGGGCGCTGTTGTCATCCGGCATCATATACTTTTTAATATCACCATTTTCCGGATTAACAGTGCCGATATGATTGGCCCGGTTACCGGCATACCAGGGCGTGCCTTCATCATCGACAACAACGGTATGCGGACCCGCGCCGTCTTCGAGATCAAACTTCTGAAACTCCTCGGTATCGGGATCAAACTCCGCCACATAATGAGACCGCTGGCCTACAAACCAGATATCACCATCCGGCGCTACATAAGGGTCGCGCGGCCTCGATTCTTCCCACGGTACCTCCCATTCGGTGATGGTGACATCAACCAGAGGCTCCTCAGATGATCCCGTAAAAACAAATACTGCCACACCAACTGCTATTAAAACAAAAACCGTGATTATTTTTTTCATAACTAGACAGTTTTATTAACTATTTAAAAAATCATGAAGCACTGACAATGATTATTAGGTAAATCTGCTTTCATATATAGTATAATTAAAGCCGGACATCTCTGAAACGTTTAGCCGGGTAAAATTTATTTAATTTCAGTTTGTAAATTGCCTCTGCATATCCGGCTGTCGTTTTTACAGACAAAGTTTGTCAAAAATTAAGCTGCAGGAACTAAAATTTTGCCAAAATTACAAGTACATCTTGGTTGGCACAGGGTTTGTAATAAACAACAGTGAAGCGTGATGGACGTCCATCACACTCATGAGTAACTAGTAAACTGCTAAATGAAAACTTTAGGAGGTAATAGCTATGCTGATGAGAAGAAACACAACAAACTTTCCGACATTATTCAACGATCGAAACCGTTCAACACTTCGATTCTCTGATATGTTGGACGAAATAATGGAAGATGCATTCTCGTGGAGCAAAGGTACGTTTGTTCCTGAACTCAATGTTTATGAAACAGAAAAAGAGTTCGAGATAACACTGGCTCTTCCGGGAATGCGCAAGGAAGACATCAACATTAGCTTTGAAAACAATACAATAACTATTAGCGGTGAACGCGAACTGAAAGAAGAGGAAGGTACCAAGTACCATCGCATTGAAAGTCGTTTCGGCAAGTTCGAGCGTTCACTGCCACTGCCGAACGTGATTGATGAAGAAAACATTGACGCCACTTATGAAAATGGCGTATTGACGGTCACTGTGCCTAAGATCAAAGAAAAAGCAGGCAAAAAGATAGAGGTCAAATAACCTGTAATTACAGACATCATTAATCGAAAGCCGTGGTCTGCACCACGGCTTTTTTATTTTGAGAGATCCAGTTAGGAAAACTCCGTTGGTCGGGAGCAGAGCTACCCTCCCAACTCATAGACTAGTAAGAATATAAGAAGGATTATTTATCAGTAGCGCGCGATTTAAATCGCGCGCTATAAATAAATGCTGGAACTCGGATAGAGATTTCCTAATAATTACTTGACCTCCAGAAATTCCGGAGGTACATTTTTTGTCAACCAGATGCACGGCTCACTGTCAGACTGATAAAAATGATAGCCCTCCCTGCACATCTTCTTCGCAGGCACTTTTAATATTACCGGCTTACCATGTCGACTACCTACAAATTGTGCATCATCCGACATAATGGATAAATGCACAAAGTTCCGACTTCCTGGCTGAATGCCATCAGCAAGTATGGAAGATAGGTTTTTCTTGGCCGTACCATGGTAAAGCTCATCCGGCGGCACAGATGGATTTAGTTCCAAATTCACTTCAATGGAGTGGCCGTATCCCGCGCGAATGTATTCTCCGTCATCGCTAAGAATAAAACGCTGTTTCGAACCATTTGCCATAATTTGTTTTAAATCATTTCGCGAAATAGGTCGGCCGTGCATCTCTGCTTTCTCAATTAATTCATCAACGTTGGCCCAACCATTCTCATCCAGCTCTAACCCGATTTCCTCAGGATGATGGCGCAGTAAATAGCTGAGAAATTTGCTGGTGGATACAAGATCGGTAGAAATTGCCATGGTCATTACTTCTCTCATTACTTCTCCTTTAACAGCCTTATCTCTTAAACAATAACAGCGTGGGCGTCAATTCCCACACTATTAGCTGTTATAGGGATTTATTCAGGGCAAACTTAATTTCTCACAACGTTATCCACCTCAAGTTTGACCTCCGGCGGCTCACCACCTTCTCCTTTAAGATACTTGTCAAACCAGCGCATCATACGCAGATTGTAATCCAAACGCGCCGTAGAATTTACATTTCCGTGCCCTTCGCCCGGATACAGTACCAGTCGTACCGGCGTATCAGTACGTGTTTTTATATGACGATACATTTCGTAAGATTGACTTGGACTAACCCGAGTATCTTCTTTACCGTGCATAATCAAGAGCGGCGTTTGTGCCTGTCCGGCATAGTAGATCGGGCTGCGCTCCAGAAATCCCTGGTAATCTTCCCAAATTCGCTCGCGTGCATGCACCAGATATAACTCCTCAGGAATATCGCTGGTGCCCCATTTTGAAATGTTATTACTGATTCCGACAAACATTACGCCGCCCGCGAAACGATCAGTATAGCGTGTAGACATCCAGCCGGTGGCATATCCTCCATACGACCCACCGGTAACACCAACTTTGGAAGAATCAACCAGTCCTACGTCTATCAGCTCATCAACGCCCGCGACGATATCGTCAAATTCAGCTCCCGCCAGATCACCCTGGCTGCTTTTAAGAAACTCTTCTCCGCGACCGGTGCTTCCGCGATAGTTCGGGTAAAAGACAAAGTAACCTTTCCCGGCAGCAATTTGTCCGGGATCGGAATAGCTGGTTACCCAACCATCGTTGTAGTGGCTTTCAGGTCCGCCATGTACCACGGTTATCATGGGATATTGCTGCCCCTCTTCAAAATCTGTGGGATATACTAGGATACCCTGTAGCTCCATTCCATCTTCTGCCGTCCAGCGCACTGCTTCTTGCTGGCCAAGCTGCAGATCATCCAGCCAGGGATTACTATTTGTTATTCTAACCAACTCTTCCGTCTCGTCGAGGCGATACAGCTCGTAGGGATGATTGGCAGAGTTACCTGCAAAAATGGTAGTCCCATCAGAGGCACGCGCAAACTCTGAAAGATTTACTGATCCTCTGTCGATAATTGTACTTTTGTTTGTACCGTCTGCACTAATGCTTCCGTACGTAGACCAAACGCCCTCACTTGTAATATAGTGGAGACTGTCATTGTCAGTCCATCTAATCTGCTCAAACATTCCCTCGTATTGTGGTTGAAGCTGGGTCGGCTCTCCACCCTCAGAGGACACAACGAGCAGGCGTCCGGCTATAGGATCATGAACGTCGGCGGCAGCAAGCATTGCAAGCTGCTCTCCATTGGGACTCCATTGAATGTCGCCTAATTTTCCTTCGTGGTCTACCTCTCCGAGTACTTCTTCACCTTCCCGATTAATGATCATTACCTTTTGACTCATATAAAAGTCATCGACCAGGGGAGTGGGAGCTACCGCTATAGCTAATCGTTCCCCATCAGGACTCCATTCCATCTGATAGATAGAGCCATCAACCTGAACCTGTTTTGGATCCTGATCTCTTGAATCAACATCTTTTATATAACCGCGACGTTGTTTCAAATTCTCTTCGTAAATTTCGGGATGGTATGGTAGTGAAGATCTTTCATATGTAATGGTATCTTCGGCCATAAATGCCAGATGACTGCCATCCGAAGCCCAGGAGTAAGAAGCGATTGAAGTTTTAAATGAAAATAGCTGTTGCGCCTCCCCCCCGTCCAACGAAATTTCATAAAGACTTGTCGGCTCGTCTGAGGCCCGATTTGCGAGAAATGTTATAGAATTGCTGTTTGGCCGAAAAGCTATGTCACTCACACTCATAGCCGTTACAAATGCCGTTGTACTGTCATTCCGCAAATCAGCAAGATATAAATAGTTATTGGCCGGCTTATTTTCTTCTGTAGGATCAGCCTGTACCCTTACCGTATATGCAGCCTGATCGCCTGAAGGCGCTATAGCAATTTCATTCACCTCTTTCATTTTGGCCAGCTGCATCGGCGTTAAACCGCCTGAACTCGATTGAGCCAGGACATAGGCCGGTAACATCAAGCCGAATATCAAGAATGACAACAGCAATTTTCGTAATGACTTGGATCGCATAGTAGACCTCTCATTTTTGTTCAAGTTGAAAGGGGATATTTGCAACAGAATTTCCTGAATCACAGCTTTTATTATCAAACATCTTGATTCTCTTTTTGGAGCAGTTACTCTCTGCTGATAGGAATCTGTAAATTGGATCCCGTAATCAAAAATATAAGTATAGTAATTACTGATAAAAAAGACATCCTTTATACAGGGCTACCTATAGTATATGATTGTACATACAATTAAATTTACGAATATCCTTTAGCAAAGCTTAAACATTTCAGAGAACTCTCAACATATGGTTTTTGGTCGATGGTTCATGAAATGAGCACTGATTTTGCTATGTTTCCCGGCAGCCTCTTTCTGTTTATTGAAGGAGGCTGAAAATGCTCGATCGTCCGCACATTATCAAAAACTGAAAGTAATCAGTTCCTTTGTCTAAAATTCCAAACATATCATTTCGGGACGTAAGCTTTAGTATCGACAGTGAACAAGTGCTCGATCATTTTTCGTTTATAGCTGATCCGCACAAACACACCGTTATAAAAGGAGAGTCCGGATCGGGAAAAAGCACGATTCTCACGCTTTTATTAGGATTCAACAAGCCCGATTCCGGAACTATATCGCTTGGTAACTCAGATTGGAATACCCAGACTCTTCGCCGCCACACGGCCTGGCTGCCGCAGGATTTGAATATGGGAGATGGACAAGTCAGAGAAGTGATAGCCAACCCCTTTAAATTCGCGGCAAATCAATCCGCCCAAAAAAACCTGCGACAACAAACCAGCATATTACAACAGCTGGGGTTAAGGCCAGAAACATTGGATAAACAGTTTCGGGATCTTTCTACGGGCCAGAGGCAGCGTGTGGGGTTGGCTATCTGCCACATGTTAGATAAGCCACTAATGTTACTCGATGAACCGACATCTGCACTCGATCACAGGTCAAAACAAAAAGCCGCCGAGCTGTTACTAACCCCGGACCGGACTATCATTTCCACTTCGCATGATTCGTTCTGGGTAAATAAAGCTGATAACGTAATAGAACTAAACTGATGGAAATAATTGATCTAAGCTGGCTGCAACTGGGTATCGGATTTTTAATTTTGGTACTGCCCGCCTATATCCTTTGGAAATATAATACCGGCTTAAATAGAAAACTGCTTATCGCTTCAATACGAATGGTATTGCAGCTACTTTTTGTGGGATACTACCTGGAGTATTTATTCGAATATGACAACCCGTGGATTAATGCCGCCTGGATTTTCATAATGGTAGCCGTAGCAGATGTTGCCACCGTTGACCGCAGCAATTTGCGCCAAAAAGCCAAGGTTCTGATTCCCATTTTTGCAGCCACATTTTTGGGAATTATTGTTATCGATCTCTTCTTTCTGGAAGCAGTTATCCAACTGCCTAAATTTTTAGCAGCTCAGTATACCATCCCTATAACCGGGATGGTGCTGGGCAACTGTTTGCGTAGTAATGTTATAGGGATTAATGCGTTCTATTATAGCCTGGATGAACACAAAGAACGTTATCAATTTTATCTTTCCTGTGGAGCACAACGATCCGAAGCTCTAAAGTCTTTTATCAGTGAAGCGCTCCAGAAATCTGCAAATCCAACATTGGCCTCGATGGCAACTATTGGATTGGTATCACTTCCAGGTATGATGACCGGACAGATCTTGAGCGGCAGCTCACCGCTTATTGCTATTAAATATCAAATCATGATTATGGTAGCAATCTTCTCCGGGACAGTACTTTCGGTTTTCCTGGGGATTTTCTTTACCAACTACTTTGTGTTTAAGGATACAGATATGCTGGATGAATCAATTCTCAAAAAATAGATATTACCTAAACAGTTTGTTAACTTAATCAGGAGATTCTTTAAACCAGCCCTTACTGTTATGAAACTATGTAATATCTTATACTCGGTCATTTTGGTGGGATTTTTAGCTGTAGCCGTGGGCTGTTCATCCAGTGGCGGCGCAGCAACCCAAGAAAATTCAAAAAAATATAGCGGCGAAGAAAACTGGACTCTCAGGGATTATCTGAGAAGGGAAAGTTCGGTACGCCTTACCGGCTCTAAAGGAAGCACCAGGGTTATTATACGCGGAGAAAGTTCATTGGTGAATCCAAGCACTCAGCCCTTATTTGTCATAGATGGTCAAAAAGCAGGACGGGATTTTAACTCTGTAAATGAAATGCTTGCTGAAGGAGAAATTAATTACATTGAAGTGTTGCCACCCTCTAGAGCGGCACAATATGGCATGGAGGGGAATTACGGAGTTATCCGCATTTATACTGGTGATGAATGACTAACCAGCCTTGGTTTACTTCTTTATTACTGATTGCCGCAGCTGTTGCCATGACAGAGCTATGTGCCTGAGACATACAGGAAATACTATTTAATCAGTTAGTTAGACTGCTAGTGGTAAGCAACCTTTGGTGGAACGTCGTTTTCCTGGTTAGTGAGACACAACTCCCCATATTTCACAAATTGATCAATCTCACCCATCTTGTACAAGTACTGCGCGATACCGATCCCTTTTTGTTATAAACGATATGAATCCGTTCTGTTGAGGGGATGCACGACCTGCTATTTTCGAAGAGGCAAGCCGCCAGCATTTTTTGGATCTGAAACCGGTTCGCAGCAAAGCTTTGTGCAATTGCCACTAACAACATGAATCCAGTCCATGAATTGTACAGCGGGCGCGATATTTAAAGGCGAATCGTGAAAAGTGAAGCAAGCTCAGTTAAAAAAGGATTTACAGCTAAGTCATTTATTAGCGATAAGAAATTAAATTGCAGAAGCAGATGGATGCATCCTATACTAAAAACGCAATCTTCGGATTTTTTGATATACAATTTTTACTGTATGCTTATCACACTCACTAGCAGGAGTTGAGAACTATACAGATGTATGTTCATATATTACACTAATAACAGAAAATATTTTCTTTAAAAGGTCTCTATAGATGCAGTATATCTAAAAGCTTCAACTTTGCTTCAAAATCATCTATTATGTTCTGATATATGAAACTTTTAATTATTGAAGATAACGAAGATCTTCTGCAGAATATCCGTACTTATCTTAAGCGGGAAGGGTATATCTGTGAGGCGGCCAAGTCCTACAAAGAGGCTTTTAATAAAATAATGTCGTACACCTACGACGTGGTGCTCATCGATATCATGATTCCGGGCGGATCGGGACTGCAGGTTCTTCGGGAGTTAAAATCGGTTAATCCCAAGACAGGCACTATCATCATTTCGGCCAAGAATGCACTTGATGATAAAGTACAAGGCCTGGAGCTAGGGGCCGATGATTATATTACCAAACCGTTTCAGTTGCCTGAACTGCATGCGCGTATCAAAGCTGTCAATCGCCGGAATCAGCGTGATGGACAAGAGATCTTAACCGTCAATGAAATTACTATCAATACCGACACCATGGAGGTCAGGGTAAATGATACTATTGTCGATCTAACTCCTAAAGAGTTTGATTTGCTGCTGTACTTTGCCTCAAACAAAAACCATGTTCTGTCGAAACAAACCATTGCTGAACATTTGTGGGGCGATTATGTTGATCATCTGACGAATTTGGATTTTGTATATCAGCATATCAAAAATCTGCGTAAAAAATTAGAGGAGGCCGGCGCCGAAAATTATATAGAAAGTGTTTATGGCATCGGATATAAATTCAAAGTTACAAATCCCGTATGAAGCTGACTACTAAATTTGTGCTGATCTATATAGTGGTTACCATTCTTGTACTGGGAATCGGTGGCTATATTTCCTATTTCGTTATAAAAGGAGAAATGGATAATGAACTCAAATGGCGATTTATTGACCGCGTTGATCGCGTAACCTACCTGATGGAGCGTGGCAAGATGTTTCACAAACGAGGAGGTGACCAGGAAGACAGAAATATGAAAGTTACACAGCTTCCGAACAAGGTAGAACCAAGGGTTGAAATTCGTGATACTCTTGTATGGAATGAGCGGCTGCAACAGGAAGAAACCAATTTAAAATTGGTGGCCCATCGTAATGTTGGTGGCAATTCATATCGTATTGCGATCCATGGGGCTTTGGTTGAATCAGATGACATCACGGAAGCTGTTACAGAAATTTTACTATGGATTCTTGGGATGCAGGTTATCGGAGCTATTGGTGTGGGATTTATAGTATCGAATCGTCTCTTTAAACCTTTCAGAGATACACTAGACCGCATTAAAAGTTTTACTCTGCAGGATAAAGAACCTATTGAATCCGAAAAGACAAACGTTAAAGAGTTTGATGATCTGAATAGATTTATAGAGGATATGACTCGAAAAGCGGTAGCTGACTATATCAACTTGAAAGAATTTGCAGAAAATGCTTCTCATGAGTTACAGACCCCGCTTTCGATTATAAAAGGAAAATTAGAGCTACTGACAGAAACAGACCTTTCACCCGAACAATATAAATATGTAGAAGACAGTCACCGATCTATAAAAAAACTGTCGCGACTTAGCGAATCTTTGGCGCTGCTTACCAAAATTGAGAATCATGAATTTACCGAGACGGAAGAAGTCAATTTTACTAAGTTGATTAGAGAGAGTACGCAATCTTTTGATGAATTCATCAAGCTTAATGGGTTGAATGTTGAAACAGAACTCGAAGAAGAGGTAACAGTAGAAATGCATCCTGTGCTGGCTGATATCCTCTGGACCAACTTATTTCAAAACGCTATCAAGCATAATGTAGAGGGAGGAAGTATCAGGATTGAACTCACGGAGGAAAACCTCACTATTTCCAATACTGGTAATCCGCTGGAAACAGATCCCGATGAGCTATTCGGGCGATTTAAAAAAGATGATCAGAACACTGCTTCTATCGGACTTGGCCTTTCTATAGTCAAGCGGATTATCGATCAGAACAATTATCAAATCTTCTATGACAATGAGGAAGATTGGCATCAAATAAGAGTCAATTTTCAATAAGCAGAATCCCTGTCCTGTACCTCATATGTACATGTAAATAATTGTTATAAAGTGACCGGTCCGGGAAATCTTCAATTTTCCTTCAGGTTTCGTACAACGTTGACATAAGTTCGTTTGTTAGATTCAATTCGAACTCAAAAAAATACTTAAAACTGATTCATCTGATGAAAAAGCTATCCGCATTTTTCGCACTCCTGCTTTTTTCCGGAAGTACCCTGTTTGCGCAATCTGATAAAGCGACAGTTAACGGAACCTTAATAGATCCGGATGGTGAGCCTATACAATCTGCTTCGGTTGCAATTTATGACTCAACTGAATCGGATATTATAACCGGAGTGGCGAGCGATGAATCCGGAAGTTTTGAAATTGAGTTGGACCCCGGCAGTTATGTACTCAAAATAACCTATGTATCTTATGGTGCAGTTACACATTCGTTTGAGGTTTCGGAGGGAGAGATTTTAGATTTAGGGGAAATTGAAATGGCACAAACCTCCCAAACCCTTGACGAGGTAGTAATCCGGGGTGAACGTTCGCAAATGGAGATGAGTTTTGATCGAAGGGTTTTTAACGTAGGTCAGGATATTACCAGCCTGGGTGGTTCAGCTGTGAATGTTTTAGATAATGTTCCGTCTATCAGCACTGACATTGACGGAAATATCAGTCTGCGTGGTAATGAGTCGGTGCGTGTGCTAATTAATGGAAAGCCTTCGAGCATGGTTAGCGGAGATGTTGATGCACTGCGAAGCATACCGGCTACAATGATTAAAGAAGTAGAAATTATTACGAATCCTTCCTCGAAGTATGCAGCTGAAGGCTCCGCCGGTATTATTAATATTATTCTAACGGACAATCAGGAACTTGGACTCAACGGAAGTGCCAGCGCTGGCGGCGGGTATCCTGAAGAGTATGAAGGATCAATAAACCTTAACTACCGTACAGAAAATGTCAACTGGTTTGCAGACATTGGCGCTGATTACCGCTCTGAACCTGAAAACGGTAACTCATTTCAACGGTTTTCGGGGCCGGATACAACATATATGTATCGCGAACAGACCGATGCCTATGAATCAGAAATTGACGGCGACTTTCGCTTTGGAGCTGACTTCTACCTTTCTGATAGTGAAGTCCTGACCGCCAGTAGTTATATCAGCCTTGAGCAAGAGACCAACGATGAAGATATGCTTTATACTGATATGGAATATTCTGAAGGAGCATTCAGCGGCGATGTATTGCAACGCATCAACAGGAATACTGAAGAGGAGGGCGAAGAAAGTAATTTTGACTTTAATCTTGAATATGAAAATAAAATCGAGGGTGATGAGCATAAGCTGGTAGCTGATGCAAGTTTCGACATCAGTCGGGAAAACGCCAAAACCAACATAGAAGAAATTATTCAAGAAGGGACGGCGGACCCACTTCAGCAGCGTGCAGAGGATACGGAAGAAGAAATGGATCTGCGATTTAATGCCGAATATGAACGGCCACTGGGCGCAGATGGAAAGTTGGAAGCCGGGCTCCGAAGCGACACTGAGTGGATGGATACCGGATACAATGCAGAAACACTGGTTAACGGAAGCTGGCAGTCAGAACCAGCTTATACGCAGAACTTTCTCTATATGGAAAATGTAAATGCGGCCTATATAACTTTAGGCAATGAGTTTGGCGATTTTTCAGGGCAACTCGGCTTGCGTGTCGAAAACACGAATATCCGCACAGAAATAAAAGACACGGGCGATGTAAATGAGCAAAAATATATCGGCCTGTTCCCCAGCGTGTTCTTAAACTATTCATTCAACGAGCAGCAATCGGTACAGATAAGCTACAGTCGTCGGCTGCGACGGCCGTGGTCCCGATCATTGTTACCGGGTATAGATTTTGATGATAATCGAAGTCAATTTACTGGGAATCCCAATTTGACGCCGGAATACAGCAATTCATACGAAGCAGGTTATTTGCACTACTGGGAGACGGGATCGCTGCTAACCAGCTTTTACTATCGCTATCGGACAGACGTAATCGAAGATATCACTGAACAAAGAAATGGAGTCCAGTTTCGATTCCCCATCAACTTTGCCAGTGAAAAAGCATGGGGCGTTGAATTTTCAGCTGACCAGGAGATTGCTGACAGATTCACAATAACGGGGAATGCTAATCTATTCCGGTCTCATACAGATGGGAGCTATCAGGATTATGTATTTAGTAGTGAATCAGAAAATTTTCAGAGCCGTATGCGTCTGCGATGGGAGATAGTTGACGGATTAAATTATCAAGCCTCTATGCGCTACCGCGGACCAAGTGATACACCGCAAGGTTCGCGCGATGGTATGACGATGATGGATACCGGAATTGCTTACGATGTGTTGGATGGAAGAGCCAAACTTACCTTCAACGTCCGCGATGTATTTAATGCCCAAAATTTCAGCAATACGGTAACAACCGATGGTAATCCTAATACCAATTATTTTGCCCAGCGTGAATTTAGCTGGTCAACTCGTTCCTTCTCTCTGAACTTCCAGTATTTCTTCGGAGGCGGGCAACAAAGTCAACGCGGCGAACGCGGTGGCGGACGAGGTAACTATTGATTCTCCCCCCTGACGGTGGGCGCCTACCCCTGGCGTCTGCCGTCTCTTTTTACTCCGGATGAGGATTAGGTTTTATGCCTCTATTTCCATTTAATCTGGTTGCGTACCTCCGGTGCGCAATCTTATTTAATATTTTATTTCATTCCCAAGCTCCTGACTGGGAATGAATATCTCACAGAACTCTAAACTGTTGACCATCCCGAAACAGGAGCTTCGGAAGAGATGGGTGGGGTGATTTAAAACCTTTCCAGATTATCTTCCTTAAAAATTCAAAAGGAGCTCAAATGTGATTATCTTTGAAAAAAGGAACTAAGCCAATACTACATGAGCTCTGTTATAGATTCATATAAACTTGGGGATATCAGCGTAGAAATCAGTAAAACTGATCATCCACAGAAATTAAAAGTAGATTGCAACGATGGGAACTATCACTCAGAGTTTACCATCCGCGAATATGAATACAAAAATTATAAGCGCCATATGAATCAGCGGATCAAAAACGCTTATGATGATCAATATAAAAACGAGGAGCAAGAGTAACGGCCTAATTTTACCTCTGTTTTATCTTCTGAAGATACTATTCCCTCCTCCGGCCTCTGACTACCGTATTAAATTTTTATAGTACTTCTTGCTTATAATTTAATTACTTGCGTAATTAGTAAATATCCGCTAAAAATTAGAGGATTAACAACATCTTGAGCATTGTCAGTGGATTGATGTATAAATGGGGGATTGAGTGATGAAAAAAGTTTTATTTTCAGTATTGGGAATAATTGTATTGGGGATAGGAGGTGGCGTTATTTATTTATTTGCAGCTTTTCCTAATGTACCGCCACCGCCGCAAATAACCGTGGAAGGAACCGAGGCACAAGTCGAACGGGGTAAATATCTTGCTAATAATGTTGCCGTCTGTATGGACTGTCATTCTACGCGTGATTGGACCAAATTTTCCGGACCCATTCAACCAGGGACATTCGGCAGAGGTGGTGATGTCTTTAATGAAGATATGGGGATGCCCGGCACTTTTTATGCCAAAAATATCACTCCGCATAATCTGGGTGATTGGACAGACGGAGAGATCTATCGCACAATAACAACAGGAGTAACTAAAGATGGCCGGGCGATGTTTCCGGTGATGCCTTATCCCTCTTATAATAAAATGGATCCCGAGGATGTCAAAGCTATTATCGCTTACATTCGTACGCTGGAGCCTATTGAATACAACTCACCTGATTCTAAAGCAAACTTTCCCATGAATTTAATTTTACGCACTATGCCCCAGCCACCCGATCCGATGGATCGTCCTGATCCGGCAGATTCAATAGCCTATGGGAAATATTTAGTTACCATAGGTGGTTGTGCCGATTGTCATACTCCAAGGGATCAGGGAGCTTTTATAGAAGGTATGGACCTGGCCGGGGGATCGGAGTTTAAAGCACCATTTGGCACCGTGCGTTCTTCTAATATTACTCCAGACAAGAAAACAGGTATCGGCAATTGGAGTAAAGAGACATTTGTCCAACGCTTTAAGCAGTACGATGTGCCGGTAGATTCTCTGCACGAGGTGGACGGGAATCAATTTAACACCGTAATGCCGTGGCAGATGTATGCAGGGATGACCAAGCAGGATCTGGAAGCTATCTATGTATATTTACGAAGTGTAGCACCAGTGGAAAACTCCGTAATAAGGTTTACTCCGGCATCGGAAAGAATAGCTTCGGAGTAATTTATCGCAACATCCCGATATCTTCGATGATCGGGTGGGGATTGATCCGCAATCCGTCAGTAGTCGGTCACAATCGGGTGCGGGATGACGTTATGCAGGTCTTTCCCTGTTTCCCCTCGTTCCGAAACTCCTGCTTCGGAACGACTCTTATGAAGCTCTGCTTCCACGCAAATAAATACATTCCCAAGCAGGAGCTTGGGCATCAGGTAACCAATTCACTTTTTATGATTATTCCCTGTTGTCTAATGCCTGAAGATGAATCATCAGGCTAAGAATATAAAAATCGAAGCTCACTTTAAGTGAGCTTTTAATATATAAGTTTTACCCACGGATTCATCCGTGGGTAAAAGTAACCGTTGAAAATTCTGGCCGAAACAACTGGAATCCTGCCCTTTTTAAAACAGCTACGCCAGCCATCGGATTAGGATCTGGTGCAAAAGCTGTACTAAATGCCTCTAAAGAAAAATTGCTGCAGATGCTGAAGAGAGCCTGAGTCAAGTTCAGAACCGGGCGTGACATGAATAGTTTCCGTTACGCATCAGAGGTACGGAATGAGAATTAAGTGGTGGAATCAGTTCTTCGTTGTGAAGCTCCGCCTACAACAGAAACTACATTCCCAAGCAGGAGCTTGGGCATTAGGTAAGAGGTGTACAAATTCATTTTTTATGATTATTCCCTGTTGCCTATTGCCTGAAGATGAATCATCAGGCTAAGAATATAAAAATCGAAGCTCACTTTAAGTGAGCTTTTATTATATAAGTTCTAGCCCACGGATTCATCCGTGGGATCGGCTAGTCAAACTGGTATTCGCCCGTTCTTGCCATATGCATCAGCCGCTCCACCCGGTCTTCGGTCTCAGGGTGGGTAGAGAACAAGCTCATAAATTGTCCGCCGCTAAACGGATTCACCGGAAACATATGTGAGGTCGATCGCATAGCAGTGTCCGATACCTGCATCGGAATCTGCTGTGCAGCTTTTTCGATCGTCTGCAGTGCTGAAGCCAGCTGTTGTGGTTCTCCACTTATTTCGGCTCCCACGCGGTCTGCTTCATATTCACGGGTACGACTAATTGCTGCTTGTAACATTGTGGCGGCAATAGGCGCCGTAATTAAGACAATCAGCGCTACCAGTGGGTTCGAGCCACGGTCATTACCTCCAATCGGGATAAAATATGCGAATTGAGCTAACATCGTCAGTGCACTCACAACAGTTGTGACAATAGTTTGCGTTAGAATATCCCGATTTTGGATATGAGCCAGCTCGTGGGCAATGACTCCGCGAAGCTGCCGCTCATCCAGGGCTTGTAAAATTCCCCGGGTTACAGCTACAGCCGAATTCTCGGGATTTCGCCCGGTAGCGAAAGCGTTGGGCTGTTGTTGTGGGATGATATATACAGCCGGCATCGGCAGATCAGCCTTCCGGGCCAACTCCTCGATCATACCATAAAGTTTGGGATGTGAATTGCGATCTACCGGCTGGGCATCATACATCCGCAGCACAATCTTATCTGATTTCCAATAGCTGACAAAGTTCATAACCATTGCCAAAATAAAGGCTATAATCAATCCCGTTGAGCCGCCCAGGACCTGGCCTACCAGCATGAAAAGTACCGCGGCCAACGTCATTAAGAAGACTGTCCGTAAACTATTTCTGTTCATTGCTGTCACTAATAATTTTTTGTTCAGGTTTTATCATATCTAAAACGTAATATCTACAGCTTTGTTTTAGTTCTAAAACAATATTTACGTTTAAAAATGTTCGCTTGTTGCTACTTTCCGAGAGTGCATCTTTATGGAATGGCAATGCCTCTTCAGCTTGTTTAATGATGCTGTATTTGTGAGAACAAATATGGAACCAAATCTACAGAGGTGATTACTATGCCACTTACGATGCAACGCATATCAGCAGAAGATCTCCATACTCGAATGACGAGTACAGATCGTCCTGTTTTAATTAATGCGTTATCGGAAGAAGCCTTTAAGGCCAAGCGCATCCCAGGCTCTATTAACATCACAGAGCACAACCTTGAATGCGCGCAAAATGTAATTCCTGACAAAGATCAGGATATCGTCGTCTACTGCGCCAACTCAGACTGTGATGCCTCTCCCAAGCTTGCTGAAAAGCTCATGGATATGGGCTACAGCAATGTTTGGGATTTTGAAGAAGGCCTTGCCGGATGGCGGAGCGAAGGCTATCGCCTTGAAGGTACAGACGTAAGTTAAAAATATCACTTTCTGTTTTTTGGGGCCGCGGTGATTACGTTTGCCGCGGCTTTTTTTATTTTAGGATAAATTGCTAATCGGAACTCCTGGCGAAATTAGATGGAACAACAAATAAAGAAACTAGAGAAACAGGCAAAAAAGCTCCAAGTCCCTTCTGAACAACGTGATCGATTGTTTGAGAAAGCAAAAAATTATGGTCAGAATTTTCTCGAGGAACTGTCAGAATTGCCAGCTTTCTACGAGTCGGAAACAAAGGGACAAGCAGTCTACAATCTACCATTCCGTGATCAGCCGAGGGATATCGATCAGCTGTTGGAGAGCTTAAAATCAGAAGTCGATACACCGGGGCTTAATCCTGCTTCGGGAAAACATGCCGGCTATATTCCAGGCGGAGGGCTGTATCCTTCGGCTATTGCTGACTATCTGGCGGCCATTACCAATCGTTACGCCGGAGTCTATTTTTCCTCTCCGGGCGCAGTCCGCATCGAAAACATGTGCATTCGATGGATGTGCGATCTGCTTGGCTATCCTGGTGAAGCAGCGGGAAATCTCACTTCGGGCGGGTCAATTGCCAACTTAATAGGGCTGGTGGTTGCCAGGGACGATTCTGGTATTAAAGCCTCAGATTTCAATCGCGCCGTAATCTATACTACTCATCAAGTCCACCATTGTGTTATAAAAGCTATTAAATTTGCCGGACTCCGCGAAGCTACAGTTCGCACGATTCCGATGGATGACCATTATCGCATGAATTCAGATGCCCTTGAAAAACAGATTCAGCAAGATAAAAATGAGGGTCTTATTCCGCTAACGATCTTTGCCTCGGCCGGCACTACTGATTTAGGTGCCGTGGATCCACTTAACGAAATCGGTGATATTGCCCAACAACACAATCTCTGGTTTCATGTAGATGCGGCCTACGGCGGCTTTTTCCTGCTCTCCGATCACGGCAAAAAAAAGATGAAAGGAATCGAAAAATCAGATTCGGCTACTATCGATCCCCATAAAGGATTGTTTCTGCCTTATGGATCAGGAGCGCTTCTTGTTAAGAACGGGCAGAAACTATACGAATCGCAGCATATGACTGCCAATTACCTGCAGGATACGCTCAAAGCCACCGAAGAAGCTTCACCTGCTGATCTCTCACCGGAGCTGTCGAAACATTTTCGCGGACTGCGGATGTGGCTGCCGTTACAGCTTTTCGGTGTTCAGCCTTTCCGTGCAGCCCTGGACGAAAAGCTGCTGCTTACGCGCTATTTTTATAATCAGATAAAGGAAATTGACGGCTTTGAAGTGGGTCCCGAACCCGAACTTTCAGTAGCGTTTTTTCGGTATGTTCCTGATTCAGGCGATGCCAATAAGTTTAACAAAAGATTGACTAACGAAATCCACCGTGACGGACGTGTTTTCCTATCTTCAACACACATTAACGGGACGATTTACTTGCGGCTGGCGGTCTTGAATTTCAGAACTCATAAAAAGGAAGTGGATTTAATTCTTTCTGTCCTTCAAGAAAAAATTGAAGAGCTTGAAGGAAGCTAATATTTGTCGTCATTGCGGACTTGATCCGCAATCTCCTGCTGCACTATCTCGTAAAATTCCCAAAGTAATTTCAGCGCTGGTACCTTATCAATGCTGGCCCCCAAGCAATTTTATCAGCTTACGCCGTAAGCCAATTGAGAATCGTATCTAAAATTATTCCCTTTCTCTTTGAGTTATCACTCACATTTTCATCCGAGGAATTTCCATTCAGCATGGCTTCGTTAATACTTACTGACAATGTCGGATAATAACAGAGCGAAAATATGTTGAGCAATAAATTCTGAGGATTCACCGAAGCAATCTGGTAGTTTGATGCCGCTTCATCGAGCTCATCTTTAAATGCATGCAGTTCCAGCTGCACCTGCTCCTTAAAAATAGGTTGCAGCCAGTCAGGCTTTCGGTTGCTTTCGGTAATTACAAATGCCAACACTTCCGGATTTTCCTTCGACTTTTCAAGGCAGACATCTACCAACCGTTCTATCTTTTTAAAGAGAGGAACATCTTCTTCAATCACTTTATCCAACTCTCCGAATACTTCACTTACCGACTGGTTAAATACATGTTCAAAAAGCTCTTTCTTTGTATTAAAATAATAATGTATCATCGCTTTGGTAACGCCTATGCGATCCGAAATCTTTTGTAATCGTGCCCCTTCATACCCATGGGTGAAAAACTCTTGCCGTGCGGCCTCCATAATCTCACTACGTGTATCACTAGTCGTGTCTGGCATAGCGGAACTAATTGGTTAGTTAAAATTCGTCTCAATATAATAGCTTGATCAGACAGCAGCAACTTACCTGCCACAACAGATGAAGAAAATTGTTTCTAAGCTTATTTTGTTCTATTGTTTCCATGCTGCTTTTTAATAAGTTTAAGATATGAAGAGACTAATTTTCATAGCGTTGCTGCCTTTTTTGATCGCAAACGATGCGACTCAAACTGATACCACTGAAGCTGAACCTGACAGTGGCCCTGTTGTTACTATGATTTCTATTGAAGGATCTATTTCTCCCACCACTACAAATTACATCAACCGCGGAATCAGAATTGCTCATGAACAAAGTGCTGAACTTTTAATCATTCAGCTTGATACACCGGGCGGATTGCTTGAATCCACTAAAGATATCGTACAGGCATTCCTTCAATCTGAAGATATGCCTATCGCTGTGTATGTGGCACCTGAAGGAGCCAGAGCTGCCAGCGCGGGTACATTTATTACTATGGCTTCTCATATAGCGGCCATGGCACCAACCACCACAATCGGAGCAGCATCACCAGTGCAAATGGGTGGAGGGCAGGATTCCGTGATGCAGAAGAAAATCTTCAACTATTCTGAGAGTTTCATCGAAAGTATAGCAAACCGACGGGATCGTAATGCGGAATGGGCGCGCTCTGCTGTTCGGGACGGTGAAGCCATCACAGCCGAAGAAGCGCTGGAGCTTAATGTAATTGATCTAATAGCGAACAGTCGCGATGAATTGATCGAACAAATTGATGGCCGTGTTATAAATGATGATACCCTCAATACAAATAATGCAACAATCAATGAGGTGCCCAGGAACCTTGCCGAGAAAATTCTGGGATTTGTAATGCGTGCCGAGGTTATGCTTATCCTGACTATGATTGCCATCTATGGTATAATCGGGGAGGTCACCAATCCGGGGGGTATTATTCCAGGGGTAGCCGGCATTATCGCGCTTATTCTTGTGCTGTATGCCTCTGCCGCCATGCCGATTAATCTGGCTGGCTTTGCACTCATCGGACTGGCTATCATTCTCTTTATTGCTGAGGCTTTTACACCAACATTCGGCCTGCTCATTGCAGGGGGATCAGTCTCGTTTTTTCTGGGTGCGCTCATGCTTTTTCAGGATCTGCCGGAATCGATGAATATCTCGTGGGCATGGCTAGTGCCTGCCACTATACTTACAGCTCTGTTTTTTGTCTGGATTGTTACCGAAGGTATCCGCGCCCAATTTGCCACTCCCAACAAGACCGGCAAAGAATCAATGATTGGAAAACGGGCAGAAGTCGTTGAAACCATTAACAGCCAAAAAGGACGTGTTTTTGTTAATGGTGAATACTGGAATGCGGTAAGCGACGAGACTATTCAAGAAGGGCAAATATGTGAAATAGAATCAATCAAAGGGCTTACGATAAAGGTCAAGCCCATTTCTGATTCCGCTTAATCGACGTTATTATTATATGTATATAATTTAAAATTAACTCCACGAGGCTTCTTATGGAAGATAGCAATGCACTTTTCGATACATTAACTTGGGTCATTACAATAGCTGTTCTGGCAGCCATTATTCTGCCACAGATGTTCAAAATATTACGGGAATATGAGCGTGCTGTTGTTTTTCGACTCGGTAAATATTTAATGACTAAGGGTCCGGGCTTGATCTTCCTCATTCCCTTTATCGATAAGATTGAACGCGTTGACCTGCGGGTACTGACTATTAATGTGGACCGACAAGAAGTTATAACCAAAGATAATGTTACGGTTCATGTTGATGCCATTACCTTTTTTCGGGTTGTCGATGCTGAAGCTGCTGTCATACAAGTTGAGAAATATATTCATGCTACTTCTATGCTTGCTCAAACAACACTGCGGAGTATTGTTGGTCAGGTTGAGCTCGATGAACTATTAGCCGAGCGCGAAAAGGTCAATAAGAATATTCAGGAAATTATTGACCGTCAGACTGATCCATGGGGTATCAAAGTAGTATCAGTAGAGGTTCGTGATGTTGTCTTACCTGAAAATATGAAACGCGCTATGGCCCGACAGGCCGAAACTGAGCGTGATCGTCGTGCTAAAGTGATTAATGCACAAGGTGAATATCAAGCTGCCGAACGACTTGTTGATGCGGCTAATATGATGAAACAGGCACCGATGGCCCTGCAGCTGCGTTTCCTTCAAACGATGAATGAAATCAGCGAGGAAAATGCGACTTTTGCATTCCTTCCTCTGCCAATGGAGATGCTGGAAGTTTTCAAAGATATGTCGGGTATAGAGTTACCGTCCGGCTCTGGAAGTGGAGGTAAAGAACCAGATGAAGGATGATGATATCAGTACGAGATAAGAAGGTATTTGCCGGGGGATTTCAAAATTGCCATGATAGATTCCTCGACTTCGCTCGGAATGACGTCGGAGAGAGACAGGTTTCTGACTTTTGACGTCATCCCGATTGGAGTTCCGAAGTTTTCGGAACGTAACAAAGGGATCTATTATGGCCACCATATTTTCTCGCTACGTAATAGAAGTGGTAACTAAGTTTAATAAGAGTTGTCTGATCACATCATTTCTACATCTGTTCGAATCAGTATCTCTGGAATTACTATTATCTATTTAAACGTTATCTTTTTTAGAAGTGGCTGATCTTTTCGATCGAGTAGATATATAGATTTATTATCCACATCGTGTATGGTAACATTAGCTTGTTCCATTGAATCAATCACTCCATAATAGAGAAGCTCTCCTTCTGGATTAAATTGTTCTGCAATCAAATCCAGCTTGTCACCGGATCCATCCTCCTGCAAAGAAAAATGCATAAAAGTATCTGTCCCACTCCAGAAGAACCCTTGTGAACTGGAGTGAAACTGGGCGGCAAAACGTCCATCGGATAGCGTTAAGGGGGCATCAACACGATCAGCTTTCTCATAAGGACTAAAAGTTACTGGATTATCATGTCGTCCATATCCATCAACGGTTCCTGAAAATTGCCAGTCTCCATTTGTAAGCTTATAACTATACAGCTTTCCAGAATAAATTGAGGGTGCATAAATAATGGATTGCTTCGAAAGCATAAGAGCTCGGCCGGGATCAAATTGAATCCATATTTCTTCTAACTGCTCCTTGGTATGAAGGATATCCTCAACAGAAACCAAGCTCGCTTGCACATTCTTAAAACTGCTATCAACCAGATGTACAAGCTTTCCGCCATCATAACCGACAAGCAGATATCCACTGGCGGGCATTTCAGTAATCTGACTTACATCAGCAATAGGCAACCTGTTTGCTGATGGTAGTTCTCCTTCCAAAGAAAAAATACTAATACGACCCCGATTGGGATCTGCTGCAATCAACTTATCATTTTTGTTTATATGCAGAGCACTGATATCCTGAAACTCACCGGGTCCCGATCCTTCCTGACCGATATATCTCAGGAAGTTCCCTCTTTCATCAAAAACATGTATTCGCGCCTCTCTTGCGTCAACTATATACTGCCTACCCTTATCATCGGTCACAAATTCTGTTATGAAACTAAACAACTTATCATCAGAAGCATTGCTGCTGTCAGTATTCAAAAGTATCTCTTCAGTTGTTTGAAGATTTCTTTCGAGATCAGGTTCAGTTGCGTTGCAGTGAATTAGAAAGAGGATCAAAATACCTGCCACTAGTACATTTTGACGGAGTTGAGATTCCACAACAATAGTATTTTAATAGTATTAGTTAAGTAGTATTATAAGGATTAGCTGACTTAAATCAAGAACTGATTTGAGCAAGATGAGTCTTTTTTGGCTTGAAATAGAAAATTAAGATTTCCCACTTCGTTCGAAATGACACAAGCGGTAATGGTGAAGTGCAGCAACAGCTAAGGCACACAAAAGTCCCCCCTCGAGAGAGCCGCGACGTAGAGTTAGCATCCCTGTAAAATCTTTCGGCACGGTTGGGGTATGTTAAACAAATGAGCCTTAGCCCGGCCTTTGCCTGCCCCGAGAATTCGGGGAAAGACCGGGCTAAGAAGCAAAACATAGAAGCTGTCTGAAGACAGCTTTTTTACCTTTCTTAGCAAGAAAAAGCGGGGAGATTCATTGCGCTACAGCGGGGCACACAAAGTATCTCGTTCGTACCTCTGATGCGAAACGGTTGTTTAGTAAAATCCTTTTATAGTCATCGGATGACAAACTCAGTCATCCGATGAAGTTACTGGTATTTACGTTTTGGCTTTTCTCAGATATACATTCCCACTTACCGATTCAAGCGAAACTTCGGGCCCGCCCGTGCCAATAGAGCCTCTCAGCTCATAGCCAACGAGGGGGACATGCGGCTTTTTATTTTTGAAATTCAGATTATCCAGATTGGTAAATGCTTCCCCGGATACTGTTTTCACACTTATATCTGCTGAATTACCGGCAGGCCAGCTCATATCCACATATCCGCTTATCGACTTTGCCCGAACAGGTCCGACAAGACCCACCAGCTCAATATCTCCGCTAATGGATTCCACATCAAGATTGATATTACGGGGAACTTTAAGCTCATATCGAATCTTACTACACACTACACGGTGATCGTCATCAGTATTCCAGCTATAGTTGGAGTACTGATCAGGACAATCCTCGCGGCGTCCTTCTTTCAGCTTCTCCTCGTTATAGTCGGACGCAATTTTGAGCCCATCACCCTGATCGTATTCCAACTCCAGGGCATCATTTAACTTACCACCATTAATCTCAATTACCGCCTTAAATGCTACCTCATCTCTGTCCCAGGCACTGACATCAATGGTTTCTCCAAAGCGGAGATCAAGGCGAACCTGCTGATCCGGATGAACTTCAAACGACCGTTCTTCTACACGTTCCTGGGCAATAGCTTGCATCAAAAATCCGCAAACGAATACTGCTAGCAAAGTTAACTTCTTCATATTATAACCTCCCTCAGGATTCTGCTTTTCGCAGATAAATGTCTCCACTTACCGTCTTAAGCTCGATTTCAACGCCGCCGCCATTGAGCGTGCCCTCAATCTTTCGTCCACCGCCCAGACGCTTCATATCACCATTATTGCCTCTCATTGAAAGATCCATATTCGTATAGATCTCTCCGGAAACAGAACTCAAATACATATCCGTTGCCGTAGATGCCGGCATCGTTACATCGATATAACCACTTACCAAAGAGATAGAAGTAGGATTGGCATCAGACACGCTGGAGAACACTATATCTACATCTCCGCTGGTGCTGTTGGCAATTACCGGACCCGTAATATTCTCCAGCTCTATATCTCCGTTTTTCGACTGTATTTCTATTTCACCATTGTGATTACTGATCTTTATATCTCCGCCGCCCCAGTTTACCTCTTCAATCATAACGCGTACATTATTGGGAACTCTGACTTCATAGTCTCCACCGGAGGCCGTTGCCTGAACTATTTCGAGCGCACCATTTGTCTCTTCCACGGATAGGCCGATGCCGGTATTATCCTGACCGCCTCCATATAATGGACGCAAGCCCTCGGCTCGTTCCGGGGGAGCGCTGTAATCCCTGTTCCGAATAACCACTTCATTGCCGTCATGCCCTTCAATCGATATTTCGCTTCTTGACAGGGAAAACGTAATGCTGTTTTCACTGCTATTACTTAACTGATGGGTATATTCCTGGGCCAATGTAAGCTGCGAAGCCAAAACCATCAGGAGAACCATTACCATTATTCTTAGTTGCTTCATGATATTTATATTTGATTGTTTTCTGTTGGATTTTCTTCCGGAAGAACCCGCCGGCAACTGTGTTGTCACCGACGGGCCTTTGTATTGATCAAGTTCTTAATTCTGCAATTCCAGCTCGTAAGCGATCACGTACAATTTCGCGGGTTTCAGAATCCATAAGAAGCTTGTTCATTTCATTGATCGCCCCTTTGGCCTTTAACTGAACCAGCATATCGATCAGCGTGATCTGCATCTGCGGATTTTCTTGTTGTGTTAGTGAGTTCACCAATGCCTTCTGAATCTGAATGTCATCCCTAAAAAGGAATAAAGCTTCAGCTGCAGCCATACGTACATTCACACTTTTGTCGTTATTCATTGTATAAATCAGGATATCTGTAATCTGCTGATCCACCTCTGCCTGATCAGATACAAAACGAGTCGACGACTTCACGGCCGAAAGACGTTCTCCCGCCGAAGCCTGCCGGTAGTTTCCACCGTAAACCAGCGCTTCTTTCATCTGTTGCACTTCCTGCTGGAGAGCCGCAACCTGTTCTGTCGAAGCTTGATTGCCGTTCAAAATCTGTCCCGCTGCAAAGCCAATCAATAAAAGGAGCAATCCTGCCGCTACGCGCAATGACCATATCAGGATCTTGTTATTCGTTCCTAATCTGTTATTTGCTCCCTTCTGACTGTCTAAAGGCACTACATTTTCTTCGGATTGATCCTCGAGCTCGACAAAGGGATCGAAGCCGGATGAAGTTGATTCTTCTTTCACTGTCTCAGCGTACCGAAAGTACTCAGCATGAGACTGCAGCTCCTCGGGAATTTCTTCCCGCTGGAAGTACTCCCGTAACTGCTGCTCTTCTTTCAGTGAAGTTTGTCCCTCGTAAAATTTATTGATCAGTTGTTTAACTCTTTCCGTATTCATTGCTCTGTTTTCTTTAGATATTCGGTTCGGACGTTTTTACGTGCCCGAGAAAGTGCGACACGTATATTATTGATCTTCAAACCGGTCATATCAGCTATTTCTTCATAGCTGTACTGCTCAATATCCCGCAGCTGGATAACCAGTCGCTGTTGATCAGGCAACTGCTGAATTATTTTCTGGATATGTTGCATGCTTTCATCTAATTCCAAATTGTCTACCGGGTCATAACGGCCACCGGCGGCAAGTTGTACATGGTCCAACCCGCCGTCATTTTGCTTACGCCTGCGGTACGAGCGCAGCCGATCGATACATAAATTTTTTGTTACCGTTACCGCCAAAGCTTCTACGCTATTGTACTGTGAAAGACTGTCTCGCATATTCCACAGCTTCAGGTACGATCCTGTATAATATCCTCTGCTTCCTGCCGGCTGTTAAGCAGTCTCAAAGCCAACCGAAACAACTTGTCTTTGGTCGGCAATACGCATGTTTTAAATTCTTCTTTTGTCATCTCTGTTGGTTAGACGAGTGATCGGCAATTTCATTACACCAACGCTACGGGTTTTTGTGAGAAGGGTTGTAAGAAAACTTAATCAACAATAAAAGAATAGCCTGTTTACTCCAGCCCAAACGTACGCTCCAGCAACCTGCTCCACATTTCTTCACGGGAATCAAAACTGGGCTCAAATTGCTCAAAGCCGGTTACTCTGGTTGAATCATTATTGAATTCTAAGCGATAGTTCCAGACATAGGGGTGGGCTCCATAATTATCCAGCCAAAGGTCGGATCGGCCGAATCGTAAATCGTGAACGAATACTTCATCACCCTGCATAGAAGCGGCATAATATCCCTGCGAAAACCAGATCAATCGCTCAACCGGCAATTGATCGCGGTATGGTTCGAGAAGTGATTTGTTTTGGGGAAGCGACTGGAAAGAAATGTTTTGATCATCATCAAAAACAGAATACAAACCTGCATAGAGTGAATCATTTTCGACAGCATAGCCCGTCCATAAAAATATGGTAAACGGGGCGGGTGTGGTCATATATATTTGGGGATGAATTTGCTCGCTCTCAAAATTCTGCTCGAATACTGAATTCACGTGTGCCTTTATTCCAAAACCGGCCAGCAAATACAACGTGCTGAAGATAAGCCCGATTCTGTTGGCCCATTTTCTGTGAAGGGAATTTCTTCGGAAAAACAGCGCTGTCACAATACCTGCCATGAGCGGCAGTGTATAGAATGGATCGATAATAAAAATTGAATTCAGGCTCAATGAATAGTTGCTGAACGGCTGCAAAACCTGCGTTCCGTAACTCGTACAAACATCAATAAAGATATGAGTGAACAAGACCCAAAAAACTAACGCCGACCATCCTTTCCAGCCGGCCTGCTCTTCTTTGTAATATCGATTCAACAGCCATCCACAAAGAGGTGCTGCCAACAAACAAAAAAACAGGGAATGTGTAATCCCACGATGAATAGCCAAAGCCTGAACTTCACTCACAAATGGAGAAGTCAACACATCCAGATCGGGAATAACTCCGAAAACAGCTCCCCACAAAGGAGCTCTGTTTCCCATTTTCTTACCAAGTACAGCTTCGCCCACAGCCGCACCAAGGGTAATTTGTGTAGCGGTATCCATATAACTGATTTTTGAACAAGGGGTAAGCTCGTTCTAAGATAAAAGAACTCTGTGATAAACGGATCTACGAATACAAATCTAAATCTCCTGTCATACTAATTGGCCGAAAACCAGTATGTAAATTTAAGGCTGAAGATATTATCTCCAGTTTCGCCGAGTGCATTGACCAAATCACCCGGCTCTACAAATCGATTTTGTCGGCTCTCTGCAAAACGATTCTGTTGCCAGACAAGAAAAAATGTGCTTCCCGGACGCCATTGATAACGTAAGACAACGCTGCTACGGAACGATTTAACCAGAAAGTCATTATTTGGGACAGTAAATTCAGTGGTCCCATCATTAACTACAAAATCTCCATCTGAATTCTCCCCTTGTACATCATAATAATCCAGCTGGTAGGACTTTGGTTGTGGTAACTCTCCCGGATTATAATAGTTACCACTCGCTACAAAAGGTTCGGCATACATTTCAAGGGTCAGATCCGGAGTAAATGCATAATCCAACCTGGTTTGGAGAGAGAGAGTTGTTCGATCAATACTCGAAAAGATATATCGATTACCGTAGGTTGCCTCGCTCCCTCCGGATTCAGTTGTAATGTACTGGCGCGTCTCTGTCTCTCGAGAGAACTGTGGTTCCAATTCAAGCTCCCACTTTCCACCGGTCCTAAGCTGAATAGAAGGTCTGATGCCCACGTCCCAACCTCCAAATTCATCGCTGTCATAGCTAAGGAAAAGCTGTCCAAATATATTTGAACTTCTGTTTGTAAACAATCCAGTTCTAACACCATAGCTCGCTGGTGATCCCATTAAGGGACCGCCCCTGGCCAGACGATCATCATAGCTTCTCGGGCTATATTCGATATTGAAAAAATTTGACCAAAAATTACTCCACTCGATACGAGAACTCAGCTCAAATTCATTTCCCAGAAGTACTCCACCATAATTCCATTCTCTGTTAGCTGTAAGTTCGAATCGGTATGATTGATACCAAGAGCTCGGAGTATTTTCGCGATAGGTTAATTCAGCCCGAGAACTTATCTCGTCAGTTCGAAATAAAATGCCGGCATCATTCAAATCGAAACCCGGCGATTTAGTACTGGCTTGTACTTCCCAAAGCCAACGATCACCACTGTTTTTAGAAAATTCCAGTTGTCCACGATATCCGGAAAGAGATGTTTTGGTTGAATCGAGATCGAGATAGGAGGCATCGGGTCGTTGATAGTAACGTGCACTCGAACGCTGAGCATCAGCGATTGATGACGGCTCACCCGAAATGTAACTAAATCCAGCATCACCTGCGAGAACATACTTTCCTTCCTGGAATCTGATATTCCAGTCACTTCCTCCTGCCAGGGCCGACCTGTTTAGCATATTTGATAACTCTGAGCCCGGCTCAAGATTGCGATTTACACCAGTTAGTACCAATCCGGCTGTAGAAGCATTCCCGCCAAATTCTTGTTGTAATCTTACTATACCATAACCCGTAAGTGGTTCAACTTTTACCTCATCGTAGGTATCGGCATCAAGATCATAAACTTCCGCGTTCTCTTGTGCTGTTACAGCTGCTACACCACCTACCGACAATCCGGAAGGAAAACGACCCGATAGTTTGGAAGCACCCAGAATTGAGGTATTGTCTGTCTGGTCTACATAGTCAATACCTTCTTCATCATCATCCGGACGCAATGAAGGAGATGCACCAATCCGTCGGGAATAAAAATATCTGTCAGACCGGCCACCCCCACCGCTTAATACTTGAAACAGTTGCTGGTTTTCAGTGAAAAATGGACGCTTTTCTTCAAAAAAAGTCTCAAAAGCCGAAAGATTTACCTGTGCAGGATCGGCCTCAACTTGTCCAAAATCAGGATTGATCGTGCCATCCAGCTTCATATTCGGACCCAATCCAATTTTAAAGTCGCCGCCAATTCGGGCATCCAGGTTAAGTTTGTCAGTAAAAGGATTTTCCGGATCGGGGGATCCATCCAAAAATGCATTCCCCGCAAGATAAGGTATAAACTCAATTTGTCTCGCTCTGGATATTCCATTTATTCCCTTTAACAGACCAAACTGCGATGCCCACCCTGTTTCATCCTGGGGTATCATAACCCAATATACATCCTCATTTTTATGAGGTAAAAATCTGTTGATATTCAATCCCCATACCTGATTTTCTTTCTCGCTATAGCGCAGTTGAGAAAAAGGGATACGCATTTCAGCTGTCCATCCGACAGAATCGATATTACTCTTTGCAGTCCAAACCGGATCAAAGGAATAATCTCTACTGCGATAACTCATTTCATCTTCAGGCTGAACATAATCGGCCCTGACACCTGATGCAGTAATAACAAAGCTTCGGGCAGTTCGCCGATCAAGGTAGGCATCCAAGGAAATAACCAGTCGCTCGGCATTTCCTGTATTATCTCGTCGATTAAGCTGTGCATTTATGTTTTCAGGATCATCGCTGTACATCCGTGCACCAACGTAAAGCGCTTTGTCATCATAAATAAATGCCACCTCTGTTTTTTCGGTGGCGTTATTTCCTTCATTGGGCTCTCTTTGTATGAATCCCGAGGTGAATGATACGTTACTCCATATTTCTTCTGATAACTTGCCGTCAAGTTCTACTTCAAAACCATCTTTTGCATAAGCCTCTGCGGTCCGTTTAGGATTTTTTACCGTTTTCTCTGAGGATTGCTGTGCAAGAACTCCCGGGGCCAAATTCATTCCCCACAAAACCAAACATAACAGACTGATCAAACTTTTATCGTTGAGAATCTTTCTAGTGTGATTTAATTAAACTTTTTTTCCAAGGATATTAAAATACGATATCGCTTCGAATCATTTCGTCCGAATGCTTTTTTAATCGTAAAAACAATTTAGATGATGTAAAATCCTAATAAGTATCTTCTTCTATTTAACCTTTCAAACCACAAAAAACAGGAGGAAAGGGGGACAATTATCCATACCCTGGCAGGTAATAATAAATAGCCCAAAAGTGCGAAAAGGTACCCGCAAGCACAAACAGGTGCCAGATTTCGTGATGTCCAAACCAGTCGGGAATAGGATTCGGTTTTTCAATTCCATAGATAACAGCACCAAAGGTATAAGCGAGACCACCGGCTGCAATCCAGCCTAAAAAAGCAGGAGGCAGTTTATCAATCAGTACCGGAAAAAGAAAAACAGCAAGCCATCCCATCCCCAGATAAAATGAGGTGGAAAGCCAACGCGGCGCGCTCATCCAGAGAAATTTCTTGATGATACCTGCCACGGCTAATATCCAAACCGTGATGAAAAAGCCCCATTTCCATCCACCATCGAGCACCAGCAGGCAAATAGGTGTATAAGTGCCGGCAATAAGTATATAGATCATGCTGTGATCGATCTTCTGTAATAACTTGAGCGTTTTTTCTTTAACGGGGAGCGCATGATATAACGAACTGGCGGTGTAGAGCAGAACCATGCTCAGACCAAACATCGAGAAGGCGATAAGCTGGCTTAATGAATCGTGCTGAATTGCTTCATAGAGCAAAAAAATTAATCCAATTACGGACAAGATTGCTCCAAGTCCATGTGTGATTGTATTGATGGGTTCGCGGATGTAGCGTTTCATTTATTCAATCAAGATTTTTAGTAGTACACATAGCTAACGAAACGAAAGTTCGAATCGTTTGCAGGGGTTCAAATTAATTTTGTCCCGATTCCTGAAGTCGCTGCTCATAGACTTCTTCCATCTTTGAATGTACCGACCAAAACCCTTTGGGGGCGCATCCGTTCAGTCGATCCACTAAGATACCCAGATGTGTATGCCAGCCGGCACCTACACTAATGAGTGTTGACGGATCATCTCCCAGTCTGCGGTGTGTTAACCGAAGTAGTACTTTATTATTCTTTTTAGGAATTAATTCATAGGTCACACTGGATTCTTCTCCCGTCTCTTCGCCCCAGGTGTAACTGAGTTTGTGGGGCGGATCATATTCAGTTACTCGTCCTTCAAAATATGTTCCATCTTCCATATGCCTATACTTTCTGGGGATGGGATCATCGGATTCAGAGAGATTGCTGTGTTTGAATTTGAATTCCACTTTCCCGCCCACCCGTGGCTCCACATCTCCCGCAGCCAGCCATTTTTCTTTTAATTCCGACTTGGTTAGATAATCCCAGATTCGTTCTGCCGGACCGGGAAGCAGTCGCTCGAATTGAATGGTGCCTGGTTCAGTAAAAATGCCATAGTCATCCATGGTTTTCACTCACTTGTGTTGTAATTGTTGATGTTAACACCACAGAGTTACACGGAGGAATCCGCAGAGTTACGCAGAGGAGTTCGCAGAGAAAATGTTATATTCCTCAGGACGCCTCTAGGTTAATATTTTCAGCATAGTAGCCACACCAAGAAAAAGTTTTTCTTGGTGGTTTTTCGTGTCTTCTCTGAGGCTCTTTGTGTTACAGCATGCAAAATTAAATTAGGTTCTTCAGCATAAAATCATTGCGGATTATGGTCTGCAATCAGATTCAAATCTAAGCCGTGCTCCATCCAGGCTTTCATAGAAGAGAGCACCAGGTTCCATCCGCCGTTTTGTCCTAACATCAAGTCAATTTTTTCTTCCAATTGTTTAGCATCAGCGGGATTGGTTTTCCCGAAACCGCGCTCCCTCACTTTAACCAATGTCGATTGATCCGAATGTTGCTCAAAAAACATTTCGACAGTCGTTGTCAGCTCCCCTATAGACCAATTCAGGGAGATATATTCATTGGACTTAACTTCCAGGATATCCACGGTATCCTTTACGCCGAATTGTCCCCATTCCCATTCAAGCGTTTTGCCCGGTTCCACCCGACCACTGCCTTTGGTAAACCAAAATTTTGAAGTTATATCGGGATTAACCATGGCCTCAAATACATCCTCAACAGGTTTACGGATGAGCATCTGTGCCTCAACAATTGGATAATCGTTTTTCTTATTCATATTCTGTGTCTAATAGTTTTAAAGTTTCAGTCTTCATCTTCATCAGCCAAAGCTGCTTCCAAAGCATCCAGCTTTTCATTCCAGAATTTCTGGTACTTCGCCGCCCATTCTGCCACTTCTCTTAGCTTCCGCGGATCAGATCGATAAAATCGTTTTCGCCCCTTTTTGCGGATAACCATCAAGCCGGACTCGTCCAAAATTTTCAGATGCTTTGATACGGCCGGCCGACTAATATCAAAATTTTGTGCTACCTTATTTACTGGCATAGCCCGATCCGACAGCAGATCAATAATTTCTCTTCTGGTAGGATCGGCGATAGCCTGAAAAACATCTCGTTGCATCATCAACAAATTTATTTAGGATTTCTGCATGTTGTACCGCAGAGTTACACAGAGGAATTCGCAGGGAATGCATGAAATTCATATCCCTCAGAGTCCTCTTTTTAATATGATTCTCCGTGCCTCCTCTGAGATTATTTCTCAATAATGGACAAGTCTCAATTGGCTAAGGCAAAGATTATATGTAACCGTTCAGTTACTAATATAATTGTAACCTTTTGGTTACGCAAATATTTTCTTGAATATAAGTTCAAGTTTACTACTTGAAATCAAGGGAGGTTCTGAAAAGAAACGCTTTACTTACTAGAATATAGCTAGAACAGATCGACATTTCTTCACCGAAGATTAGTGGCGGGGAGGGATCTGCTATTACCTTGCTCAAAAAAGCAGCTTTCATTGCGGCCCGGACTCATCCGGGTAAAAGTAAAAGTTCTACTCGTTCCGAAGCTCCTGCTTCGGAACAGGCCTGAAGAAGCTCTGCTTCTACAAATAGTTACATTCCCCAAGCAGGAGCTTGGGAATGAGGGGATAGGGGTTTGCTGTAAAGCCTGAAGATAACTCATCCGGCTAAGAAGCAAAAAACCAAAGCTCACTTGAAGTGAGCTTTTAATGAAATTTTTAGCCCATGAATTTATCCGTGGGTAAAAGTTTCTATTTAGTTAAATAGCTATTGTGAATCAATAACGCAGCGGTGGGATCTTCTTCTGTTCTTCACAAGATTCAATCAATATTTTCAACCGGCGCTGACATGTCTTTTCCTGTTTCGCGCTCATTACCCAGTGCACCGATGTTCTCGTATAGCCGGGAGCCAAATCCTGGAAAAACTGCCAGGCTTTTTCATTTGATTTAAGCTTATCCCGATATTCCTTTTTCAACTCAAAGGAGTCCTTCTCATATGATGCATTGGCTGTTTGGGATGGTCTCCGCTTCTCGTAGGCCGCTCTACCCGGCACACGCATTTGGCCGTTTTCGATGAGTTCTTCAGCCATTTTAATGTTTTTCTTACTCCAGTGGCTGCCGGGTTTTCGCGGGGTGAAACGTATTTTATAGCTCTCCTCATCAATAGATTTACGCAATCCATCTATCCAGCCGAAACAAAGTGCTACGCGAACTGCTTCCTCCCATCGCATGCTTGGTTTCCCAGAAGCTACTTTATAAAGACCAACCCAAAGAACCTCTTGGTTATCGTGATTAGCTTCCAACCAGTTCCGAAACTGACTGGCGGATTCGAAGAAATTCACTTCTTTTGCCATAATTTCACCTCCTTATTCAAAGGAATAATCCAGTACCAAAGTAACCTCATCATGTGTCGCTTCATAGCTGCCCTCACCTCGAATCCCGCTGAGTTCATCCGTCCCCGAGCCGGGTACTATTTGAAACGATGATTTGGCCACACCATCCTCATGGATTCCCTCGTGATTGAGTATAAAACTTCCCGAATGTCCATCCAGCTTCCCCACAAATCGCTCTAAGCCAATAAAACTGCTGAAATCTTCGCTAAAAGTAGTTATCAGATATTCCAATGTTCCCTTGCCTTCAATATCTCCGGAATAAGATTGTGTCACGCTGGCTCGAATCAGCCTAGGCCCATCAACAACTTCACCAATTGTAGTTTCTTCCCAGCTTTCGATATTAAATTTACCCGATTCCATAATAAAATAATTGCTTTATCCTTGACTTCATTGCAATTTAGCAATTACTGATTTATTGCTATTGGAAAAATGCGACAATAGGAGTCCAGTATGGTGAAACTGAAGTCATCAAAACCCAAAGGCGTATTAAATCCCAAAGAAGCCCAACAGCATTTTACGCTGAAACGCTTTACTCCTTCGGATCCCGTTGCTTATTTCGTCGAGCATTTTTGGATTGTCCAGTGGGATTTACCCAAGGACAAAATCTTTCGTCAGGATGTGCTTTCACATCCCTCGGTTCATTTAGTTTTTGAAAAGCAAAACACAAAGGTATATGGAGTAGTCACTGGCAAATTCACCCGCGAACTAAAGGGGACCGGCAAGGTACTGGGAATCAAATTCAGGCCAGGCGGCTTTTATCCTTTTTACCAGTCACCCGTTTCTTCTTTTAGGGATGATATTCTTGCCCCAAATACTGTTTTTGAAACTGATATTAAAAATATGGAGCAGTCGATTCTTTCAGCTGATCCTGAACGAATGGCAGAGCTGGCGGAGGAGTTTCTTAATGATATACTTCCCGAAAAAGACGAGTACGTACAGCAAGTTAATGCTATTGTTGAGACAATTATTTCTGATCAAACGCTTATCAGAGTAAAACAGGTGGCAGAGCAACTCGGTATCAGCAAACGTACGTTACAGCGCAGGTTCAAGCGGTATGTGGGGGTGAGTCCCAAATGGGTAATTAAACGTTTTCGGCTTCAGGAGGCTGCCGCCAGATTGGATGAAAATCCAGAGGCAGACTGGACGGAAATTGCCCTTGAATTAAGTTATTTTGATCAGGCTCACTTCATCAACGATTTCAAATCTATTGTCGGACAAACACCTGCCGAGTATGCTAGAGATTAGCTTATTTCCCCGCACCTTCATCGGATGATTAAGTTTGTCATCCGATGAATACGAAAGGATTCTATTAATCAACCGTTTCGCACCAGAGGTACGAAACGAGATATTGTGTGTGCCCCACCATAGCAATTAATCACCATCTTATTATAGCAAGACCAAAAGAGCTGTCTTCAGACAGCTTTGGTTTTTCTTCATAGCCCAGTCTTTTAAGGCTGGGCAAAAGTGACAACTACCTGATTTTTATTAAAACCTGAGGCTTATATAAAAAGGCACCGGCTGTTAAACCGATGCCTTTTAAAGAATTAATACTCATCTATCATCAGGCGTAGCGGAAAATAGCTGCAACGGAAGAATCTTTAGGCATCTCTTCGCGATTCAGAGCATAAACGTTGCCGCTTTGGGTAATGGTTTTGATCGCTGCCATATTTATCAGATCGTGTTCGCCGTTTTTCTGCCCCTTGCTGTGGTGAACCACATCCCGTTCTTCATCAAACCACCCCCAGCTGTGTTCTCCGATAGTGACAAACAGCGAATCTATTTTACCGTAATAGGCAGCTTCCACGATCTGGGTAAGATTATCAGATTCACGTCCGCTGCCAGAAAGATCTCCCAGACGATCAATATCATTGTACATATCCTGCAGAAAATAAGATTGTATAATATCCCAGCCTTTATCTTTAAGCTGTTCATCTTTTAAATCATCGGGATTACGAATAATGGCATCATCCATCACGCGGCTGTAATGATTGATTTTTCGGTATTCTGCCACGGCTTTATTTACTCCTGCTAAAATTAACGGATCATTCCGACGCCGCATTATTGAAGTGACCTCATTTTCGATCTGTTTTAGGTAATTTATTGTCTCACGGTGATCAGTCTCTCCATCGGCTCCATGCCCATGGAAAATATCACCCTCTCCATGAGCACGTCCGGCTCCTTGTCCTGAATGATGCTGTAACGATGTCTCCTGCACATTATATTTGAGGAACTCTTCCATATTTGTTGGTGCCTCTTCCAGAGCAATGCCGGAAACTTTATCACGAGTTGCTGCCAACAGACGTACTTTTTTCTGGCTCAGAGCTAAAATGCAGAAGGTACCTTCCAGCGTGACCATAGGCAGCAGGGGAGTAATCAAAAAATGGTTATCAACCATAACACGCTCATTAAAATTCTGTGGTACACGGTAATAATCAAATCCTTCTTCACTGACAAATACTGCTAATCCCTCATCATTATTTTGCCAGAACATCTGTTGATCCAGCAGTTTCCGGGGTTCCTCGAGTAGATCATCTATCTGCTGAGGTGAAATCTCATGCTCTTTAAGCTGTTTCTCAGCTTCATTAAGTAAGTTTTTAAATCGAATGGGATCCTGCTGCACATTTTCACCCATTTTGTGCGTCGGCATATAAATAGACAAACAAACTTCCCGTTCCTTGTCTGCGATGTCGAGGATATTTTTACGTGTAATCATAAGCTATTCCTCCGAATAATTTTTCAGATCTACTTAGGTACTGGTAATCAGATAAACAACATTACAGAATTTACAATTCGCTGCGGATTCTGGTTTTAGTTTAGCTGATGTTTAATTATATAAGAGAATCTATAACAAAATAAAGCATTATTCATTGTGTAAATGATTACTGAAGATATATATGAGAAGTTCTGATATAGTTTAAAAACCGGGACATATTCAGGATGTTCCGAATCTCTGATTTTTATATGCCATAAGATAGATGCTATAAATCTAAATGATCACAATTGCTGGCAAATCCAACTGTTTAATTTCATCATGAAAATATGTATATAGTTCGATAATCGGGATTTAGAACAAACCAATAGGTATGAAAACAGCAGAGACTGAAACCAAAAGCCCTTCTACCACCAGCACCTGGGATGGAATCAAACAAAGTTTAGGACCGGGATTGTTAATGGCGGCAGCAGCCATTGGTGTTTCACATCTCGTTCAGTCCACCCGCGCCGGAGCCACTTACGGGTGGGCGCTTGTATGGGCCGTCGTGCTGGCAAACTTTTTTAAATATCCGTTTCTCGAATATGGCCCCCGGTATGCTATTGCCACCGGCGAAAGCATGATCGAAGGTTACAACCGACTGGGCAAATGGGCTATAGGAATCTTTGTGCTTTTTACCATCGGTACTATGTTTGCCGTACAGGCAGCCGTAACTGTGGTCACTGCCAGTCTTGCTGCAGAATTAACCGGAATTATATTATCGCCGGCTATATGGAGTGCCATAATATTAGCTATTTGTGTTCTATTGTTGATGTCAGGTCAATATTCTGCACTTGATGGTGCCATTAAACTCATCATGGCGGTTCTGGCTATATCTACAGTTATTGCCGTCGTCGGTGCCATATTTCAGGGTGGACATCAACCCGGCGTAGATTACTACCCGAACATCTGGAATATTGCAGGGGTCTCTTTTCTTATCGCACTAATGGGGTGGATGCCTATCCCCATTGATGCTGCAGCATGGCACTCGTTATGGACGCTGGAACGGGAAAGACAAACCCAATATCGTCCCAAGCTCAAAGAATCCTTACTTGATTTCAATATCGGCTATCTCGGCGCTGCATTTTTGTCATTGGGATTTCTTGCCCTGGGAGCACTGGTGATGTATGGCAGTGGTGAGGATTATGCCAGCAGCGGAGCTGCTTTTGCCAGTCAGCTTATCAGCTTATACACCGAAAGTTTAGGAGATTGGTCGTATACCGTTATTATTATCGCCGCCTTTACCACAATGTTCAGCACCACGCTAACTGTTACTGATGCCTATCCACGGGTAAGCCGCCGGATGCTGGAAGTACTTATGTCTGATACTTTTGCCATCAAAAATAGTACCCAGCTTTATCGCGTTCTGCTAGTGGTAATATCATTAGTCACGCTGGGTGTACTTTATTTTATGGGTGATTCTTTTACGCTAATGGTTGATCTTGCGACCACACTTTCTTTCCTGACGGCTCCAATTCTTGCATATCTCAACTACCGTTTGGTTACTGCGCATCATATGCCGGATAACTGTAAGCCGGCGCCTTGGCTTAAGTGGCTTAGTTGGAGTGGAATCGCCTTTTTAACAGGATTTGCACTTTTATATCTTTACTGGATGATTTGGTTAGGATAAATTAAATTGGTTTAAGCATCCGAAACGATAAAATAGTTTGGATTGTTTAACTAATGGCGTAAATTTCGTTGGCTAAGCCAGAAAACCCAACCCGAACCTAAATAAGAGGTGGTAAATATGGCATTACATGAGAGAAAGAAGGCAAAAGCAAATCTAAAAAACTATTACACACTATTTTTAGAGATAGGTTTGCTTTTGGTAATGGTAATATTTTTAGTAGCTACCAAGATCGAAATTCGATCTCAAAATCAGGAGGTTGACTTGGTTGAAGAACAGGAAGTTGTCCAGATGGAGGATATCGTTCAGACTGAACAGAATGAAACACCTCCTCCGCCACCACGTCCTCAAGTGCCGGTAGAAGTTCCGAATGATGAAATAATAGAGGACTCAGAGATTGCACTGGATGCTGACTTTAACATGGATCAACCACTTGAGATGCCGGATCCTCCCGAAGATGATGCAGATGAGGAAGAAGATTTCTTTGTAGCTGTAGAGCAAATGCCAGAACTCAAAGGAGGACTTGCTGGATTGCAACAGTGTGTAGAATATCCTGATATGGCGCGCAAGGCTGGTATTGAAGGCCGCGTTGTTGTACAATTTATTGTAAACGAACAAGGCAAGGTCGAAGACCCGCAAGTAATCCGCGGAATAGGCGGTGGAACTGATGAAGAAGCACTCCGCTGCGTCAAGCAGGCAGAATTTGTGCCGGGACGTCAACGCGGTGAGCCTGTTCGTGTTCAGTATAGTTTGCCGGTATTATTTAAGCTTCAAAATTAGTAAAAGCTTACCAACCATTGATGGGGTTTCGGGGATTATCCCAAATAAACCAGAGGGGTCTAACACATCCCTAAGTCCCTCCCGAAGCTTTCGGGAGGAGCTTTCTATCCTGCTTAAAAAATGAGGAGTTCTTCCGAAAGCTTTCGGAAAGGGGACAGGGGGTCGGTCAGAGTATAAATGACCACTTGCTCATGAAATTATTTGGGGCCATCGCCAGTAAAATTATAATTAATTTTACTGGTTAACTGTATGAATCCGACTCACCCTCTTCATCTCTAAATATCAACCTTCGTATTTTTCCAGAACGGCATTTACTACATTTTCAGGGGTAATCTCACTTTCACCGGTAAATGTTTGTAACTCTTTCTCCAGTAAAGCCCCGGCAGCTGTTAGTGCCTCATTTATTTCATCCCGATCATTGCTATGTAGTCTCTCTCGAAATTCATTAACAAAACCGGGATTTTCTTTAATCAATTTTGTGACAAGATCTTTTTGAAATGCCTCGAATTTGCGCATTTCCTCTTCAGTCTGCAGGTGATCATATACTTCAGCCTGTATTCCGGGAGCAAAAGAGAGAAGATCGCCGTCGGATTCAACAGCAGACTCGTATAATGTTTCACCCGAATATTGATCCAGACTTATCGCCAAATTCGAGCAGTTAGTTAAAAAGAAGGACGATCCTACCAATACGATCAACACCAGTCGTCGCGCTACAGAAGATGGATATTTATTGTTCATAGTTTTTTTCCTAGTCATTAAAGGTTTTACGTTTCCTGTTCTAAAATTCTGCTGATTTTGTGCTTTGCATTTTCCAGGTGCATGCGAGTCATTCTGTCGTCGGTTTTAGAAATAGCAGATGATATCTCTTTATTGAGCGAGCGAAGCAAATATCTTGCTATCGCAGGAATATCTGTTTTTGAGACATTGCCGGATGGACCCATCATCTCCTCAAGCAATCCATCTGCCGAGGATTGGAAGGACATCGTCAGCTCTCCCACCTTATTGATATAGGAATTCTGCAAGTTCCTGCGGTAATTGGAGATAGCTTCACCCTTTTTTAATTCTGACCACAAAGCCTGCTGTATATCCTCCATGTATTCAGCCAGGGTATACACATTTTCTTCTCCATACCTGTTGGCTGAATTATTCAGCCTGGAAAGCCTTTTCGAACTATACAGTTGGTCCATTATATAACTGGATATTTTAGAAGTAAGCTCATTTTCAGGGCTCCACACCTTGTTGAGTATGCCTTGATTATAGAGCCATTCCGGTTTTTGAAGAGCGTATTCGGCAACAAAACTCATTGCTTCTTTCTGACGCTCTTTCGGAGTAATTTCATATACTTCTCCAGACTGTCCCGATAATTTTGGCGTATAATATACCCCTCCGATATTTTCGATAACATGGAGCGTATATTTCAGATATTGATTAACTACCTCCTGATAAACTACTTTTAACGTCTCATAATCATCGCCTTCATCTGTCACCCAATCAGAGAGTCGAGGAACAAGGTATTTTAAATTTTCAATACCATAAGCACTTGCCTCCATAGCATTGTCGCCTAAATCTTCTGTTTGGGCACGGGGATCCGAACGTCCTTCTTCACCAGAAACAAATCGGAGACGAGGATCTGAAACTTTCTCGGTGGTCAAATCCGCTAAGAGTTCTTTCTGTTCTTCTTTTGTTTTATCGGGAAACCGTTTATAGCCCCATTCGATAGCCCAGAAATCATAATCATTAATGCGCGGAAATAATCCTTCGCGACCAACACTGTCTTCGGGTTGGGCCACATAATTAAAACGGGCATAATCCATAATAGAAGAAGTATGGCCATTTTCTTTCAGCCACTCTTTGTCACGCAGCTTTTCAACCGGTGTGGCGTTAGAAGCCCCCATATTATGACGAAGCCCGAGTGTATGGCCCACTTCATGGGCTACTACAAATCGTATAAGCTTGCCCATTAATTGTTCATCAAAGATATCGTTACGAGCTGCCGTATCGCTGGGAGCTGCTTGTACCAGGTACCAGTTTCGCGCCAGCTCCATCACATTATGATACCAGTTTATATGCGATTCTATGATCTCGCCACTACGCGGATCGTTAACATGAGGACCGGAAGCATTGGATATGCTTGAAGCTTTATACACGATAGCTGAATAGCGGGCATCCATCAGGCTCCAGGTAGAGTCTTCTTCGGGAGCCTCCTTTGCCATAATAGCGTTCTTAAATCCTGCTTTCTCAAATGCCTTTTGCCAGTCACTAACCCCCTTCTTTAAATAGGGGATCCACTTCTCGGGAGTTGCGGGATCAATATAAAATACGATCGGCTTTTCAGGTTCTACCAGCTCTCCACGCCTGTATTTTTCCACATCCTCCTCTTTGGGCTGCAGGTTCCAGCGTGTAATCATATACGTTTCATCTACACCCTGTGGATTGGAATCGTAATCCTTATATCCTGTGGCAAAATATCCTACTCGTTCATCATGGAAGCGAGGCTGCATAGGCTCTTCGGGTAACAGAATTATTGAGCTGTTAATTTCTAATGTGCTAATATCCGCACTTGGTGGCGTGCCCTGAGACGGAGCTTTTTGAGGCACACCTATTGCTGCTTTATTGGGATGCTTTCTCTCATATGTTCGTACCGTTTTGATTTCGGTATTTTCCGGATAGCTGTTGATTTCATTTACATAAGAGCGATCTTTTTTCAACCGTGTTAGATTCATCTGATTTTTAGCTTTAGATCCAAATGAGAATAAAGGATCATCTCGCGTTAACAGGTCTGTCATGTCTACAACAACAGACGAATCCTCACCTACAGCTTCTATATCCAATGAGTTTATTATCGGCTGCGTATTGGAGTTAAGCACCGACTGATACATTGAACTGCTGGAATCCGGAATTACAGAGTAGGAAATTGCTCGGATAAAAAGCTTCTTATCTGGTCCTTTTTCAAACCTGATGAGCGTTTTGTTAATACGATCCCCGGCATACCCAATCATACTGCTCATAGTGCCACGATCATCGGGCTGATTGTCAATAGGTGCCTTCGATAGCCGATTTACAACGAGGAGATCACGTCCCAGCAACGAGTCTGGTACCTCAAAATACCAGTTGTCATCCACTTTGTGAATATCCAGCAACCCTTCATTGGTAATAGCATCCTCGGTAATTACTTCGTCATAGGATGAAAGGTCCGAATCAGCTTTTTTGGCAGATGTTTCTTCGGATTCTTCTTTTTGGGCAATACAGCCATCTGTTGCACATCCTCCCAATACCAGACCTAATATCAAAGGAAGGAACTTTATGAGATTTAAGCTTTTGGTCATTGTTAATTTCATAATAGAACTGTAGACGGATTTAGATCACTTTTAACTTCTGATTGTATTAATCGGCAGATTCATAAAAGTCTATTGTGTTAAAAAAGCACCCGGCGGTTTTAACCATTTAAAACTGCTGCTGCTTGCTTTTTTGTATTTGATGTCAAGCATAGTGGCAATAGTTTGCACGGTGGCTTCTGCATTTTTTGTTTTCAAATCAGCGGTTAGATTTAACTCTTTAAGCTGTTCCGACTGAAATTCTATATTAACGTCGTAGATGCGTTCAAGCTTTCGGCTGATTTTCCATAGTGGCTCATCCTCAAAGGTGAGACGATTATTTATTCCAGCAGTATTATGGTTTTCCACTGATTGCTCGTCAGCTTTAATACTGTCCAGGATTCGATTAAAAACGCCTTTGGTGTCGATGTCGCGACAACGAAAGGATTTTTTATTTTCAGTTAGTCGATGACAATCCTTTCTGATTTGTTCGCGCAAAAAAGCTTGTCCTTTTCGGGTTTGAAACCAATTTAAAACCTGTATTAGCTCTTTTTCAGAGCAGTTACCGCTGAAATACTTTGTAATTAATGATGGATACAAAAATCCAGTGATTTATTTCGAATCTGTCTTACTATTTACTACAAATGGAAAAGCAAAAGTATTACGCTAAATGTGAGTTTTTTTATAACGGCAGAAATAATAGCAGTCGGAGAAAGAAAAGGAGTTAAGAACTGCTAAGGGGGATTGGTTGGGAGAGCTTAGAGAAAGCGAGTATTAATCACCAAAATAGATTCCACTGGTATGCTGTGAAATCCACTTTCTATGTTCCAGTATTCTCATCAGAATGTTCACTTACATACTCTCTGATAAATTTAGATGCTTTATAAAACTGCGACTTTACAGTGTTGACAGAGATATCCAGATATTCGGCAACCTCATTATTGGTTAATCCTTCTTTCATGCGTAATTCAAAAACTTTTTTCCGGGCCTGGGGCAGTTTATTTACAGCCTCTTCGTATACTTGTTGATATTCCGAAAAGCGGATTACAAAGTCAGATGCTTTTTCATCCTGTTCTTTATCCTTAGAGAGCTTTTCCTTCTTTCCCATCTTTCTACGTTGGGCATCAATCATATTAAGAACATGATTCTCAATAGCTGTAAAAAGGAACCCCGATAAAGACCCTGCCTGATCCAGCTTTTCACGATTATCCCACAACTTCACAAATACATCATGTACAGCATCTTCAGCAAGTTCTTTATTACGAAGATACTTTAAAGCCACAGTGTATAATTCTTCGTGATACTTCAGATAAACAGCACGAAGGGTCTTTTCGTCACCTTCTTTGAGCTTTTGTATTAATCTCTTCTCTTCATTTCCTTTATCCATATTCTCCGAGCCAAGGCAGTTTTTGTCGTTTGGGCTCTTGTTTATAACTCCTTAAAGAGGAGGGAAGATTATCTGGCTTGCTAACTAAAACGCTTACAGCAAGGCTATATTTCTTAAGAAGTTAGAGTTTACAGTCCACTTTTTTGTTTCAGGAATTTCACCTGCTCTTTTTTGATCGCAAACCAAAAAAAGCAGATAATCCAATCTTGTTGTACTGCTTAAAAATTAAACTTTCTTAAAACTATAACATCCACCTGCATTTATTTTTATTTTTATTTTCTGTTAAATAAACTAAGAGAGAGGGAGTAAGAGTGGTATGACAAAAATGAATAAGAAGTTCCGCATCACTTTTACGGTTGTCTTCCTGTGCGCATTCGTTCTTTTGCTCACATCGTTTTTATCCGACAAAAAAAGAATTCGGCAATCGATCGAAAGGGGCGGCGTGGTGTTAACTTTTGACGATGATTATGTAGACGATTGGTACAATGTTAATAAAGAGCTCCAGGAATACGATTGGAGAACAACCTTTTTTGTGTCTGAATTTCACACTTTTGAGGAAAGTGAAATCAACAAATTAAAAGAATTACAGTCGCAGGGACACGAAATTGCACTACACGGAAAAAACCATGCAAATGCTTTGGAGTTTACTTCTGAAAATTCCCTGAATGAATATATTGATACCGAAATTCTACCATCCCTCAACGCCATGGAACAAGAGGGATTTGATATAAGCTCTTTTGCCTATCCTTACGGTGCTAAAATCCGACCAAATATTTTCGAAAAGGTTAAAAGATTTCTTTATGCGGATTATAGCGATAGGATGGATTATTTACTTTTGGAACATTTCGACATCCTCAGAGGAACTACCTACGCCAGAGAAATTCCTTCCAAGCAGCGGAGTTATGCAAATGGCTCTCGTCTTGTTTTTGGATTGGGAATTGATAAAAGCTACAACAAAGATATTGACTATCTGCTTAAACTACTGCAGCATGCAAAAGAAAAAGATAAAATTGTCATCTTTTACGGACATCAACCCCGCCCCAAAATTGATACTTTGCAATATTCCATCACTTACGATATCCTGGAAAGAATCTGTCAATATGTTGTCGAAAACGACATGCATTTTTTAACCATGCGGGATCTGGTGATCGATTGACTGGTTACTTTCCTCCTATTATCCGCCCCGTACGATCATTTTTACAAGTATGGTAAAATTGTGTCAAATGATTAATACCATTCCTTCTAACTATTTGTAGATGCCAAACAGTACACCGATATTAGGTGTCTGAATTACGGATAGTTAACAAAATTCTTGTACCGGCGGGTTAAACCCAAGTTAGCTCTCTTATTTTACCTAATAAAATATAGCTTAAAAATGTATCTACGGATCTTTAATCTCCCACTCAGAACAGTAATCTTGGCGTTAATTGCCGTTGTAGCACTTCCAACTTTGTCTGTTGCCCAAACCGATTATTATTTCCCGGATGCGGATAAAACAGCATTTGATAAACAAATACCCTCTCCCAAAGAATTTTTAGACTACGACATTGGCACGCACTACACACGGCACGACCGTATCGTCGCTTATTTCAAAAAGCTGGCTGAGATTTCGGATAAAGCAAGCTTTCAGGTAATCGGAGAAACCTACCAAAAACGACCACAGGTAGTTCTTACAATTTCTGCTCCCGAAAATCATGAGAATATCGAGCAGATTCGGCAGGATCACCTTACACTACTCGACCCCGAAGCTCCGCTTTTGGATCCTGAAGAAGGGAAATCGATCGTGGCACTCAATTACAGCGTCCATGGTGATGAAACCTCCAGCGGCGAAGCAGCGCTGCTTACCGCTTATTATCTGATTGCCAATGAAAGCGAAGAGACACAACAGTTTCTTGATGAAGCGGTTGTTCATATCGATCCGGCGCAAAATCCCGACGGACGTGATCGGGCGGCACACTGGCATAATAGTTATAAATCTTTTCCACCTGTTGCCGATCCGGCCGATGCCGAACATAACCAGGCTTGGCCGCGGGGGCGTACAAATCACTTTCTGCACGACCTGAATCGCGACTGGTTTCCTATTACACAAAAGGAGAGCGCGAACCGCATCGATTTTTATCACCAGTGGTACCCCAATGTACAGATTGACTTTCACGAGATGGGTACAAACAGCACCTATTACCTGGAACCCACTCAGCCGGAGCGTACCTGGAATCCTGTCATTCCCGAGCACCACTATACTGAGATGAACCCACTACTGGCACAGTATCACACTGATGCGCTGGATAACCTGGGCGCATTGTACTGGACAAAAGAAGTCTTCGACAATATATCACCTATTTATGGTTCCACCTATCCCGATATTCAAGGTGGCGTGGGAGTTACTTTTGAGGTCGGAAGCTCGGGGGGATTGGTGCAGGAAAGTGATGCCGGAGAAGTCACATTCCGCTCTACCATCCGGAAACATTTGCATACAGGCATCGCGACCGTTCGCGGTGCGGTTGCCGAAAAGGAACGCTTCCTCGAGTATCAGAAAGAATATTTCCGGTCGGCTCTCGACCAAGCCGATTCCCAGCCGGTCAGAGCATATGTCTTTGGCGATGAGGATGATCCTTCCCTGACAAATAAATTTCTGGATCTGCTGCTCAAACATCGCTTGGATGTTTACGAAGTGGATCAGAATATCGAAGAAAACGGTAAACAGTTCGAAGCCGGAAGCAGTTATCTGGTACCGACAGAACAGGTTCATTACCGGGTGATCCACGATATTTTTGAAGCCAATACTTCCTTTCCCGACAGCGTATTTTATGACATCACCGGCTGGTCGCTGATCCACGGCTATGGCATCCAGTATGAAGAAATAGAATCGGGTAATTTTCAGGACTACCAGGGACAACAAGTAACAGAACTGCCGGAGCGAAATGGCGCAGTACAAGGCGGCAAGTCAGAGTATGCTTATTTGCTGAAGTGGTCGGACTACAACGCCTCTCCGGCACTTTATGATCTGCTGAACAATAATATTACAAGCCGGATTGCGCACCAGCCGTTTACCGCTAATACGGCTGTCGGTGAAGAAGAATTTGGATACGGAACGGTCGTCGTATCGGTCCGTGAGCAAAATCTTACAGCTGACGAGCTCTATCAAAAAATACGCGAAACAGCTGATGCTCATGATGTAACTTTTTACGCTGTGGATAGCGGTATGACGCCTGAAGGCATCGATCTGGGCAGCAATAATGTTCAGCCGGTTGATAAACCCGAGGTGGCACTTGTGATAGGTCGTGGCACAAGCAGTTATGAAGCCGGCGAAGCGTGGTTTCTGCTGAACAAGCACACTGGAATAGAAGCGACCAAAATTCGACATCCGCAATTTCCACAGACAGATCTGAATCGCTACAATACCATTATTCTTGTAGATGGTAACTATAGCGACTGGAACGAACAGACAGTCGATAAACTTAATCGCTGGGTTCGCTCCGGCGGCACATTGATTACGAATGAAGATGCCTCGGAATGGACTATTCGTCAGGATATAGTCACCGAAGATCTAATAAAAAGTTTTGAGGAGGATACCGCAGAAATACCTCCGCGCTACGACTATGAAGAACGAAGTGATCGCTGGAGAGCCAGTACGATTCCCGGCACAATTCTAGAAGCCGATATCGATATTTCGAACCCCATTGCTTTTGGCGTACCGGATCGGCGTCAGCTATTTATTAAAAATAGCAGTCTGTTTTTGAAACAGAGCCAGAATCCCTATGCTACTGTCGCAAAATATACTGACGAACCATTTGTCGGCGGATATATCAATGATGAAAATCTGGACAAGGTGCGAAATACGGCGGCTATTTCAGTGCAGAGTGCTGGAAGTGGTACAGTTGTTCTGTTTGCCGATGATCCCAACTTCCGCAGCTACTGGCATACAACCAGCCGTCTTTTTTTGAATGCAATCTTCTTTGGCCAGCACTTGTGAGATAGTTTTCACCACTAAGAACACTTAGGGCACAAAGCTAAATAATGTTAGTGAGCTTAGTGATAGTTCGTCGGGCGACTGGTTTTGTCGTTTGACGAACTATCTTATCTATTACACCACCATTTCGAAGGGAGTGAAAAATATTTGTTTTATATCTAAGACAAAAACAAAGATCTCTCCCTTGCGGTCGGTCGGGATGACAGGTAAGTTTTCTAGTTGAGAGGGAGCTCTGCTCCCAAATCTATTGCTCTGCAAGTTCACTCACCCCTGATTGCAAAGCTCCTGCTTCATTGCTTATTAACGTCAGGGGAAGGGATCACAGCAGTCACCTGACGCGCTTTTGAATAAACGTATACCGAACATGGAACCGCAGAATTATGAAGTCAGAATACTTCGGTATTTATCATTCCTTATTCAGTATTCTTCGGTTCTCTTCCCGCTTTTATTTTTAAAATCTATCCTACTTTGATACACCAATTCCTGCTCGTTTCGTACCTCCGGTGCGAAACATAATGAATTACTGACCAATAACTTTTGTGTCATTTCGAACGATCCCGAACATTTTCGGGAGAAGTGAGAAATCTTTGTGTTCTACTTCAAGCAAATACTGTTATAATTTCCGCAAGAAACGGGTTTTTGAGCCCTGTAATCCCCGTATATTATGCATAAACATTAGCTAATTAAATGAAGCTATGATTGATTACAACCGCGTGGCCAAAGCCATCAGATATATTAACGAGCATGCCACCGAGCAACCTAACTTGGATGATATAGCCGAAGCCGTACATCTGAGCCCCTATCATTTTCACCGAATGTTTAAAGCGTGGGCAGGAGTGACCCCCAAAGAGTTCCTGCAGTATCTAAGCCTGAATCATGCAAAAGAGCTGCTGGAGAAAGACGAAAGCATTGAAGAAACCACTTTTCAAACCGGACTTTCGAGCAGCAGCCGCCTGCACGATCTTTTTATAAAGATCGAAGGAATGACACCCGGTGAATTCAAAAATCGTGGAGAAGCGCTTGACATACGCTACCATTTTAGTGAAAGCCTGTTTGGATCTATCCTTGTGGCTTCAACCGGTAAAGGTATCTGTAACCTGAGTTTTGTTGGGGACAAACAGCAAGCCCTGCAAGAGCTCAATGAATGCTGGCCCAATGCCACTATAACTGAAGGAAAGGATGAACATATCGACGATCTGGAGAAGCTGTTAACCAATAACTGGAAAGACCTGGATGAGATTAAGCTCCATATTCGCGGAACCGAGTTTCAGCTGAAAGTCTGGGAGGCCCTGCTGAAAATTCCGATGGGTCAGCTGGCAACCTACTCCGAAGTCGCCCAAGCCATCGACAACCCCAACGCATCCCGTGCCGTAGGCAGCGCTCTGGCCAACAATCCTGTAGCATACCTGATCCCCTGTCACCGGGTAATCCGAAAAGTAGGCAGAATAGGAGAATACCGCTGGGCAATACCCGCAAGCAAGCAATTATTGGATGGGAATCGGCAAATGCAGATATCAAATAGCAGTTGATATAGTGAATATCCATTTGAATGCAGATGCAAAACAGACACTATAAACAGTGATTAGACAATCTGACTTAGCTCCAACTTTATCCCAACAGAAAAAGCTCGTTAGAAGATTAATTAGGAATAGGAAAATTGTGTGGGCAGGATACCAGCCGAAAAAAATATATGGGCGGCTTGGTTGTGTATCGGGAAAACGAATGAAGACTGAACATCGGGTTTTTTTCTGTAGCGAGGAGGAAGCACAGCGGAACGGGTATCGTCCCTGCGGAAATTGCATGCGGAAAGAGTATCTTCAGTGGAAAGCCGGGACAGAGCTTACTATAGATGGAGGATTTTCAAAACTCAACACCAATTGATGCTGGTCACTTAACTCAATGTCCTCCATAGATAAATGTTCAGATATGTTTCCCAGCCGGCAAAGGGGGCAAATAGTTCTACAACTTCTTTCCGGCTGGGCTTTTGATCCAGATCTAATAATGTTGACACGGCACTTTGCAAACCTGTGTCGCCATATGTAATGCAACAGCTGTCTTGAAGCGATTTCATCAATACATAATTAGCCGTCCATTCGCCCACACCTCTGATATCGGTCAGCCGATCCAGCTTTTGTTGACGGTTAGAAAGGCTTGCCAGCGATTCTTTTTCCAACTTTCCTTCAGCAAACTGGTGAGCAATTCCAATAATATATTCTGATTTACGCCGTGAAAATTGCATTTCCCTGAGCTCATCAACAGTACATTGGGCAAGCACTTCGGGCTTGGGAAATAGGTAGTGGCGCCGGCCTTCATAACTGATGAAAGTACCATAGCGCTCTACCAAACGGCGCTTCAATTTATGGGCAAATGTCAGATTTATCTGCTGGCCCACCACACACCAGCACAAAGCTTCAAACAGATCCGGAATGCCCATCAGGCGCAGACCATAGAAACGTTTCGACATCCATGAGAGCTGGTTATGTCGGCTAAGTAAATTATAAAACGGCTGAAGGTTTCGCTCCAGGTCAAACCAATCTGTAACGTACCTTTCAGCTTTCTTAACAAGCTCTTGGTTGTAGTTACCAAGGTTTAGTTTAATTTTCAGGTCATCCCTACCTCCCGATATTTCCAACAATACCTTTTCACCGTTGATACGCAGCGGTTTTTTTACAACCTCATCTTCTATCGAGTAGAGACAATCATCATAGCCTCTGTCTAAAAAATGAAGGCATTCTGAAAAGGAAAATATCTTAGGTACCGGAAGGGAAATGGTATTACTTTGGGTAGTCATAACTCTAATTCACATTATCGAAATAATTCGAGATAAACCTATAATAAGTATCACCGCGAGAAATACCACCTGAAACTTGCGCAATTGTTAGTTTTATATAAAGAGAGAAATCTATGTTTTACCTTTTATTAAACAAAGATCTCTCCGCCGACTAAAGCATCGTGATGACAAAATAAGTTTTTTAGTTGGGAGGGAGCTCTGCTCCCGAATCTTCTATGCCTTCCCAAAGCTGGACCTTGGGGGAGGGGGGGGGGCTGAGCCAACCTTAGTGGTAAATCAATACCGTTAAAACAGCTCCTCCTGTTCGCCAGGCAGTTTGGGCGGAGCCAGATCGGTATCAAGCGTCACATTTAATTTTTTGATGAAATAAGCGGAAAGCTCGGGCGACTTTTTCTCAACATTTTGATGCACGAAAAAATGGATGTTATCCAGTCCTTGCTCGTTCCACTTTTTTAGCCGCTGTACCCAGTCATCAAGCCGGCTGTAATCAGTGGGATGATTCGCGCCCACATAACGAACAAAAGCCTCATTATTGGTCAGCCGCATATGCAGCAGATCGCGGCGCCCGGCGGTGTCGGTAATTACGTTGGCAACATTATTTTCCTCCAGCAGATCGTATAACTCGTTGGCCGCTGCTTTGTCGTTATACCAGTCAGTATGGCGAAATTCAATCGCCAAGGGCACGCCCTCGGGCCAGTGTTCTACAAAATTAGCCACGCGATCCATATATTTTGGTTTGAAGTTTTCGCGCAGCTGTAAAAAGATTGTCCCCAGCTTCTTCTTAAAATGCACAACACTGTCGATATAATCGTCCGTTGCTTCCTCAATCCCTTTTAGCCACTTTAGATGACTGATATACCGGTTAACCTTGGGAAAAAACTTGAATCCTTCGGGTACCCTGTCATGCCATTTCTCAATCTGATCCTGCCCGAATGTATTGTAGAAGGTGGCATTCAGTTCCACAGCATTAAATTGTGATCCATAGTACTCCAGCTCATCGCCCACTCCATCGGGATAAAAATTCTTCAGATCCTTGCTGTTCCATTTCGCACATCCCACAAAGACTGTTGGTTTTTGGGATGATCCTTTCTCGCTTAGCAATTCTGCCGTATCCGGGTCATCGTCCGGCAGTGAAAAGTCAATTTCTTCTGGGTTTTCTACCTTTCCAAATTTCATGAAGATCTTCGTTTAAGAGTTTAAAATTTTGTCATTTAAAAAGATTCAGTAATCCGCCGGTATGCCAAAAGAGAACATTATCCGTAGCATCAAACATTCCCCGTCGGCTGTAATCGATCAGGGCACCGGCCGCCTTGGCGGTATAGACAGGATCAAGCGTAACTCCTTCAACTTCCAGAAAAGCATTAAAGGCTTCATCCGATAACTCTGTGGGGATTCCATAACCTTCGCCCACATACTGGTCATCAATAGTTAACTCATCTGCCGAGATTGGTTCTCCCGATACCTGATCCATCACCGGATTTGCTGCATCCAATATCGACTGTTTTACTTCATCGGCGGGATCATCGGCACTTATCCCAATTATTTCCAGATCATCAAATCCGAACAGCCGTTTCCCAACTTCCATCCCCGCTGTGGTACCACCGGATGAACAGGCATGGATGATGGTATCAAATTGGTTTCCGATTTTGCCTTGCTGCTCTTTCAACTCTTCCATTGCGCGGACAAATCCCCATGTGCCAATTTCATTTGATGCTCCCAGCGGAATGATATAAGGATTTTTTCCGGCAGATTTCAGGTCTTCGGCCACTTCTTCCATTTTCGGTCGACGCTGTCCGCTGTCCGAAACATAGTGAATGGGAATATCCATCAGCTCGTTAATGCGCGGATTGCCAGCCGGTTTATCGGGCTTCTCCCCGTTTTGCACCAGGATACAATCAAGCCCCAGCCGCCGGCATACCTGTCCGGTAGTGCGGGCATGATTGGAATGTACGCTGCCGCAGGTAATGATTGTATCAGCATTTTTGTCGAGCGCATCGGCCAGCGAATATTCCAGCTTACGGAGTTTATTACCCCATACCAACGAACCGATGAAATCATCCCGCTTAATATATAGGTTTGGTAGATCAGAATATTCGTCGGGCAGCCGGTCACATGGTTCAACCGGTGTAAAAAGGTTTGAAAGACTGATTCTTTTTTGGGATCGGTATCGATCTAAAGCTTCACTTTTGTTCTGCGTCATCTATCCTGAAAAATGTTTTCTATGATAAATTTATTGAGTTTTCGATCAAGCGTACGGGTTTTGCCCCAGTTATTATACGCCACTACGTAAGCCGTGTTCTCATCCGGTGCCAAATAGATATGGGATATAAAACCATTTTGTCCGCCGCTATGGCTAATCAGTCGCATATCACTTTTATCCGTAACAAAAAATGAAAGCCCCATCTGCCGAGCCGTAACGTTTTCGCGACTGTCATCATTGGGTGATATCTCAACTTGAGGCTCAAACATTTCATTGATCGACTCGCGACTCAAAACGTGCTCATAAAGCTGCTCGTCGGCATTGCCCAGCAGAAAATTCAGGTATTTGATCATGTCACCAATCGGGGCACTTAATCCTCCGTTGGAAACTGTAATGCCGGTATTAAGATCAAACCGTGCTTGCTGATAGGATCCGTCATCCTGCAGATAATAGCTCTGCGCAAGATGATCCAGCAAGTGATCGGGCGTTTTGTCAAAATAGCTGCTGTCCATCTGCAGCGGCTGTAGGATATTCTTTTCTACATAATACTCGTAGTCATCTTTGGTGATAAGCTCGATAATCCTTCCCAGGAAGATAACTCCGGGATTCGAATAGCTCCAGCGACTTCCGGGCTCAAATTTGATCTCGGTGTAGGGAAACATTGCTTCTAGCTGTCGCCAGTGCTGCGGTTCGTGCGGATGCCATTCTTCGCTTCCTCCCCACGGCCAAGTAGGGCCGCGAAATCCGGAGGTGTGGCTCATCAGCTGACGAATAGTAATTTCATCCATGCTTCCGTATTCATTATGGACTTTCTGCAGCTCGGGAATGTACTCCGTCACCGGATCGTCCAGTGAAAGCAGTCCGCGGTCGCGCAGCTGCATGATGGCAATGCCGGTAAATGTTTTGGTAATGGATGCCCAGTGGTAAATCGACTGATTATCGATCGGTGTTTGCTTTTCGAGATGAGCAAAGCCATAATTGTTGTGGTAGACGGGATCACCATCTTTAATAACAGCCAGTGAACTGCCCACAACCTGGTGCGCTTCGGCCTCTTCTTCATAAAAATCAGTAAGATCAGAAAACTTGTCGGCTTGAACTGTTGACTGGGCAAATGATGAAACAGATCCAAAAACAACAATCAGCAAAAAAAAGATGAATTGACGAATCATAGTATTTTTTAAAAAAATTATTGGTGGCACCATCAAAAAAGATAAAAAATATGGTGGTTTCCAGTATTCAAAATATTCATAATGATTTCATCGCTTGCTCTTGAAATATGACAGCCAATTCAGTAGCCTGTATACATGGAGATTGAAACCTACATACCAAAAGCAGATCTTACTCCCTGCGTTGATTTTTTCTGGTATAGCAATGAATCCAATCCAACAACTGCCAGAGAACGAGTTCTGCCCAACGGTGCCTCCCAGCTCATCATAAATCTCGGGGATAATAAATTCCGGCATTTCAGCAACTCTGACCAGCAACAAAAGCTGGAGTACAATCACTCTGTCCTTACTGGCATTCATACCAAACATATTTCTATGGATCCGTCCACGCGTCTCTCAACAGTAGGTGTCGTACTCCAGCCCGGTGCAGTAACTTCCCTGTTCGGAATTCCCGCCTCTGAATTTAGAGAACGGGTCGTTGACCTGGAAGCTGTAGTAAAAGCTGATATTTCTGCTCTGCGCCAGCAACTGATAGCTGCCCCGACAGCGGAGGAAAAATTTCGATTGTTGGAAACATTTCTCAGCCAATATATCAATTCGGATTTTCAGATAAATCCGGTGGTACCTTTCGCGGTAAACGAGATAGACAGCCGTCACGGAGTAATACAAATTTCGGACATTTTAGATAAAACAGGGTACAGTCGCCGCTGGGTCACCAGAGTTTTTAAAGAGATGGCAGGAATCACACCCAAGCAGTATGCCCGGATCAGTCGTTTCCAACATGCACTGACAGTTATACGTGAAAATAACCAGCCGAACTGGGCCGAGCTTGCCCTGTCCTGCGGCTATTTTGATCAGGCTCATTTTATCCACGACTTTAAAGATATATCTGGCATCTCTCCTTCAGAATACCGTAGTAATCAAACAGATCAGGTCAATCACCTTCCGGCATAAATACAAATTCTAAACTTCACTTTTTTACAATACTAGTTTCGGCAAGCTGGATTAAATTGGGTTAAATTCCAATTAAAAACAGGATCTTCATTATGAGAACAACAAATATTCGTTACATCGTAGATAATGTAGAGGCGGCAATCCCTTTCTACACTGAACTGCTGGATTTCGATGTTCAAATGCATCCGGCGCCCGGTTTTGCAGTCCTGGAGAAAGATGGACTCACGCTTTTGCTAAACGCACCCAGTGCTGGCGGCGCCGGACAAGCTATGCCTGACGATGAATCTCCGAAACCGGGAGGATGGAATCGTATACAGCTGACGGTAGATGACCTGCAGTCTTACTATGATAAGCTAAAAGAAAGAAGTGCCACTTTTCGAAATGAGATCACCGAAGGCAAAGGCGGAAAGCAGGTTCTTTTGCAGGATCCCTCCGGCAATCTGATTGAGCTTTTTGAATCCAACAGCAAAAAAGCGGTACAACCGATTCCCGAGGGATTTCATACGGTAACGCCCTATATCCTGGCGGATGATGCTGAAGGATTAATCGAATTTATCAAAGAAGGGTTGGGCGGAAAAGTAGAGTACATGATGAAATCGGATGATGGAAAGATAAGACATTCAACGGTCAGAATTGGTGATTCCCCTGTCATGATTTCGAGCGGAAATGAAGAATATAAGCCGAAACCCTGCATGCTGCATCTGTATGTCGAGGATGTGGATTCAGTCTATGAACAAGCTATCAATGCCGGAGGAGAAACGCTTCGCGAGCCTACGGATGAATTTTACGGCGACCGTTCGGCAGGTATTGCTGATGACTGGGGCAATCAGTGGTGGATCGCCACGCATATTGAAGATGTGAGTGACGAAGAGATGAAAAAGCGTGAAGAAGAGCTTCGGGAAAGTCAATAAAGACCCGGCATGTCTATTTCAAGCGTCCACGCTTGAAAGCAAATCGATGAAGTCAGCTAACCAATAACGTAATGAGTGACTGGCGTGGACGCCAGTCACAGCAAATAGACATGCTAAAAGCTTCTTTAGATCAAATGCTTACAGATGCTGAAACAAGTTCAGCATGACATGCGGTGGTTTTTGCAAAAGTTCTGCTTTTGAAAGAATTCACTCACACAGCTACCGCTTCTTTATTATATTTTTCTCGGTATTCATTGGGTGTTAGTCCGGTAATGCGGCGGAAGAGATTCCGGAATGATTTCGTATCAGAGTAGCCGACATCATACATCACTTCGGATACATTTTTGCGCGTGATTTCCAGATCCTTCTTGGCGGCCTCCACTTTTACGCGCTGCTTGTATTCGGTTACGGTATTGTGTGTTGCTTTTTTAAAACGCCGCTCGAGTGTTCTTCGGCTCAGAGCCAGCTGATCGGCAATCTCATCCACAGTCATATCATCCTGGTAATTATCCTCAATATATTTCTGCGCCTGGATAATCTTCTTATCCCCATGATCTTTTTGCCCCTCAAAGATGATGAAATCGGATTGGCTGTCACGACTGATGTCCAGCGAAAAGGCTTTTGATGCCATAATTGCCACCTCGCGTCCGGCATATTTCTCGATGAGGTAAAGCAGCAGATCCGTAAATGCATAGGCACCGCCACTGGTATAGATGCCATCTTCTTCTGTCATAATTTTCTCATCCACCAGATCCACATCGGGATATCGTCGTCTGAAATCATCGGCATGCATCCAGTGGGTGGAGCACTGTTTACCATTTAACAAACCGGTTTCCGCCAGGAAGAAAGCACCTACGCAAAAGCTGATCACCTCGGCACCGCGTTTATACTGGTCAACAATCCAGGGCACAAATTCTTTATTATGCTCGAACCCAGTCTCGGGATCATCATGGATGGCAGGAATGATAATCATGTCGGTTTTCTCAACGTCTTCTATGAGAGAATCGGGACTGACAGAAAATAATCCCGTAGATTGCCGGATCTCTTTCTCCAGTCCCACCAAGTGAACCTCAAAGGCTGGATCTTTTCCTTTCTGAGCCAGCATCCCATTCACCTGATTAAAAATCTGATGAGTCCCTCCGATGTTTACCACGCTGGTGTGTCCGCGAGGTATAAGAATAGATACATGTTTCATGGCCTGCTCCTCCAGTTAAGATGACTTGAATTTAATGGACCACAATCAATTGTATATTACTTAAGCCGGATGTCGCAATCAACCGGTGAGATTGACGTATTTACACCGCTCCAATTCCCAGAAAAGTTTTACCGCAGAGAGGCACAGAGGGTATCACAGAGATTCGCAGAGAAAAAATGATACTACATTTGTGTAGTTCGAATCGCCGATTGAGCTTTGCAACTCTTTGTCTTCTTTGTGGTTCTCTGTGTATAGACAGCCAACCACTAAGTCAATTGTCGCAATCAACCTGCGTGATTGGCGTATTTGCACCGCGCAGTATATCGCTCCAGCAGTTATTATGGTTGTGAAGGAAAAATCACGGAGGATTGAAATACTATGAAGCCATTATTAACACAATTCGATCTGCATCACCGGCTATATAACAACGTGTTGGATGGATTTTCAGACGAAGAGACAAACCGGCGATTGTACGATGATAAAAATATAAATCACGTAAAGTATCTGGCCGGGCACCTGCTGAATTCCCAATACGGACTGGCTAAGATTGCGGGTCTGAATCCGGAGGTGAAATGGAATGATTTGTTTGCTGTAATGGGTCAGTCCGAAGCCAAAGATGACTTTCCCTATCCCGACATTGAAGAAATTAAAGCCGAATGGAATGGGATGTATGATCAGATCCGGAAAGGACTGAGTCAACTAACCGAGGAAGATCTTAACCAAACTCCCCCTGCACCATTTGATCAGGTGGCTGAATCTGTAGGTGAACTATGGGCATTCATCAATCATCATATCGCCTATCATATTGGACAGATTGGGATTTTAAGAAGAGGATTTGGCAAAGAGCCGATGAGTTATCAATGAACAGTTCGACAGTAAGCAGTTTTCAGTTAACAGTGTCTAAAATTGAAAAATAAACAATTATGAAATCAGTAAATCCATACCTCAACTTTAACGGAAGTGCGGAAGAAGCCTTTGAATTTTATCAGTCTGTATTTGGAGGTGAGCTGGAGATCGACCGATATAAGGATCTAAAAAATAATATGGGAGCCACGGACAAAGACCTAAATCTGGTAGCAAATGCAGCTCTTTTTATCGGAGCCGGTACTACATTATTTGGATCCGATACCCTCGAGTCGCTGGGACAGAGACTGAAAAACGGAAGTAGATTTCAAATCAACCTGGAAACTGAAAGCGAAGAGGAAACAGACCAGTTGTTCGAGAAATTATCAGATAACGGTGAAATTGAGATGCCTCTGCAAAACACTGAATGGGCCGAAAAATTTGGAATGATCGAAGACAAATTCGGCATCCGCTGGATGATTTATTACACCGGATAATCGAAGGGATTATTATCATTATTGTGAGGAATCAGTATCCAATAAAAATGAAAAGCTATCATGAACAAAACTGAAGTATCACTTCCCGAAATTGTATCCCGAAAAGAGTGGCTTGCCGAGCGTAAAAAACTGCTCAAAAAGGAGAAGGAATTTACCAGAATGAGAGATGAGCTGAATGCAGAGCGGCGCCGACTGCCAATGGTGGAAATCAAAAAAGATTATGACTTTGAAGGACCAGATGGCAAAGTGGATCTGCTCGATCTATTCGAGGGACGTCAACAGCTTATTGTCTACCATTTTATGTTCGATCCGGATTGGGACGAGGGATGCCGGAGCTGTTCGGCCTGGGCGGATCAAATCGCGAGAGGCCATCTCAACCACTTGCACGCTCGTTCTACCACATTGGCCTTGGTTTCACGTGCGCCACTGGATAAAATTACTGCTTTTAAAAAACGAATGGACTGGAAGATGCCCTGGTATTCATCGTATGGCAGTGATTTCAATTATGATTTTCATGTTACGCAGGATGAATCCGTCGCGCCGGTGATGTATAACTATCGCGACAAAGCAACACTTGAACACCTGGGGCAACATTATCACACCGAAGGTGAACAGCCGGGCATTAGTTGTTTTCTGCGGGTGGATGATGCCGTATATCACACCTACTCAACATACGGCCGCGGAGGGGAACAGGTGGGCGGCGCCTACTATTTTCTGGATATGACCGCCCTCGGTCGTCAGGAAGAGTGGGAAGAGCCCAAGGGCCGCGCCACCGGACTGGGAGCACCGGCTGGCAGTGATAAAATTCTATATCCCGATGAATATTAATAAGAGGTTAAAAGAGAGGAACAACCATGTTTAAAAATACTAAAGCATTCAGCGGATTTTCTGTTGATGATCTGGACCAGGCGCAAACTTTTTACGGCAAAACACTCGGCTTAGATATCAGCAGAGAAAAAGAAATGGGATTAAATCTCAAACTGTCAAACGGTACAACCATTTTTATATATCCGAAAGGCGATCATCAGCCGGCAACATTTACAATCCTTAATTTTGTAGTCGACGACATTGATGAAGCGATGGAGGAGCTGAATGATAATGGTGTCGGTTTTTTACAATACAATGATCCAAATTTACCTCAAGATGAAAAGGGAGTACTTCGCGGATTACGTGCCGGTATGGGTCCGGATGTCGCCTGGTTCGAAGATCCGGCCGGAAATATTATATCCGTTTTGCAGGAGAAATAAGAAGGTGCATACAGCAGTAAAAGGCATTTAAACTTAATCGATCAAAGAAAGTAAAAATCCATGAAAACTGTTGCTGTCTATAAAACCAATATCGATGAACCGACTGAAGCAGAGACGATTCTGGATATTATCAGAGAGCAAATACCCAATACCGATCCAAATTTTGATCTCGAAGACCGCGACAACGTTCTTCGTGTAGAAAGCCTGAATGGCGGTGTTGATGAAGCACAGATTGAGGAAATAGTAAAAATTGCAGGATTCCGGATCGAGAAACTGGTTTAAATCCAGGACTCTGAATTCAGGAATCAGAATTCAGAATCAACAAACATAAAAGATTCAATTAAATGGAGATAAAACATGAGCAACTCAACACAAAAAATCATCCCACACCTGTGGTTCGATAATCAAGCCGAAGAAGCTGTAGATATCTATACCTCGCTTTTTGAGGGTTCAAAAACCGGAAATATCAGCCGGTATACCGAAGAAGGAAAAGAAATCCACGGTCAGGAAGCCGGAACAGTTATGACGATAGATTTTGAACTGGCGGGTTACAAAATGATTGCCCTGAACGGCGGACCGCACTTCAATTTCACACCTGCTATCTCCTTCTTCGTAACTTGTGAAACTGAAGACGAAGTCGATACGCTGTGGCAGAAACTATCCGAAGGTGGCGCAACATTAATGCCACTCGAGCAGTATGACTGGAGTGAAAAATATGGCTGGGTACAAGATAAATATGGACTGACCTGGCAAATTTCGCTGGGAAATCTTGAAGATGTGCACGGACAAAAAATAATACCTTCGTTGATGTACGTGAGTGAAAATGGTCAGGCCGAGGAGGCAATTAATCTTTACACCTCTCTTTTTGAAGATTCAAGCATCACAGGAGTCATGCGCTACGGACCCGGTGAAGACCAGCCGGAAGGCAGCGTGATGCATGCACAGTTTCGCCTCAGTAACGGAGAAGTATTCATGGCAATGGACAGCTCTCCAGACAATGCTGATTTCACGTTCAACGAGGCAATATCACTGATGATTCAATGTAAAAATCAGGAAGAGATCGACCACTTTTGGAGTCTGTCGGCTGTGCCCGAAGCAGAACAATGCGGCTGGCTAAAAGACAAGTTCGGCGTTTCATGGCAGGTATCACCGGTGCAACTTTCGGAGATGCTGAACGATTCCGATCCTGAAAAAGTAAAACGCGTAACAAAAGCATTCCTGCAGATGAAAAAGTTTGACCTTGAAGAGCTGCGGAATGCATATGAAGACAAAATTATCAACAATTAACCTCAATAATAAAAGAGAGAAATCATGGAAAAACTACATTTTTCAATTGATATAAACGCACCGAAAGAAAAGGTGTGGGATACAATGCTCGGGGAGGAAACTTACCCGCAGTGGACAGAGGCATTTGCCTCCGGCTCCCATTATGAGGGCAGCTGGGACGAAGGAGACAAAATACTTTTCCTGGCTCCGGATGAATCTGGCAAGATGGGCGGCATGGTAAGCCGTATAAAGGAGAACCGGAAATATGAGTTTATCTCTATCGAGCATCTTGGAATTGTTCAGGACGGAAAAGAAGATACAACCAGCGATGAGGTAGAAGATTGGGCCGGAGCTCTCGAAAACTATACTTTTAAAGAGAACAACGGCAAAACAGAGGTACTGGTTCATATGGATTCCGATGAGGAGTATGAGGAAATGTTCCGGGAAATGTGGCCAAAGGCCCTGCAAAAACTTAAAGAATTGGCGGAAAGATAAATCCGTTTTCGGGTTTCGCGTTGCGGATTACAGGTTACGGGCGTTGCAAGGCTGGATATCGTTTTTTTATCTACCTATACACTTTGATACAAAAATAGGAGCAGCTTACATCCTGTGCCATAACCCCAATGAACAAATTAAAAATAGCAGTTGCAGATATGGAGTCTACAATATGCACAAACTACATTTTTCAATTGATATTGAAGCGCCGAGAGAAAAAATCTGGGAAATACTGTGGAGGGAGGAGACTTTTCGCGAGTAGACAAGCGTTTTTACGAAAGGGTCGGAAGGATCATGTATCAAAAGCGACCGGAAGAAGGGTGGAAGATTTGAGTTTTGAGGCAGATACCGGCAGCTGTGTCGAAAGAATTCATATCTTTCAAACATTTGGGAGAAAAAGACGAAGAGTATCCATATGAAGAGACAAGACTGGAAAACTATACACTGGACGAAATTGATGGTGTCATAACTTTAACCTTTGAGCAGGATATACCCAAGAACATAAAAATATGTTCGAAGAGGCGACTCCTAAACACATAAATATCGATTCAGAATACATTGATATGTCAACCTCAACACCGCAAACGATTGACGATTATATACGCAACTTCCCCAACGATGTACAGGACAAGTTGGATAAGCTGCGCCAAGTAATCCACAAAGCGTTTCCGGAGGCTCAGGAAGAGATAAAGTGGAGCCAGCCGGCTTTTGTTAACGGAACTATTTTGGTGATGTTGGCGGTTTCAAAAATCATATACATGACACCCAGCTCCCTTGATTCTTTTGAAGAAGAACTTACAGAATTTAAAACCGGTAAGGGTTCGGTTCAATTTCCATACGAAGAGACATTGCCAACCGAACTGATTGCAAAAATTACGGCATACCGGGATTGGGAATACAAGAAAAAAGGTGTGAAGTGGATGTCTTAATAGATTAAAAGTAAGAGTCATGAAGAAAAATTTATCACACAAAGGTTGTCAGCAACGATCTATATAATGTAATATGAAAAAAGACGATCCTAATTTAGTTGTTACGGAAACTCCGTCTGACTCTCTTTGGCAGCAGTTAAAGGAGGCTATCCGCGGCAGTGAAGCCGACTATACAAAAATCGGGCTTCGCAAAGCGATCTTCCTGCTGGCCGTCCCGATGATTCTAGAGCTGATTATGGAATCCACTTTTGCCGTTGTGGATATCTATTTTGTTGGCAAGCTTGGGTCTTCGGCCGTGGCTACCGTAGGCCTCACCGAAACTTATCTATTCCTGTTGTACTCTATTGCAATGGGACTTGCTATGGCGGTTACGGCCATTATTGCCCGGCGAATCGGTGAAAAGAAAAAAGAGGAAGCCGGTATTGCAGCAGTACAGGCTATTTTTATTGGAATACTCATCTCTCTGCCGTTTGCCCTTGCGGGGATTTTTTATGCCGGGGAATTACTTGCACTAATGGGAGGCGATGAATGGAGCGTTACGCACGGCTATCGCTATACACAGTGGATGCTCGGAGGTAATGCCGTAATCGTTCTGCTGTTTGTAATTAACGCTATTTACCGTGGAGCAGGCGACGCCGCCATCGCCATGAAGGTGCTCTGGCTTGCCAACGGATTGAATATCATATTGGATCCAATATTAATATTTGGATTCGGCCCCATCCCTGCCATGGGTATCGAAGGAGCTGCTATTGCCACTACCATAGGCAGAGGAACCGGAGTTCTTTTCCAGCTTTGGGTTCTGTTCAGGGGCGGCAAGCATATCCGCGTGACCAATTCTCAATTAAAGTGGAGCGGTAGCATTATCCAAAAGATTATTCATACATCCTATGGTGGTATAGGGCAGATGATCGTAGGCATGACCTCCTGGATTTTCCTGATGCGAATACTTGCCGATATCGGAAGTGAGGCAGTGGCCGGTGCCACTATCGCTCTGCGCATACTCCTGTTTACGCTGATGCCAGCCTGGGGGATGTCAAATGCTGCAGCTACACTTGTGGGACAGAATCTTGGCGCCGGGCAGCCGGAACGCGCAGAGTCTTCTATCTGGAAGATTGGGATGTACAACATGATATTTATGATCTTGGTGTCAGTGGTATATTTCTTCTACAATGAATCTCTGATGCGCATTTTTACGGATGATCCCGCCGTGATTTCCATCGGGGGCGAATGGCTGCGCATTCTTTCCTACTCCTATTTTGTCTATGGCTGGTGGATGGTATCCGTGCAGGCATTCAATGGTGCTGGTGATACCATGACACCCACAAAAATTAACCTTGTGTTTTTCTGGCTGATTCAGATCCCGCTGTCATACGTTCTTGCCCTCTCACTCGATTGGCAACATTCAGGTGTTTTTTGGGGCGTGTTCGTATCGGAAACAACGGCCGGGTTATTTGCACTCTGGCTGTTTACAAAAGGAAAATGGAAACTGAAGGTGGTGTGATAACGGGTTGCGAGTTACGGGTTGCGCGTAACCCGCAACGCAAACAAAAACCAAGAAGAGGAAAAATAATGAATAAAATGAATCCAGTAGTCCACTTTGAGTTGCCTGCGGGCGACAGAAACCGCATGTCTGATTTTTATGCGGATGTATTCGGATGGCAGTCAAAAATGCTCGGCCCGGATATGGGTGAATATGTGCTTGTTTCCACAACCGAGAATGGCGATGACGGTATGCCGAAAAATCCGGGTGCCATCAATGGCGGATTTTATAAGAAATCCACCGATTCACCAGTGCAATATCCTTCGCTGACCATCAGCGTGGATGATCTTGAAGAAGCAATCATGAAAGTACAGAATGCCGGTGGACAGGTACTGGGAGAACCAGATGATATTCCCGGTGTGGGAGCGTTTGTATACTTCAAAGATACCGAAGATAACGTGATGGGAATGCTGCAGCCTGCGCCGATGGGCTGAATAAGACATAAAACATAGCGGATAGATTTAAAGATGAGCATACTAAGTTCTATTCGAACCCACCCCTGCCCTTGTGGAATCTCCCGATACATCGGGAGGCCACTTTTATGGCATTCCACAGGGCCTGTCCCCTCCCACGGAGGGGAACCGTCAAAGAATCAGCTCATCAACAAACAGACAGCAGGTGATTATGTTGAAAATGAATACACTCACTTAGTCGGTTAGAGGAATGTTTATTAAATGTTTCGTAAAATGAACTTTGCTGGATGAACAATACCCAAGCTTAGTTATTTAATAACCACAGAGGCATCGGAGGTATACGCAGAGTGCAATAGAAGAAATATATCTCCTCCATGTAACTCCATGGTAACATGAAAAACACTTAACAAGATGAGTGAAAATCAAACATACATAGCACTGCTCCGGGGTATTAATGTGGGCAGATATCATAAAGTGTCTATGGCCGATCTCCGCAAAGAAATGAAAACGCTGGAATTTAAAAACGTACAAACGCTGCTTAATTCCGGAAATGTCATATTTAACAGTGGAATGGAAGGGGATCAGGAGCTTGAAGAAAGAATAGCCCGACACCTCGAAAAGGTATTCGACTTTACGATTCCTGTTTTAGTAAGAACAAAGAATGAATTTGAAGAACTGCTTGTCCCTGACCCTTTTGAAGATGTGGAAATATCTGACGATATCCGTCTGTACACCTCGTTCTTGAAAGAAATACCTAAAAATGATCTAAGTCTGCCATGGATTTCCGAAGATGAATCGTTCCGAATCATTGAAATTCGAAACAGATCGGTTTTCAGTGTGCTCGATCTTTCCTCAACAAAAACGCCGAAAGGTATGGGCGCACTGGAGCAGCTTTTCGGCAAGGAAATCACTACGCGAAACTGGAATACAGTAAATCGGATTGCTAAAAAATTGAGTTAGGAAATTTATTCACTATGTCTGCTTATGCTGTAGCTCATCTTAGTAAAATGAACGTCAACAAAGAAGTTGTTGATTACCTCAGGCGGATTGATTCCACCCTCGAACCGTACAATGGCCGGTTCTTGGTACATGGCAAAAAGGCTGAAGTGGTAGAAGGAGAATTTCCGGGTTATCTTATCATCATCGGGTTTCCGGATATTGATCGTGCCAGGTCGTGGTATCATTCTGATGCCTACCAACAAATTGTACCGCTGCGGACCAATAATTCTGAAGGCTATGTGATTTTAATAGATGGCGTCCCCGAGAACTATCAGGCTTCAGACTTGCTGGGTAAATAGTTGTGTTATACAAAATGCACATTTGCTAAAAAACGTAGAACGATTTTGACAAATCGCTCTACGAGTTCAGTTATTCTCTGCTTCCGGTTCCTTCTTCAACAGTGGAGAGTATGTCTCCTTTCTCGGATACATCTACAATATCGAATCCGAGGTTCTGAAGTTTTTCGCGGTGGCTTTTTGCATCTCCGACCACGAGGATATACATCTCCTCTGTTTTAATATGCTTTTTCGCCAGCTCATTTATCTCGTCCTTGCTGATACGATCGATGATTTTGCGCTGCTCATCAACAAAGGATTTATCGAGATTATAGTGAACAATACGCTGCAAGAAACCGGCTTTTTGCCAGGGCGTTTCATAGCTGCGCGCATCGCGCTGACCAATGGAGTTGCGCATGAAGGTAAGTTCATCATCCGTAATACCATTTTGACGGTAATCGGTTAGCTCCTTGACAAACTCATACACCGCGCTGTCGGTAGCGGCAGCTTTAACTCCGGCCGAAGCAGTAAACGGACCGGCATCATCTTCTGAATCAAAGTATGATCGCGCGCCGTACGTCCACCCTTTATCTTCGCGCAGGTTCAGATTTATGCGGCTGTTGAAAGCACCGCCCAGCGGATAATTCATAAGGGTGGACTTGAAATATTCGCCGGTAGCATCAAACGGCAGATCAGTCATATGTCCGATGCGAATCTGTGATTGCGGGGCATCGACCTTATCCACAAGATAGATTTTTGTGTTTTCGCCGGATTGCGGTTCGGGAAGATCGGGCAAGCTTACACCTTTTTGCGTCCACGCCTCCAAAAATTCCAGTTCAGCTGTAATCTCATCCTGATTTACATCACCAACAACAACCAGCTCAGAAATTTCAGGAGCATAATACGATTCGTAGAAATTTCTCACATCATCCAGCGTAATGCGTTCTACGGTCTCTTCAATACCGCTGGTGGGTACTGAAAAAATATGCTCATCTCCATACAGCAAACGACTATAGACCTGACTGGCAATCGAAGCGGGATCTTTATAGGTCGATTGTATGCCTTCGATCTGCTGCTTTTTCACCCGGGAGAAATCAGTGGAGTCAAATTTTGGCCGGTACAAAATCTCTTCTGCCAGCTCCAGCGTGCGATCCAGATTTTTCTTGAGCGTGCGAATATTCATCTCCGTGCTGTTTTGCGAAGCAGACACATTCACCGTACTGCCTATCTTCCTAAACGCCTCCTGAATTTCTTCCGAGGTATAGTTTTCAGTTGATTCATTCATCATTGAGGCCGTAAGGGCAGCCAAACCTGCTTTGGTCGGATCGTTCATATCCATCTTGTGTCCGCCGTTAATCGTTAGCTGCAGATTCACGATCGGAATTTCCTGATACTCAGTGCCAATTACTTTGACTCCGTTATCCATTGTCTGTTTCCAGAAATCAGGGACGCTGACAAGAGGGGCGGGACCGGGCTCAGGTTTCTTACTTCGATCAAAATTGTCCCCAGTGGGACGCGTGTATTCCAATCCGGCATAGTCGGTAGTCGGGTAGGGATTTTCTCCCTCCGTCTGCGGCGTATAATTATCTGCTCTTGCCGGCTCAGTATCTTTATCCGGCAATACACTCTGGATAACAGCCGGCTTTCCTTTGATATATTTATCGTAAACACGCATGATATCTTCTTTCGTCACCGCCTGGTATCGCTCCAGGTCGCGCTTAATATAATCGGGATTATCGGCAAAGGTCTCATAACTGGCCAGCTGTGAAACTTTTCCACTTACACTTGCCAGACCATTGATAAAATCCGCCTCATACGTAGCTTTGATTTTCGTCAAATCCTCATCGGAGACGCCATCCTGCTCAAACTCGTCAAGAATAAGGCGCATCTCTTCCTCAAGATCGGAAAGCGTTTGCCCGGGGAAGGGAAGCACAAACATCGTAAATTCCCCGGCAAGCTCACTTGCGGGATGGAAGACCGAAGCCTGAATTGCTTTTTGGGGCAATACAAACTTTTTATAGAAATAGGAACTACGACCGGTACCTAAAATCTGAGACAGAAAATCCAGCGCCGGCTCATCTTCGTGGAATCTGGGCACGGTAGGATAGGTAAACAACAGCGCGGGGAAGCGGATGTTATTATCCACATAAGAAACATAGCGATCGCTATCAATGCTCACCGGATCCAGCGTCATATCCTCTACCTCAGGCCCTCGGGGTATCACGCCAAAATACTTTTCTGTAAGCTCGACAACCTCCTCTGCATTAACATTTCCGCCGACTGTCAGCGTAGCATTATTGGGTCCATAATACCGGAGAAAAAATTTCTTCAGGTCAGTAACATCAACCCGATCCAGATCTTCAAGCTTGCCGATTGTCAGCCATGAGTACGGGTGCCCATAGGGATACAGTGCAGCAGCATTTATTTCGCTCCAGCGGCCATAAGCCCGGTTATCATAATTTTGTTGCTTTTCATTCTTTACCGTTTCTCGCTGGACTTCAAATTTTTTCTGCGTCACCGCATCCAGAAAAAATCCCATACGATCGGCTTCGAGCCAGAGCATCACTTCCAGCTGGTTGCTGGGCACCGTCTCAAAATAATTGGTGCGATCGCGATTGGTGGTTCCATTCAGCGTACCGCCGGCCTCTGTAATGATTTTGAAATGCTCCTCATCCTCCACATTTTCCGACCCCTGGAACATCATGTGCTCAAAAAAGTGGGCAAAACCGGATTTGTGAAGCTCTTCACGAGCTGATCCCACATGATACGTAACATCCACATGCACCAGCGGATCCGAATGATCTTCATGGATAATCAGTATCAGCCCATTTTCCAACTCATATTTTTCATACGGGATGGCAATTTCGTCTCCCTTCTTTTCAACTTTCTCAACTAATTTTGTCTGGGCTGTTACTACACTAGACAGGAATAGCAGCAAGACAAATAGAGTTGCACTATACTTTTTCATGATTATGGATTTGAATTAGAAATGATCCTCTGGATGATTTTTTTTGCCTCCAAAGGATTTTTGATGAATTAATATTTACGATAATATGGCTCAAAAGTTGTTTGGGCACAAGAATTATTTAACAAAAGGATGTATCTGACCGAAAATTCGGATTAAAATTGCCTTTATTTTTTAAAACATTTTTCATTCATAACCTTTACACTTATAGCAGAAAAACTTTAGGCTAATCAAAAACAACAATTTATGAAACTACGTATACTCCTTTTTACCCTTTTCCTTATGTTGGTTTCGGGAAGCGTTTCGGCACAAAATCCCGCCGACGCCGAAGCGTCAATGGATTACTATTTGCCCCAGAATGTTACCTATGATTCTTCGATCCCTACTCCGGAAGATGTTTTAGGGATGGTGCCGGGTGAATGGCATGTCAGCCATCATCAGCTGGTAAAATACATGGAGGCAGTAGCTGAAGCATCTGATCGCATCACACTGCACAAATTCGGTGAAACGTATGAGGATCGACCGCTTATTTATCTTACGGTCACCTCTCCCTCAAATCATGCAAATATCGATCAGATTAAAGAAAACCATGTTGCTCTTACCGATCCCGATCAGTCCGACAATCTTAATGTCGAGGATATGCCAATCGTAATGTACTGGGGATACAGCATTCACGGAGATGAATCAAGTGGATCGAACGCCTCAATGCTGGTAGCCTATCATTTGGCAGCTGCGCAGGGTGATGAGATCGAAGAAAAGCTGCAAAACAGTGTGATACTGCTTGATCCCAGCCTTAACCCCGATGGCTTAAACAGATTCGCGAGCTGGGCCAATACGCACAAGAGCGAAAACCTGGTTTCTGATCCAAACAGTATGGAGCTGAATCAGCGGTGGCCGAGCGGTCGTACGAATCATTACTGGTTTGACCTGAACCGAGACTGGATGCTCGTTCAGCATCCCGAAAGTAAGGGACGTATTGATAACTTTCACGAGTGGAAGCCCAATATTTTGACCGATCATCACGAGATGGGAACAAACTCTACCTTCTTCTTTCAGCCGGGAATACCATCGCGGACCCATCCGATAACGCCCGAACGTAACCAGAACCTAACGCAGGCGATTGCTGAGTACCATGCAGAAAGGCTGGATGAAAAGCAGCACCTGTATTACTCAAAAGAAAGCTACGATGATTTCTACTACGGCAAAGGCTCAACCTATCCCGATGTAAATGGAAGTATCGGAATTTTATTCGAACAAGCCAGCTCGCGAGGACATGCCCAGGAGAGTGAGCATGGTGTGCTCAAGTTTCCCTTTACGATTAAAAATCAGTTTATGACCTCACTTTCAACCTGGGAAGCCTCACAAAATCTCCGTGAGGAGATCCTGAATTATCAGCGAAACTTCTACAGAGAGTCAAAGCAGGAAGGCTCACAAGCATCTGTCGGAGGATATGTTTTTGGAACTCCGCATGACAAGGCGCGAACATTTCACTTCGTTGAGATGCTAAAACGTCACGAAATCGAAATCTACGAACTGGCACAGGATATCGAAGCCGACGGCGAAACGTTCGAGGCAAACTCCTCTTATATTATACCCTCTGATCAAAATCAGTATCGTTTAATCGATGCTATGTTTGAACGCCGTACTACATTCCCCGATAGCTTGTTTTACGATGTCTCAACCTGGACCATGCCATATGCCTTTAACATGCCGTTTGCAGAGCTGGAAGGATCTTATGACAATGACCTATTAGGCACAGAAGTAGAAGAAATCCCCAATTTTCCACGGGGCGAAGTTGCCGGTGGGAAAAGCGATTATGCTTATGTTTTTGAATGGGATGAATACTATGCGCCACGCGCACTTAACCGTTTGCTGAAAAATGATGTACGCGCCAAAGTTGCCTCCAAGCCTTTTACGGGTGTTACTTCGGGAGGGACTAAAGAATTTGATTATGGCTCTATTGTAGTTCCACTAGGGCCGCAAAAGGTGGAGCAGGAGAAGATTCATCAGTTAATCCAGAAAGCCGCCGGTGAGGATGGCCTGACAGTTTATGCCATCGACACGGGGCTAACGCCCAGCGGCATCGATCTGGGCAGTGGATCTTTTGAAAACCTGGAAAAACCTGAAGTAGCCATTATGGCCGGAGACGGAGCCAGTTCATATGAAGTAGGCGAAGCCTGGCACCTGCTCGATCAGCGTTACCATATGACGCCTACTATTTTTCCGATGGATCGCGTCAATTATGCGGATCTCGACCGCTACAATGTGATTGTGATGGTAAGCGGTAGTTACAGCAATTTAAATAAAGCTGCTGCTGAAAAGATTAAAGAGTGGACCCGAAACGGAGGCACGTTAATCACTACTAAATATGCCAACAACTGGGCCGAGAGAAATGATCTGGCTAATATTTCTTATGTCTCAGAAGAAGAATCCGATGAAGAAGAGGAAGTAACGCCCAAACCCTATGCCCAAATGAGCCGTGATCGCGGAGCACAGTATATCGGCGGATCGATCTTCCATACAAAGTTGGATCTCACCCATCCGTTAGGGTATGGCTTTAACGATGAAGATTTGACGGTCTTCAGAAATAGTACTCTCTTTTTAGAAAAAGCTGAAAATCCATATGCAACCCCCTTGTATTATACCGATGATCCGCTGGCCAGCGGCTATATTTCGGATGAAAACCTGGAGCAGCTCCGCGGCACAGCCGGGATTGTGGTGAGTGATGCCGGACGAGGACAGGTGATCTCGATGGTAGATAATCCCAATTTCCGGGCGTTCTGGTACGGTACTAATAAACTATTCTTAAATGCCATCTTCTTTGGTCAGACCATCAGTGGAGGAGCTGCCAATTAAAGCTTCTTTCAATAGGATTAGTGAGGGAATCTTCTTACGGAGATTCCCTTTTCTATTTAAAGCAAAGAACATTTTAGCTTGACTACTGTTTTAAAAAATATGGGGATTAAATCCTGAATTGTGCTGATGCAATATTATATTTAGGCGGTCATTCAAATTTTTATTTGATGCAAACGCGAACTTAGAACATATTATGAAGCCAGTTTTTCAAGTTCTTGTAGCAGTAATTGTAATCGTAGCCATTGGGGCGCTTATACTTTCTTTTAGCATGGACAGAATGATAAAATCAAATATTGAGCAAACAACCAGCAATATGCTGGATACTTCAGTTGAAGTGAATGATGCCAGCATCTCTATTTTGGATGGAACGGGATCCATTGACGGCATCACCATTCATAACCCCGAAGGATTTAGTAATAATCCAGCGGTTAAGCTTCAGCAAATCAACATCAAAATGGATTTGGCTACCATTCTCTCTGATACGGTGGTTATTGAAAGTATTGAAATTAAACAACCAGAAGTGTATTTCGAGCAAAAAGGTGCAACAGTTAATCTTGAAAGGCTTTCAGAAAGCTTGAATGAAGGGCCATCCACCGATATTAATCTTGTTGTTGATTACCTGCTGGTGGAAGAGGGACAAATTTTTCTAAGCTCTGAGCTAGAAGAAGCTGATTCAGTAAGAACCACTTTTGATCGTTTTGAACTTACCGGTGTTGGCAGAGAAGGTAATAATACCATAGAACAAACTGTTCGGCAGATATTGAGACCCATACTGGAACGAGCTGCTCAAGAAGCTGTAGAACAGGGATTAATGGATGCTGCTAAAGACAAACTAAAAGAGGTTTTTGAGAATTGAATAACAGAACTTGGAAACTTTTCACCCACGGATGAATCCGTGGGCTGAGAATTTTATAAAAGCTCACTTAAGTGAGCTTCTTTTTTTATTCTTAGCCTGATGATTCATCTTCAGGCTTTAGTTACTACATAACAAGCTCGCGCTCCAACTACACCAACGACAACCTTCCTTCGGTTGAGAGGGAGTTGTACTTCAGGTTCTGCGATAAATAATACACGAGGGGTTCCTGCCACTAATAACCTTATCTCCTCCTTCCGAAGCTCTTCCTCGCGAATGTAACTATCTGTTGGAAGCAAGCTTATTCAAAGACCGATCCATCCTAAGCAGGAACTTCACTATATAGCGATGGGTGAAGCTTACAACGTACTAGAGTCGGGAGCAGAGCTCCCTTCAAACTTAAAGGAAAGGTAAACAAAGATTTCTCAATCCGTTCGAAATGACACAAGGGGTGTTTATTATCGCTCGTGCTGGAATAAAAAGTTTATTGAGCCTGTCCTGAAAGGAACTTTGTTAGCACTTCAGAAGCTAAATGTCTGTATTATCCGAATGCTCTGAATCCCTGGATAGTACATTACCATAGGTCGCGCTCCAGAGGAACGCGACCAGACGAAATTTCCCGTTACGCACCCGAGGTACGTAACGAGATAATCATCATCTCGGTGACTAAAAAGAGCATTAAAACAGGGTGTCATCCTGATCCGAAGCCTTCGGGGAAAGCATGACATAGGTCAAAGGTGGTTTTTCAAAGCTCCGTATTTTAAACCAACCGAACATATCCACCAGCCGCAAAATCAGCTGCAGGTGGATTCAATGATTGCTGCAAAAAATGAATCTACAACGCGTTATGAATTTTATCGGTATAATCGAGTTTTTCCCAGGGGAATTCCTTACGGCCAAAATGTCCGTAAGTAGCAGTTTTAAAATAAATAGGACGCTTCAACTGGAATCGATCGATGATACCTGCAGGTGTCAAATCAAAGGTATGCTGGATTGCCTTGGCCAATCTTACATCCTTCACTTCACCTGTCCCAAATGTCGAAACATTAATAGAAACCGGTTGCGGGATACCAATAGCATAAGCCAGTTGCACGAGGCATTCTTCGGCTAAATCGGCTGCTACAATATTTTTAGCTATATGTCGCGCCGCATAAGCAGCACTTCGATCAACCTTAGAAGGATCCTTACCCGAAAACGCGCCACCGCCATGTCCACCGCGGCCGCCATAAGTATCGACAATAATTTTACGTCCCGTTAATCCGGTATCACCGTGCGGGCCGCCGATCACAAACTTTCCTGTAGGATTAACATGAAAAATAGTTTCAGGATCCATCAGCTTGTCCGGTATTACTTCCGGGATAAGATGCTTTTTCAAGTCCTCTTTTATTTGCTGTTGATTTACATCATCATCGTGTTGGGTAGAAATTACTATCGTATCAACACGCTCGGGATTTCCTTCATCATCATACTCTACCGTTACCTGGCTTTTGCTGTCAGGACCAAGATAGGGTAACAAGGCAGTCTTTTTACGAATATGGGCCAATTTCCGAAGCAGATCGTGAGAATACTGCAGCGTCATAGGCATATAGGTATCTGTTTCTTTGGTGGCATAGCCAAACATCATGCCCTGATCGCCAGCTCCCATCTGTTCACCTTCAACCCCCTGCGCGATATCAGGACTTTGCTGATGGATAGACGTTAACACTCCACATGATTCAGAACTAAAACGATATGAATTTTTGGTATAACCAATTTTTTTGATGACCTCTCGGGCTACTTCCTGCACATCTACATAAGCATCCGTCGTTACTTCACCGGAGATCACAGCAAGGCCCGTAGTAACCATCGTTTCTACGGCTACTCTTGATTCTGGATCTTCGCCGATCATGGCATCGAGAATAGCGTCTGAAATCTGATCGGCCACTTTATCTGGATGTCCTTCCGAGACCGATTCTGAAGTAAAAAGATTTTTCATGTTTACAAATTCGTATAAAAAAGTTGAATATTATGAAGCCCTGAAGCTACAAAAAACTCTGTAATATTGCAGACGCTATATTTCACAGAAATAAAAAAGCCGCACTTGAATACAAGTGCGGCTTGATACAAAATATTGGTGAAGTATCTGCCTAAGTAAAACGTAAGTTAGTTATCGGAGGGAGACAGAACACCATCAATAATGTGAACAACTCCATTGGTACCTTGCAAATCTACTGTAACAACAGAAGTTACATTTCCAGCTTGATCTGTAAGGGTAACATTTCCGGCGTCATCGACATCAATTTCTAATGTAGCTCCATTAACTGTTTCTACAGTAGCGGGCTCAATATCCTCTGATAATATCTCTTGCGGGATTACATGGTAGGTTAAGATATCCTGCAGTTCTTCCTGTGATAATCCTGAAAGATCGACATCTTCGAAGGCTTCATTATCAGGAGCGAATATGGTAAAAGGCCCATCATCTTTTAGGGTCGAAACCAAACCAGCATCAATAACAGCATCTTCCAATGTTTGCAAACTATACCTTTTTGATATAACTCCAACTACATCCGAATAAGTGTCAGGAAGAAGCACTTGGTCAATAGCATGAATTACACCATTGGAGGCTTCAATATCGGCATTTACAACCGTAGCATTATCATTAACAACTACATCACCATTTGTGGTGATAAATATTTGACCCCCTTCCAAAGCATCAACTGATTGTTCGGTCTGAAGGTCTGTTGAAGCTACCTCAGAGTCTATAACGTGATAGCTTAATATTTCTGCTAACTGCTCTGTTGATAAGTCTGCAACAAAACCCTCTGGTAATGCTGCAAAAGCTTCATTCGTGGGGGCAAATACTGTAAAGGGACCTTCATTTCCCAGAGTGGCTACCAAATTGGCATCTTCAAGAGCAGATACCAGATCGGTAAAATCATCATTTGAACTGGCTACTTCTACAATACTTCCAGTGTCATCTGCATCCGTTGGGCTGTCATCATCATCGTCACAAGCTTGAATTAGGAAAATTGCCAGCATAATAACGAGTAGACTTTTAAACCTCTCTCTCACATTTTCTATAGGATAGTACATGTTTTTCATCTCTTTGTTGATTGGGTTAAGTGATTACAACTATTGATAAATCACTTCTCCTGATTATTTGTTCCCAAAACTAAAATTATTTTAGAGAAGAGAACGATAGCTCAAGAATGGGTTTTGTGAGCAAATTGATTCTCATCAATCTTTTAAGGAAAACTAATCAAAAAGATCAGCCTCTTTTTTATCAGGATCTATACCCAAATACTCGAACGCTTTGCGGGTTGTAACACGTCCCTTAGGAGTACGCTGCAAAAACCCTTCTTTGATCAGATAGGGTTCATAAACTTCTTCAATAGTGCCTTTATCTTCGCCTACGGCAACGCCCAGGGTGCCCAACCCCACTGGTCCGCCATCATAATTTTCAACAATGGCCTTTAGGATGCGAATGTCCATTTCATCCAGACCATTTTGATCCACATCCAAGGCATTAAGTGCGGTATCGGCAATCTCATCATCGATGGTGTCCATATCTTTCACCTGCGCAAAATCGCGTGTCCGGCGCAATAGTTTATTAACGATACGCGGAGTACCCCGACTGCGTCGCGCAATTTCATGGGCTCCGGTTTCAGTAATACCCATATTCAGGATAGAAGCTGTGCGTAACGCAATACGCTGAAGTAGCTCCACGTCATAATAATCCAGCCGCATATCGATACCGAAACGTGCTCGCAGCGGCGCTGTAAGCAATCCCTTGCGCGTTGTAGCTCCCACCAACGTAAAGCGATTAAGCTCAATTTGAATACTGCGTGCATTCGGTCCGGAATCAATTACGATATCCAGCTGATAATCTTCCATCGCCGAATACAGGTACTCCTCAACCACTGGATTCAACCGATGAATTTCATCAATGAAAAGCACATCACCCTCTTCAAGGTTGGTAAGCATCCCCGCCAAATCACCTGGCTTCTCCAGAACAGGTCCTGTGGATGGTTTTATTTGAACGCCCATCTCATTAGCAATTATATGGGCAAGCGTTGTTTTACCTAATCCAGGAGGACCAGAAAGGATAACATGGTCGAGAGCCTCGTCCCGCTTTTGGGCAGCTTTTATAAAAACAGAAAGGTTCTGAATAATCTTTTCCTGCCCGATAAACTCACTTATGCGAGTAGGACGTAACGATTGTTCAAAATCTTCATCATTGTCAGAAGCATCTAAAAGAGGGTTTTGCAAAACAGACTGTCTAATGAGTTATCTGAAGGCTTACAACTTATAAGCAAAAGTAACTCATTATTTGCAAAGTTTCGAAGCAATATTATCCGTCTTTCATTTGCTGTTCAAAGTCATCGAAATCAACATTGCCGAGCTCATTATCAAGTTTTCGCAGCAAACGATACGCCGATTTGCGATAGATACCATCCATACTATAGACCTTGTGAATAGCCTCTCGTGCATCAGTTAACTTTTCGATGTTAATATATGCATTACCAAGATACCAGTACGCCTTTTCGGTAGTAACCGGCGCATCTTCTACATTATCGAGAACGGCCTCAAAAGAAGTGATGGAATTCCCAAAATGACCGGCATTGTATTGAATTATGCCTTTATTTAGATGTGCCTGAACAGCAGCAGATTCACCGCTGAACTCTTCAATGATTTGATCGTACATCTTCACAGCTTTATCAATATTCCCCGAAATAGCTGCCTCAAATCCACGATTCAGCAAAGAATCTGCCGGAGTCTCATCAGATTTTTGGGATCGCAGAATGGGTGCAGAAGAGAGGTTTTCTGCTATGTTAATTTCGTTAAGCGCCAATTCACTGATATTCTGATTCGTATCTATTTGCAGAATATTAACAGCTACAACAAGAATTGCCACAGCCGCAGCGGCAGCAAGCCACTTTTTGGAACGCTGCAGTGAATAAATGATGCTGCTTTCTTCTGCTGAATCCGGAAGGTCTGAATCGTTTTCAGATGAAGATCGCTTTTGAATAATTTCTTTTACGCCTAATTCTGTTTCCAGCAGTTCAATATAATCGGGTCGCTCAAGAAGCTGTTCCCAAAGCTGCAGGGCTTCTTCTTCGTTTAGCTTGCCTTTCACATAGGCATCCATTTTTTTCTCCAGCTCTATATCTCTCGAAAAATTGTTCATAATAGATTTCTTTATTTCGTGCTTAAAACACTCTAGAAGTGGTATCGTTTCAAGGGTCTGTTAGTAAGACCCTTGAAAGAGGAAATCCTTACATTATAATTTGCTTTTTTTTCGATAACACTCATTTAACTTTTTGATTAATCGATGTTTTCGTGTCCAAGCATTGTTAACAGAGATACCAAAGTGATCGGCTACTTTTTTTGCATGAGCATCCGGATGATCAAACCAGTATTGCATAAACCTTTGATATTTTTCTTTTAGCTGATCTAAACACCATTCTAAAAGTTGCTGCTGTTCTTTATCAAGAATCGATTGCAGCTGACGTGGTTTATGCTGATGTTCATCAGGAATTTCATCTATCGATTCTTCGCGCTGTTTCTTCTGCATTTTTAAATAGTTATTCCGGCAGGTAGACAAGACATAAGAAACAACACGATCCGGGTTTTCCAGTCGTCCCTCTTTGATAACTTCTATAGATGTCAACAGCGAATCCTGAGCACAATCTTCGGCATCAGCTCGGCTGGCATTCATATGAGATTTCAAAAAAGCCATTAGTCGGGGTCGTAACGCCTCGATCAACTCATTCACCTTTTTGGAATCCCCCTCTTGCAAAGCTGTAACTAATTCTGAAAAATTCATATTTATATCCCTTTCAAAACCAACTGTAGCTAAAAGTATAAAAAGTTAGGCAATAAACAACAGTTGCATTAACTTAAGCCGAATTATTGATGAAAATAAGACGCAACTTTGGAGTGAATAGTACGAGTTAAGTGGGAAAAGCTTCAAAAATTTCCTTTTTTCATAGATGAGTAATAATATCTGCAGGTAAGATCATCCAAGTCAGAATTAATGTATCGCGTACAGCTTAAAAATTTCGAAGGTCCGCTCGACCTGCTGCTCTTTTTTATTAAAAGAGATGAGCTGGATATTTATGATATTCCTATCTCTTATATCACCAAGCAGTTTTTAGAATATTTAAATCTGATGGAGGAGCTGGATCTTGATGTTGCCAGTGAATTTATCCTCATGGCCAGCATGCTGATGTCGATCAAAGCCAAAATGATGCTTCCCCAGGAAGATTCCGATGAAGAGTTGGATGAACATGATCCGCGCTATGAGCTGGTGCAGCAACTGTTGGAGTATAAGCGCTACAAAGAGATGGCCGGCAAAATGGAGAATATTGCCGAAGAGGCACAAAAGAGGCGTTTTCGCGGTTATCACGAGATCGACCAGGTAAATAAACAATCACAACAAGCATCAGGGGAAGCTCTACAGGATGTCACAATGTTTGACCTGATGTCGGCGTTCAAGAAAGTGCTGGCTGATATCAAAAAGCAAGATGCTATCCATCGCGTAGAAAAAATTGAGTTTAGCATTGAAGATCAGACGGAATATGTGCTTAACCGCCTGCAGGAAAGCGGTCGTACATCCTTTCGGGCGATGTGTATAGAACTAAAAAACAGAACACAAATTGTTGTTACTTTTCTGGCGATACTGGAAATGCTTAAAGAACGTCAAATCAATCTCTATATTGAAGATGATGATCCAACCGCTTTTCATCTGGATTTAAAACCCGTAGACGAGATAATACAGACACCGGAATCAACGTAACACAACAATCACCAAAAATATGCAATCAAGAGTAAAAACTAATCTTTTGGGACTGCTCATTCTTATTGTGGGCTGTACCGGATCCCAAACATCAACAGAAAAAGAATCGCATAATCCCAGCACCGATACAGAACAGCTGTTAACATTTCAGGATAACATCAGCGTTGACTTCTTAAAGCAACATCTCTCTGCTTTTGCGGCCGACTCTATGGAGGGGCGCGGAACAGGCACAGAAGGACTGGAAAAAGCTGCCGAATTTCTGTCAAGGCAATATCGTGATATGGGGCTACAGCCTGTTGGTGACAACGGAACCTACTTTCAGAACTTCAAGCTGAATGCTACGCAAAACGACAGTATTGTTTTTGAAACATTCGTCGAGCAGAATGGCGAAAAAGAACTTCTCGACCGTTCGGTAGCCAGTGAATCCAGCACGGCAAATTATATCCGCGGCTTTGGCGGTACCGACTCGCTTTCTGGCGAAATAGTATTTGCAGGATTTGGCGTAGATGATACGGCAAGAGGTGTTGCTCATCTCGAAGAGGCTGACCTGAAGGGGAAATGGGTGATGGTATTTCAAGAAATTCCGCATGTTGTCGAAGGTGATACGCTCGTCAATCCATCCATTGATAACCGCGCTCGATTTCAGTCGATTGTTAAAAAAGGAGCAGAGGGCATCCTATTGATTCCGGAGATGAGTGCCGAAGAGTTCAAAGCCACAGCCAAGGAACAACAGTTTGATTTTAATAAACCTTCGAGCATGCAACTGGCTTATCGTAATAACGGATCTGGCGGATTTTCCGGTGGATACAATTTAATAAATCCTGAATTGGCAGCTCGTATGCTAAATGTTGATTCTATCGAATCATATAGAAACAATGTGATTGAAAATATTACCGATTTTGAGCCGCAACTGTTGGATTATAGTCTGAATCACATCCCATATTCAGAAGAGATCACAATCGAAACACAAAATATCGCGGCCTATTTTGAGGGCGCCGATCCGGAGTTAAAAGATGAAGTTGTTGTACTGACATCTCATTATGATCATGTAGGGGTTGGTCAGCCCGACTCGACCGGTGACCGTATCTATAATGGAGCTGATGACGACGGCAGCGGTACGATTGGGCTGTTGAATATTGCACGGGCACTTTCAGAGGCGGCCGACAATGGCGTGAGGACAAAACGAAGTATTTTGTTTCTTAATGTCTCTGCTGAAGAAGTAGGGCTGCTGGGTTCACGCTACTATTCCGACCATCCTATTTTTCCGATGGATAAAACCATTGCCAATATCAACGTTGATATGATTGGGCGTGTTGATGAAGAGCACGAAAAACAGGGGATTGAAGAGTATGCCTATATCATCGGGGCAGAAATAATTTCTTCGGAGCTTGACAGCCTGATTAAAGTAGCAAACAACCAGTCAGGACAAATTGAGTTTGACAAAAAATACAATGACTTAAACGATCCCAACCAGTTCTATCGTCGCAGCGATCACTGGCACTTTGGCCGAAAGGGTGTGCCGTTTGTATTTTTCTTTACCGGAATTCACGAAGACTATCACCGTCCATCCGACGAAGTGCACAAAATCCGTTTTGAAAAAATGGCTGAGATTGTCCGCACGATGTATGCCTCTACCGTAATCATAGCTAATACTGAAAACCCACCAGCTGTGGATAATCAGGAGTTTATCGAGATTACGAAGAGTGATAATTAGGGAATAGGGGAATAAGGATATAAGGCTCCGTAATCCCTTATACCTTATATCCCAATATCCTTATACCTAAACTCTACCGTCCAACCACAATAAACGGGGCCCAATAGATCGGGTGATTAAAAAGCGGATGTTTGATCATTCGCAGTTTGGCCTCTCGCATTGCAGATGCTTTTTGTCCGAAAGGAATCGATTCATCCCAGCCAACCCACCGCAGCATACTGGTGGTCCAGCTTTCTTCTGAATTGCTGTTGATAAGTGATTTGTAAAACTCATTCATAAATACAGCGGTAGAACGATCATAAACATTCCAGAGACTTACCACGACCGTAGAAGCACCGGCATAGAAAAAGGAACGCTGCATACCCAGCATACCTTCCCCATCCACAATCTTACCCAGCCCGGTATTACAAGCACTCAAAACTACCATTTCCGAATCTATATCAAGTCCGAAAATCTCCGACGTCCGCAGCAAACCATCCTCTTTCGAAGAAGGGGTGATCTCTCCCTTGGCAGAAAGAGCCAGGCCACTGCGATTGGGACGCTCTTCATCAATAATTCCATGTGTCGCCATATGAATATATCGGTAGCTGTTTTGACGCAGAAGCTCTTTCAGTGCTTCTTCAGACACTTCATCATCTTTGAGAGTAGAAGCCTGGGGAAAGTGAGTCGCAATGGAATCGACTTCTATAACAGTTGAGGGCAAGGCCGCCAGGTTAGCCGATCGTATGGCATTATTATTCTCTCCTGAAATTTGAGAACCCGCCACGGCCAGCAGCTCTTTGCGATTTAGAGATTCCGGTTCATCCAAGAGCGTTAACGTAGTGAGGGAGGGTTCATACTTGATATTAAAATTTTCAACCAGGTACTGATCACCCTGTGAGATAGCTTCAAAAGGGAGATAGGCCAGTGCACCATCAGGTATAATAATTAAGTTATTAAATTTATCAAGCGTCTCCTCAAAGGGTTTTAGCAATACATTATACAGCTTTCCAGACTGCGACCGGAGCTCCGCCCGTGAAGCATTTGATATGATTGCGTCTTTAAAATCAGTAACCCGCTCGGTCAATTCAGCCCCTAACTCTTCTTCAGTAGGTAGTGCAAATTGCTCTACATGAACATCATTCTGACTGATTAGGAACATCAGAAGCTGATTACCCGCCAAAGCATATTCCAGCACTGCCGTATTCTCATCTACAGCTCGCTGGGCACGATCGAGTGATATTGGGTTGGGCATGTCCAGTGATTTATACTCAGGATATTCACTGTGGACCTTGTTTTCGTAAGCTGCAAAATCAAGTTCAGCCATGCGAATCTGATCCTGGAGTTTTGCCCGCCGCTCTTCATCAACCGTGCGTTCAAGTTCGGAGTACAGTGAATTAATACGATTGTTTTTCTCATTACGCGTAACCCGTACTTCTTCAGGTAGTTTCTGATCTATATTCTGGGATGCCTTGGCCAACTCCTCACTAAGTGACCGTGCTTTCGCCTGCTCAACAAGTTTATAGGCTCGGGCAACGTCTGATTCGTACTTTAACATCCACGAGGCCAGTTCCGCATAAAAGTCAGTATGGCGCCCAAAAAACCCAGATCGTAGCTCCGAAGTAGCCCCGGCATTAGAACGCTGTTCTTCAATAAGATCGATAACCTGTTCTCCGAAGTAAATAGCACTGTCAGAATCCATTTTATTGTACTGGTAAGCAAGGTCCTCCAGAGAACTCAACTTTTTGGACGGAGAAAGATAGTCGCTGTAAGCCAAGGCTTTTTTATAATGACTGATCGCGTCGCCGTGATTTCCCAGTTGTGCATTTATTTGTCCCCAGTACCGTGCTGCAAAAAGACGGATTCGGTAGTTATCTGTTGAATCCGCAGTAGCTTGTATTTCACTAGTATATTGCCGGGCCCTTTCGTAGTCATTATCTTTTAGTGACAGTTCGACCATGGTGTTAAGGGAAGAAGCAATGTCGAAGGGATTACCTGCTTGTTTACGAAGCTCCAGGGCTTTATAGTAGTATGGTTCCGCTTCTTTGTATTTTTCCTGGTCCCAAAGAAGTTTACCGACATTTTTTGTGGTGGTGGCAATGGAAGCAGGATCTGCATTTTCTTCTTTTATCGCCAGACTTTGCCGGTAGTAGTCCATAGCTTTATCATATTCTCCCAGGTTTTTATACAGCAATCCGATGTTGTTAAGCACGTTAGCTATTCGAAGGGGAGTCCCTGCCTGACGGCTTAGTTCAAGACTTTTTTGATAGGAAACCAATGCCTGATCATAATTACCTAGTTCCCGTTGAATACTTGCAATGTTATTATACGTTGATGCCAATAAACTGACATCACCTAAATCTTTTTGAATTGTGAGAGCTTTATAATAAAACTCAAGAGCTTCATCATATACATTCAGGTCTCCGTAAATCCTGCCCAGGCTATTTAAAGTCATTGAAATATTTCTTTCCCTGTTCAATCCCTCAAAATAAGGAAGGGCTTTTCTTTCCTGGTCAATGGCTTTTGAATAATTGCCGCGGGCTCTATGCAGACTACCCAAATTACTGTGGACAACCCCGATAAGAAGACTGTCACCAGATTGTTCTGCCAATGCCAATGACTTGTGATAGTACTGTTCGGCTTGCTCAATATTGCCGGCACGTCTTGACGACAACCCCATGCTATTAAGGATATCCCCGCGGTTGTAGGCATTGTTAGCTGGATGATCTATATCAAAAAGATCTTTGTAGAGCTCCATTGCCTGGTCATGTTTGGAGCGCCACATCATAGCGCTGGCATATTCTTTCCCCGCCTCAAGTATCAAAGCAGTATCCTGGAATTTCCGATATAAATTATAGGCTTCACCGTAGTAGAATTCGGCCTCCTCCATATTTCCCCCAATGTCATATCGCTGACCAGTCTGGAACAGGGAGTCAGCCAGTTGAACGGACTGCCCCATGGAAAGATGGGGAAGAACAAAAAGAGAAACTACAATTAATAAAAGCCGTTGAATACCATTCATTTGTCGACAATCGTATTGATCACAGATCTGCTAATACCGTGGATATATACATAGATAACCATTAAAAGTAAACAGCTTGAGATTGATGATAAATAATTGAACCTTAGGAGTACCTCTCGTATTTGGGAGTGCATATCAACCAATTTAAATAAAACCAGGAGATCATTATGTTCGACCTTTTAAAAGAAAATCCTTTCTCGTCAGTTCTATTCACTATGCCGGATCAAGACAATGGTTCTACCGATGAAGATGATGACGATACTAGCAAATAACAATTAACTTAAATAGTTAAAGCCATGCCTTTTCGGTATGGCTTTAATTATTTCAAGGAAATTATTGCCCCCTCCCAATTATTATAAATGGAGCCCAGTATTTAGGATGTGAGTAGAGGCCATTATTGATCATATTGCGTTTTGCTGTCCGCAGTGCTATCGCCATTTGCTGATCTTGGTTCTGCTTATAGAAATCCACCATTATTCGGGCTGTGGAACGATCGCTCACATTCCAGAGCGAAACCAGTAGATTTCGGGCGCCTGCGTATTGAAAAGCCCGGCTGAGACTTATCATTCCTTCTCCCTCTGCAATCGCCCCGAAGCCTGTTTTACAGGCACTGAGTGTAACAAGGTGAGCATTGAGCTGCAGGTTGTAAATTTCATTGGCATAAAGGGTTCCGTCCTGGCTGTTATTGTCTGTAGCGCTGAACAAGATACCTGACCGCTCCGGCTCGCTTTCAGATACAAAAGCATGAGTCGCCAAATGGAGATATCGGTAACTATCCAACGGCAGATTTTTGAATGTTGATTCAGATGCCGTATCCCCGATAAAAACATCTGTTTCGTTCTGCTTTGGTTTTAGAAAAGCCCATAATCCACCATTGTCATCAAATAAATCTTTCAGATCTTCGACTTCTTTTTTGCTGAGCGGCAAAGATGAAAGTGAGGGCTCATAATCGGGATATAATTCACGTTTTTCAGAAGTAGTAATTCCGCTAAAATCCGGTGCGAAACCAGCTAGCTGCTTTTCGTATTCAAGATTATCAGCCGATCTGCTCAGTTCCAGGAAACCCGCTGAAGACGCATAGTTTATTGAATGATCCAGCAACAGATATGGGAGGTTGTGAAAACGCGCCGACTGTGGCTCGGTGACTTCATCTGATATAAGAGTTTCAAACGGCAGGTAATGCAATGCTCCGTCTGGTATTATTAACAGATTTTTTCCATTTATGAGATCAGCAATGGGAAGGATGAGTTTGTTATACAGATTGTAGCTTTTTTCGGCAAAATCTGAAGGTGAGTTAGTCTCTAAAATAATTTTTCGGAAATCCTGGATATCCTGCTGAAGAACTGAATTATCAGCATTCAGATTCCGGATTTCAAAAGAGTTTCTCGAAATGATAAAAGCAAAAAGTGATTCATCACCAAAAAAATATGAAATCATCACTTGGTCTTCCGCTAATATATTTTTTTGGATCTCTTCTGCACTCGTAAGCACCGGCGAATATTTCAGTTCATGATATTTGGGATACCAAGATTCAAGGTGCCGGATATGTTCTTCCAACTTTTTGCGAAGATGAAACAGAGAATCCTGAAGTGCTACCCGCTGCACCGAATCAGCTTCCTGTGGTGTTTCTGCCAGATCAGATAATTCAGCCTGTAAATTATTTATTTGTATCTGCAGCGATTGCTCTTCATCGATAAGCGAGTCGGGAATCTGAGCCAGATCACGCGCATTGATTCGTTGCACCTGCTCCAATAAAATCTGGTTTCGGCTCTTTTCAGCAAAATAGAAAGCATACTCCTTATATTGTGGATCAGCTGTCTGCTCTTGCAATAGATAGGCGGTTTTAAATCCCTGCTTATAAATATCGACTGTACGTTTCCGAAGCAAAAATTTTGACTTTTCCCGACTGTAGCTCTGCTGGAGATGATCAATGAGCTTCACGGCTTGCAGGTGTGTTTGCAGAGATCGTTCAAGCAATTCTCTGCGATTTGATTCTTCACCATACGTCAAGAGCGTTTTTCCTTTCGAGGATAGTGTTTCTAATAACAAATAGGGATATGCCATCTCCTGAAAAGGTGTATTTTGATATCCGCTCTCTGCGCTAAAACTCCCTATAAAAACCTCCAATGCTTTTTGGTATTGGTTGATCGCCAGATCATAGTTTTCAATTTTGGCGTACGTATCCCCAATTTTCCTGTAAGTATCACCAATAAATGGATGATCACCACCCATTGATTCAAGGTTGATATTCAGATCTTTCTGGTAGTATTCCAGCGCCAGCTCATACTCTTCTTTGGCTGCATACGCTTCACCCAGATTAGCATACACGTTGGCCAGCTCGGGGTGTCCCTCGGCAAATTTCTTCAGATGCCGAGCCTCTGCCTCTTTGTTATATTCAATGGCGCGGTCGTATTGTTGCATATCGTAATAGATGGCACCCAAATTTTGATAACCGATCGCCACATCAGGATGATTTGCCCCCATTACCTGCTCTTTGATTTCCAGCGCCTTCTCGAGGTATTCAGTGGCTTTTTCCAATTCACCGATCTCTGAGTAAACAATTCCCACATTGTTATATCCCGCGGCTACCAAGCTGTGTTCTTCTCCATAGAATTTGGCCAATACATTTACCGCATTTATAAAATAATCGAGGGCGCGCTGGTAGTCACCCTGATAGTAATAAGAAATTGCTATATTGTTTTGCTTTCTGGACAAGTCAGGATGCTGCGCCGGCAAAATCTCCCGATCTATCTCCAGGGATTTCCTGAAATATTTTAAGGCTTGCTTTATATTTCCGTCGTGTCGATGAGATTCGCCATAGCTGTTATAGATTTTGCTTAGCAGGCGTCTGTTTTTAACTCTGTTGCGGCTATACAGAGTCAATGCCTGAGCCAATTGATCAATTGCTTTTTGCGAATTGCCCTGCGCTATTTGTACATCCCCAATCGCATGCAACAGTTTAATCTTTAGCGGAATGTAATCCTCGGAAGCATTTGACACCAGTTCCAATCCCTTTTCGGCCCATTCCAGTGCATCCTCATAATTCGCCTCTAGTTCGGCGATAACAGCTTTCTGATAATGGTACTTAATCTCAAGAGCCGGCGCTTCTAATCCTTTGGATTTAAGAACTGAGAATGCTCTGTCCAGATGTTCAGCGGCTTCTTTGAGCTGGCCCTGCTCACTTTTGTTCAGACTGATTTTATACAGTACCTCAGCCTTTTCGTGCCAATCCCCGTGCTGATCAAAAAGGTCGGCAGCGTGTTGATAAAGAGCATTCGAGGAATCAAAACGGGCAACCTGGCGAAGGGAATCTGCTGTTTGAACCACTGATGCTTCAGATCTTTCGGGAAGATCACGAGACTGAGTCCATCCAATTACCGGAAGTGCAAATAATAACACACCAATAAGCTTCCCGGAATCCATAATTCCCCCAGCTAAAACCCATTTAACTGTAAGTTTAGTACAAATGTCCTTTAACTTTACTTTATCACAAAATGAGGAAAAATAAAAATTGAAATCATAGTTGCTATCCGGGAATTAACAACTGATCAAATTTTTAATCACTGAACATGGAATTGACGAAAAGCTCGCGGTCGAACACCTGCAGATCTTCTATCTCTTCACCAACGCCAATATATTTTACCGGTACATCCAACTCGTTTGAAACACCAATAACGATACCACCTTTGGCCGTACCATCAAGCTTTGTCAGCACAAGTCCGGTAATATCTACAAAATCGGTGAACGCCTGTGCCTGTTGCATGGCATTTTGACCCGTAGAGGCATCGAGCACGAGCAGTACTTCATGCGGAGCTCCATCAACAACCTTGCCCATCACGCGTTTTATTTTGGCAAGTTCTTCCATCAGCGATTTCTTATTGTGCAGGCGCCCGGCTGTGTCAACCAGTGCGATATCTGCGCCGCGAGCCTTGGCAGATTCCACAGTATCGTAGGCTACCGCCGCGGGATCGGCATTTTGCCCCTGCTGAATTATGGGCACCTCGGCACGTTCACTCCAGATTTTAAGCTGGTCCACAGCTGCCGCCCGAAAGGTATCAGCGGCGCCAAGCATCACTTTCTTGCCGGCCTTCCTGTATAGATGGGCAAGCTTGCCTATGGTAGTTGTCTTACCCACACCGTTAACACCAACGATCATCACGATATGTGGCTTCTGGGGAAATTCAGCGTCAAATTCGGCCGGTTTACCGGGGGCGTGATCCTTGAGGAGCGCGATAATTTCTTCACGCAAGATTCGCTGAAGCTCATCACTGTTCAGGTATTTTTCTTCAGCTACCCGTGCCTCGATACGATCGATGATTTCGAGCGTAGTCTTAACTCCGACATCCGAGGTAATTAAAATTTCTTCCAGCTCGTCGAGCACTTCGGCATCCACCGTATCTTTGCCAACAATAGCTTTGCCGATTTTACTCATTATGCCCGAGCGGCTTTTTTCAACGCCTTTCTCGACTTTTTCTTTTTTCTTAAGTCCTAATTTTTCTAAAAAACCCATAAGCTAATATTTGTCAGAGCCACTAAGAAACACGGATTTACGTGATTCTGTGACTTTATATTTTTCAATTAAATTCTACCCCTTTACGGATCAGATTGAACCGGTGAAGATAATCAAAGAAGGAGAAAAACATAAGTGCCAGCGCTGCTCCCATGAGCATCTGATGGACGGCCACAGCCCCGGGATAGAAAAAGGCAGACAACCAGTACAATCCCAATACATTGACACTTATTTTACCGGACATTGCCGCCATTGCAACTTTGCCGCGCAACTTTTGAATGTACATTGAACCGAGGAGAATAAACGCATCGCGGCCGATCTCTAGTATAAAGAACCAAAGCGGAATGATATCGATATAAACGGCATAGAAGAACAGGAAAAAAGCACAGAATTTATCAGCGACAGGATCCAGAATCTTTCCCCATTCGGTAACCTGATTTGCTTTGCGGGCAACATAGCCGTCCAGAAAATCCGAGACGATCCCGTACAAAACAAGAATGGTGATAGTGATTGTAACCTGCTGACCGTTCGTATAGTGAAGATAAATAATGGGGAACGTTACTAAAATACGCGATAATGATATCGCATTCGACCATGTCAGAAGGTCTTCTTTAACATCAATATTCTGTTGATCTATGTTGAATGTTTGTGACAACGTAAACCTAATACTTTTTTATTTTGAGTTACCCAAGCTGATAATGACGTCTCTGTTCAAGTTATAATATATAAGATACGCAAAATTCTTTCTATGAACGACTCACATAAACTTGTTGAACGCACCATATCCTCAAAGGAAGTTTTTAATGGACGTTTGCTACACGTATTTTTTGATGAAGCGCAACTGCCCGACGGATCAACTTCTACCCGCGAATGGATTAAACATCCCGGAGCATCAGCCGTAGTTCCTGTCTTTGATAATGGTGATGTAATGCTTATTCGCCAATTTCGCTATCCGATGTCGCAAATATTTTACGAGGTCCCAGCCGGTAAAATTGATCCCGACGAAGATGCCGATTCGACGGCACACCGCGAGCTCAAAGAAGAAGCAGGACTGTCATGCGAAAAGTTCCAGTATGTCGGACACCTGTATCCGGGAATAGGCTATTCGGATGAGATTATACATTTATACACAGCCTGGAATATTACCTCATATAATCAACAGGTAGAGGATGATGAATTTGTACTTAAAGAACGACTGCCCTTTTCTGAAGTTGTACAAATGGTGCATAACGGTGAAATTTCCGACGGTAAATCTATGGTTGCAATCTTGCGGGCCTGGCACTGGTGGCAAAGTGAAGGACCGTTTTCAGTTAGCAGTTAACAGTGATCAGTAAAAACAAAACCAGGCTATATATTTAACTGCCACCTGGCCACTGCCTACTGCTTACTGGATAATCCCTTCATCAACCGACAGATCATAGAGCGACTGGTGCAGATCCGAATCGGTGATGTCACCACGGTTGATAAGCTCTTCTACTTCATCACCCCGGAGTAGTAAAATACAACCCATTTCATTAAGCACTTCGTCAAATTTTCGCGGGTCGGCATTCGACAGTTTTTCCAGATCGATACCGTCGGGACTTTTTCGGGTATTTACCAGGCAGTAAAAGGTATCTTCCTCATCGTCATCATCACCGAATCCGAAAATCTCGAGCTTGGTATCATCTTTTTCCAGCATAGCTTTATTTATTTTAAAGTTACATCCTAAAGTTGAGGTATAAGATCTATCGCAGTTATTTGTGACGTTCAAGGAAGTCACGGGCTTTGATCAATTCTACGACTTCGTCTGTTTCGCGATCTACAACAGCAATCTGAAACAAGCTCACAATAGCTTGATTGTCGATACATTCTATCGTTTCCTCGACAGTCTCGCACTCTTCCTGCTCACTTACCAGATCGTTTATTCCTTTAACAATATACCGATAATTTTTAGGATTTTTGGATGAGACAGAAGTAGTTGTCCTGCTTGGTTCATTAAAATATTCCCGCAATGCTTCTTCGGTCACATACCATTTTACACCAAGTTTCCGACCCCGAATTTTTCCGTCCCGCAGATAAGCGCGGATTGTCATTTTACTGAGTCCAAGCTGTTCATTCAGATCATCGACCGAATAGAGTGTTAAATTACCTACTTGTTTGGGCATCGTGCACAATAGATCTTTAATGAGTATATAATAGTGAAATTTCAGAGGTCTCATAAGATAACAATAGTCTATTGTCAGGTAAAGCTTACCTACTGTTATTTATTGATTAGTTACAGGTTATTTGATTGATATCAGAAAAACTTGTTCTGTGTTGGGTGATCGTCTTATATTGTAAATAGTTGATTCAAAAAGAGCTCTGCAAACGCAGGGCTTTTTTCTTTTTGTACCTTTCTAAGTTGGTGTTTTATTTTTCTTGGCTTCTCTTTTCTTCAACACCAAAAAGCTCTAAAGAAACCAGTATATTTAGGTGAGATTATAAAGTACAGACCGTTTTCTCATAAGTTTCATCCTAATTTTCTAATCAGACACTACTTGTCGGTTATGGAATCAAAATCTGTAAGAGAATTACTGCTGGAACAGCTTGAGGGGAAAAATGCACATGTTGATTTCAATCAGGCAGTACAGGGGATAACATACAAGCAGGCCGGAATCAAGGTTGAGGGATTGCCTCATACCATTTGGGAACTTATTGAACATATCCGTATCGGACAGGACGATATCCTGGAGTTCTGTAAAAATCCCGATTATGAGGAGATAGACTGGCCTGAAGATTACTGGCCGGAAACCTCATCCCCTGAAGATAAACAGGAGTTTGAAGAATCTGTACAAGCAGTTCGTGACGGATTGGATGAGATGCGATCCATGATCCAAGACACGGATAAGGACTTACAGCGTCCATTTCCACACGGAGACGGGCAAACACTGTTTCGCGAAGCCATGCTTATTGTTGATCATAATGCCTACCATATTGGTCAGATTGTACAAATCAGACGCTTGCTTGGGAGCTGGTAATTGCTACTTTTTAAATAAATATGAATAAACTGCCACTCCATTAAATTATGAAAGAGATTATTCGCTTTTTGCGCGAAGCCAGGATGGGCTACTTGCTATTCACTTCTCTCATCATACTGGGAGTGGTTTACGGTGCGACAGAAATTATTGAGCAAACATTCTTTTCAGATATTTCTGAAGACACCATGCGTTGGTTGTACTTCAGTCGGGGCATCTTTGTTTCTCTGGTGTTGGTAGTGTGGGCGGCATGGACGGTATATAATTACCGCGAATATTACGAAGATCAGCTCGAGGCTACGAAGATGCGCTACAGTGATATTATCGAACATTCGGCCGAAGCTATCATCTCTCTTGATAATGAGGGTATTATCACTTCATGGAATCGGGGAGCCGAAGATATTTTCGGATGGAATCGAGATGAAATCATCGGTGAGCCAATTACAAAGATTGTCCCTGACGATCTTATTGAGATGCAGGAACTGGAGTGCATCGACTTTGGAATGCAGTACAAGGGATCGGTACAAAATTATGAGACGGAACGTCTGACCAAGAGCGGAGAACGAAAACTGGTAAATTTAACAGAATCCTTTATCCGGAGTGAAGATGATGAAGTTGTGGGATACTCGCAGATATTGCGAGACTTAACGGATATCAAAATGCGAAAAGAGCAAATTCAGCAATCCGAGCGTCTGGCCACGATAGGGCATATGGCAGCAGGAGTAGCTCACGAGGTCGGGAATCCATTGACTGCTATCTCTTCGCTGGTACAAGTATGCCAGCGTAAGACTGATGACGAATTTGTACAGGATCAGCTGAAAAAGGTACGAGAACATATACAACGGATTAATAAAATTGTACGCGATCTGGTTGATTTCTCACGTCCCTCGAGTATGCAGGAAGAGAATGCCAATATAAATGATATTATAAACTCTGCCGTGGGGCTGCTGGAGCATGATGCCCGATGCCGTGATGTGAATTTTGAACGAAACCTTGCCGATGACCTGCCGATGATCTCGATAGTGCCCGATCAAATTCACCAGGTATTGGTGAACTTATTGCTTAACGCCGTTGACGCCATGAAAGAGGAGCAAGACCCGAAGGTTGTGATATCCACAGCAAAAGAAGATTCGCAAATTTTGTTGAAAGTCACCGATAATGGAAAAGGCATAAAAGAAGAACATCAATCTCGTATATTTGAACCGTTCTTCACGACAAAGGAAGTGGGGAGCGGCACCGGGCTGGGACTTGCTGTAAGTCACGGAATCATCAATAAGATGGGGGGCACCATTCGCGTAGAGTCGGAATACGGCAAAGGGACAACATTTTTTATCACCATTCCTATAGAAAAATGAGAATTTTATGACAGGATCAATTTTAATAGCAGATGATGAATCCAGTATCAGAGAATCACTAACTATTGTTCTTGAGGATGAAGGCTATAACTGTACAACAGTTCAAGATGGGGAGGAAGCCATCAAAGCGATCGAGAAAAATAGTTTTGACATTATTATAACTGACTTGAAAATGCCTAAGACCGACGGACTGGGCGTGCTGGAATATGCACTGCAACACTCCTCGGATACGCTGACTATCATCATAACTGCCCATGCTACTATTGAGACTGCAATCCAGGCACTGCGAAAAGGTGCAGCAGATTACATCCTGAAACCACTGGATTTTGATGAAGTACTTATTCGTATAGAAAATCTCCTGGAGCATAAAAATCTGGTCCAGGAAAACAAATACCTGCGTGAACAGATCGACCAGGAGTACAACTTTAACCACATTATTGGTGAAAGTGAAGCCATGGAGGAAGTTTATAGAATGGTGGATCGCGTGAGCAATGCCACTAGTAATGTGTTGATTACCGGAGACAGTGGTACGGGAAAAGAACTGGTAGCCCGAGCTATACACTTTCATGGCAATCGCGCTAAAAAACCGTTTCTGGCGATTAATTGCGGCGCTATTCCCAAAGATCTCGTTGAGTCAGAGCTTTTCGGCCATAAAAAGGGAGCTTTTACCGGCGCCGACTCTGAAAAGGAGGGTATTTTTGTAGCTGCAAATGGCGGTACTGTTTTTTTGGATGAAATTGCCGAAATCCCGTTAAATCTGCAGGTAAATTTATTGCGGGTACTGCAGCAACGAGAAGTGAAACCGGTAGGTTCGAATAAAACCATCAGTTTTGATACGCGCATCATAGCGGCCACAAATAAAAATCTGGAAGAGGAAGTAGAAAAAGGCAACTTCCGTGATGACTTGTACTATCGTCTTAACGTGGTGGAGATAGCACTGCCTCCCCTCCAGCAGCGCCGCGAAGATATTCCGCTGCTGGCCCATCATTTTTTGAGCAAATATAACAAGGAGTTAAAGCGAAATCTCAAGGGAATATCCAGCGAGGCGATGAGTGCGATGATGGCCTATCAGTGGAAGGGTCAGGTCCGGGAACTTGAAAATGTTATTGAGCGCTCGGTATTGCTGAGCGATAATGAATACCTGAGGCTTGAGGATCTGCCCGCCTCCATCCGTAACACCTCGGGAGCTGATGAGGTGGATATGAACACTGATAAGTTAGAGGAGGCAGTTCAAGGGTTCGAAAAACATCACATTCAGAGTATGCTTAACCGAACGGATGGAAATAAATCAGAGGCGGCGCGGCTGCTCGGTATCGATCCGTCGACGCTGTATCGCAAGATGGAAAGGCTGGGATTATCCGAATAAATTACCAGATTTTTCACCCAATTTTTTTACCGCAGAGTTTCGCAGAGGTATCCGCGGAGTTGTTGAGGTAGAATCCTATATTTATCATTCCTTCTTATGCTGGCCCTATCTCTCGTTAAAAAAAACTTTAAAAGTTTTCCATATGAATCAAATGTGTCTCTTCCCCTGCGATAGTAGAGGAAGAACAAGAAGGGGTCAACAAGTAGCATTACCGCAGAAAGGTATCAAGCAGAGTTTTGCAAAGGTAAATCTGGGCTATCTCTGGTAAATAATAAATGAATTAGCGATTATTATAAGCAGTTGAATCTGTTAGGGCTACCGTTACATCAAAATGCACAGTCAGATCTTTGCTGGCCCGGACAAGCCCAAACATCTTACTCGGCGGATCAATGTTGTAGGTATCCATGTGGATTTCTTTGGTGCCTTTCACACGAAACTTGTTGTTTTCAATGACCTTGCCTTTTACTGTAACAGTGGTAGTATCTTCTACGCCTGCTATTTCCATAATTCCCCGCGTTTGTATGTTCATCCATTCACCCTCACCGGATAGCGAATTCACTGTCTCCTTGTTTAATGAAGCTTCAAGTACCTGATAGTTAATCACCGGATACTCCTCGGCTTTCAGAGCTCCGTACATATCTCTGTTCATAGCCCTTTTGCCGCAGTTAAGGGATTTAACCGGCAGGGCTACCGCAATATTTATTCTACCATCTTCAGTAAGCGTTGCCCGGGGATTTTGGGGAGTTGTAATTTCACCTTTTCCCGACAGTTGTTCCGCTTTGCAACTAAAATCTACAGGACCCGCCGTACCCTCAATCCATATATTACCACCTTCAAGGATGGTAATATCACCAGATGATTGCGCCCCGCTCATGCTCGGGATAAGCAGTATAACTGACAGAACTAAGAGGAGTTTGAGGGAAGTGTTTACGGGGCGCAGCATCTTCTTATTGTTCGTTTATTATCCTTGCTCGAAAAACAATTCAAATGATACAGTCACCATCTCTCCACTTCGTACAGCTCCAAACATCGCCGACGGTGGATCTACATCGTAGTTTTTCATATTGATTTCGTAACTGCCGGCAAATCGGTAAGTACCGTCTTCCATAACAGTTCCTTCTACCGGAAAGCTGACTTCTTTTTCTACTCCCGCAACAGTCAGCATACCCGTTACATTGAGCTGAAATGAATTATCCGAAGATCCTTCAGCTATCTCTGATGAAGAAAGTTTAAAAGTAATATTCGGGTGATCATCTTCTTTAAGTGCACCATGCATTCTGCGGTCAAGGCCACCTTTTCCGCTTTTCATCTCTTCAACAGGTATAGTTAGTGTGAGAGCTTCTACCGGACTGGAAGGTGATTCTGACTCAAGAGCTGATGCATTAAAATCAATATCAATGTTAACTTCTTCAACATCTGCTTCCCAATCGTGCACATTGGATGTGCCTTCTATTTTCATGGTACTCTTGTCGAGCATAGAAATATTACTTTGTGCTACTGCGAATCCAAATGAGATAAATAAAAATACAAACGTGGTGGTTAGTAAAGATTTCATAACAGGCTTGTTTATGTTAATAAGTTCTTTAGATAATAATAGTGCAACCACCGTTCCAAAGTGTGAAAAACCAGAAGAAAATTTAACTGTAATTATCCTCTACTCTAGCTATCTGACAAGGAATTTATATCGATACTAAAACTAGTATCTTTTCTGGTGAATATGCTTTTGCACGTCTGCAATCCATGATTATAAAGGCATTGCATGTTTGCAAACTCTCGATCCTATCCTGTGGAATTATCTAGTGCACCACGATAATTAAAACCTCTTATAAGTCCATTAACAGCTATAACGGCTGATAAATAAATTACTGCACTTATATGAAAAGTATGGCCTGCTAATTGCTTCTATAACAGTAAAGCTAGATAAATTAACTCTAACACTTAAGACAAAATGCAATCGCAAGCCATCCTTGTTTTTGATCAAGAAGAAGCCATTAGAGATTCGCTACAGTTGGTCTTAAGCGATGAAGGGTATCAATGCTTTACATCCGGAAATATAAATGATGCACTTAATCAATTAGCCCACCAGGATATTTCTATAATTATTCTGGACAGTGAATTAGCAGTGAAAACAGATTTTTTTAAGAGAATAAGCAATCAATATCCAGAGGTTAAATCTATTGTTATAAGTTCTTATGCGGCATTAGAGTCCGACCAGCGTGCATTGATGTATGTCGCCGATGAGTTCATCTTGAAGCCATTGAACTTTGACGAACTAATTGATCGGATTAAAAAGCTTCTGGCTCCTTCCAAAATATAAAAGCGGATTGCAAATACCCCTCTATAGCCGTTTATATCACCGGTTTGTATACATACCCATAAATATTTAGTTTAACATTGAACTAAGTGTTGCCGTTTTCCTTTTGCTAACGTGAACAAAAATAATGGGGCAAATATGCTTTCTACTATAGGACGATATTTATACGCTTTACCATTTGGTGTATTTGGATTATTTCATTTTATGAATGCCGAACAGATGTCCGGCATGGTACCCATACCCGGAGGGCAATTTTGGGTATATCTCACCGGATTGGCCATGCTGGCAGCATGTATCAGTATTCTAATTGAGAAGAAAGCACGCTTGGCCTGTATCTTGTTGGGAGTGTTACTTCTCATTTATGTGGTCAGTATTCATATACCTGCAATCGTAGGCGGAGAAATGCAGCCTGCTATGACAAACTTGCTTAAAGATCTGGCATTGGCTGGAGGAGCTTGGTTTTTGGCAGGCAGTTACGAAGAAGAGGATAGCTTGAATATGGCGTAATTCCAGGATAAAATATCTGTAGATTGAAGAAGCCCATCAGCTTTATTTGCTGGTGGGCTTTTTCTATTGGTGAAAAAATAACGATGCCGCCAGATCATGGCGGCATCGCTCAGAGGATGGTGGTTTGTTTAGGATTAGGGGACCTATGACAAATCACCCTATGCTTAGTATGGTTAAAAACTGATTACAGCCTCGAGCACAACTCCGTTGAACTCACCGTCTTCATACTTTGTGCCAGTATATCCGTCACCATCATACGACTGGGTTACATACTCAAGCTTGGTTAGTACATTTTTAGTGAGGAACCAGCCACCGCCGATGTTGAGACGAGAAATCTCTTGGTTGGTATCGGATCCGTCTACGAGGTTGTAGCGTACACCAAGATAGAAGTCTTCATCAACTCCGAAACGGTATAGTGCTTCTGCGCCGTACTGGTTGTATGTACGTGTGTCAGATTCAGTAGCCAGTTTACCACTTATGTTTTCATAGAGTCCGAAGAACTCAAGTCCGCCATACTTAACGAAGGGGTTGATCATAATAGAAGTCAATTCGCCGGCAATTGGTCCACCTGGTGCTCGGCCTGATACGGTGAATCCAGGATCAAAACGGCCACTTCTGAACCCGTCGTCCATTACGTTGTAATATCGAGATCCGGCACGGTCTCCACTATACAAATATTGATAGTCAGACTCAGCGCTGGTCCACAGCGAACCTGTTAAGCGGTAACGAAATTTTTCATTAGCCTGCTTGTCAACACCCAACTTGGTGTAAAACGTGACACTGGCATTTTCTTCAATGGTGCTTTGATTTAGTTTACCGTTGGTAAGGCCTACCATTCCAAATAAGTCACCACCATAAATGTAAACCTCACCTGCAACCTCCGTAGTAAAGGAATCCATAATATAGTTGCCAACAAATGGATTATGGATGGCAAATGCGTTATCTGTACGTCTGAAGTGAGCATCACCATAGTTTGGCTCCATGTGACCAACTTTGATGCGGATATTGTCCATAAGACCTGAAGCAAACCCTTCAGAAATAAAGTCAAGCCTGTCTACCTGCAGATATCCTCCCTTTACATACGCTTCTGGGTGGTGCTGTGAAGACAAGTATGTTCGCAAGTGCATACGCATACCGTTTGCTAACGCTACATCAAGATCTAAGTTTGATGTAGCAAGGTTGAAGTTATTTTCAAGTTCTGGAAGTGTGCTCATAATGGGATTCCCATTTTCGTCAACCCCTGTTTGGTATGGGCCCGCATTATCTTGGCTAATTCCTTGGAATTGTAGTGTGTTTGAACCTCCAATGCGGACATTCAGGCCGTCAAACTCTACATCAGTTTCAAATGGAGCTTCAAACTGGTTAAGTCCGGTTTGGTCAGGATTAGTGTAATACTGCAGCGAGCGGCTTTGCTGTGCAAATACACTGCCTGCCATCACGAAAAATGACAATAGAAATAATGTGATATGTTTTTTTGTGAGTTTCATGGTAGTACCCGTTTATAATTTAGATTATACTTTTGGTCGAATTAATAAAATCCGTATCAATGATTTTTTTGTTCGTGTTTTGAATTACAATGCTAGTAATCTCTTTCTGCTCATTAGTATTACAACTACTGTTCCAAAGCTGAATTAATTGAATAATAATATTTACAGTTGGCAGAAAGGCCGATTCAGAGGTATAGAGGCAGGTATACAGGTTTATTTTACAGGATAATTTTCCTAATCATTGCAGATCTGCAAGAATACTATATGGCAAAAGTGCAATCCTGCAAGTTTTATTAATCATCTGCAGACCAGTGGATTAATTAACCGCAGAGTTTCGCAGAGCGATACAGAGATTTTATTCCCTCTTTTCATTACTGGTTCGAGTTTGAAACTTGGGCCAGCAACAGGATAGAGAGGGGTAAAAGTATAAGTCACAGACTTATGCTAGCTGTGGGTAACCTTCCCAAGCAGGAGCTTGGGAAAGAGGGAATATTATCGCAGAGTAACACAGAGGTTTGCATCACACTCACGTGAAAGAGTCTGCTATGCTTTCTTGAAAACTACAATTCCGTTGTGACCACCAAAGCCGAAGGTATTGCTCATCGCGACATCTACCTCTTTTTCAATCGCGTCGCCCAATACAATCTGAAGTCCTGAAGGAATCTCTTCATCGATATTTTCCGTATTGATGGTCGGCGGTATTACTCCCTCATTAATGGCTTTTATACTGGCAATAGCTTCTATCGCACCCGCCGCACCCAGCAAGTGCCCCATCATCGATTTTGTTGCACCTATATAAAGATGATCAGGATTTTCTCCGAATACATTGGCAATTGCCTTAGTTTCACTGATATCACCCACAGGCGTTGAGGTAGCGTGCGTGTTCAGGTAATCTACGTCTTCAGGATTTAGTTCACTGTCATTAAGCGCTTGTTTCATGGCAGCAGAGGCACCTTTTCCTTCGGGATGGGTAGCCGTCATATGATGAGCATCAGCAGTCATTGCAGCACCGGCAACCTCACCATAAATTTTGGCTCCGCGCGCTTTGGCGTGTTCATATTCTTCGAGGATGAGGGTGGCTGCTCCTTCTCCCATGACAAAGCCGTCGCGGTCTTTATCAAACGGTCGAGATGCTCCTTTTGGATCATCGTTGCGCTGTGACATTGCGCGCATCGCCGAAAATCCGCCGAATGAGGCTTCGGTTATTCCCGCTTCCGATCCACCGGTGATCATCACTTTAGCTTTCCCCCAGCGGATGTAATTCATGGCATCCATAATAGCAGTATTCGATGTCGCACAAGCCGAAACCGTGGCATAATTAATCCCCATTAAGTTATACTTCATGGAAATAAGACCCGGCGCCATATTCGTTATAAGCTTTGGAATAAAAAACGGGTTAAATCGCGGCGTATAATCATTCTCAGCGTAGTTTCGTACTTCTTCCTCAAATGTTTTCATGCCACCCTGGCCACTGCCCCAGATTACGCCGGTGTCAAAAGGATCCATCTCCTCAAAATCGAGCCCGGAATCTTTCACAGCCTCATTGGTAGACACCAGTGCGTATTGACTGTAGGGGTCTGACCGGCGTATCATATTATGTTCCAGGTGCTCGCTAACGTCGTAATCCTTGAGTTCGCAGGCAAAATGGGTGCGAAATTCCGAGGGATCAAAATGAGTGATGCGATCGGCGCCGCTGACTCCCTCGACAAGATTATTCCAAAAATCGTCTACCGAATTGCCAATAGGCGATAGTGCTCCCAGTCCGGTAATGACAACTCTGTTTGGCTTGCTCATGGTGAGAATATAATTAGTTAGAAATAAAAATAGTGTGTGGTAGTAATTGATGAAGTAAGGGCGCGAAAATTACGGATTATCTGTGGTCCAACCAATTGAAAAACCGTAACTGAATCTGTCTGAAAAAAATCCATTAAAAAAGCCCTCCGAAGGGGAGGGCTCCAAAAAATGCCGCTGAATAAACTTGGATCAGCGTCTATGAAATGAAATTAACTATCCTGTGTAGCATAAAAACGCTCGGTAGAAATTTCATCGCCGTCCCAGTGCTGTACGGCTACCTGTTCCATAGTGGTAGGTTCATCTGCTCCTTTAAAAGTAACGGTCATAGCAGATTCCACTGATGTAATCCCTTCCTCTTCATTTGAAGTAATCCCGGAAACGTCGATACCATGAAACTCTTCAACACTGCCAAAGAACTCTTTTTCGCGTTCGCGGTTGGTATCTTTTCCTTCAACTTCGGTGCCGTCTTCCAGTATCATAGTGACATCTTCGGCATAGTATTCTTCAAAAGCATCCATCGCTGTGCCTTGGCCAATATGATCATAAATGTCGTTGATCTTGTCTAAGTAGCTCATAAATCTAAATTAGTTTAATATTGAAGTATTTGTGAGGAAGGTATAACGGAGCTTGGAAAAAAATCGTTTACGGAATTAGAAAATATTTTATTGCAAGATTCCCGCTTCAATCTATATTTTAAATCAGCTGAAAAAATAATCGATTATAACCTATCTATAATGGCTAAAGTAAAATTGATTGAAATTGCGCACGGACGCAGCGGAGACAAGGGAGACGGTAGTAACGTCGGAGTAATAGCACGACATCCGGAAGTGTATCCATTTTTAAAAGAGAACCTGACGGCCGATATTGTTAAGGAGCATATGAAGCATATCTGCAAGGGAGAAGTTGAGCGCTATGAATTACCAAATATTGGAGCACTGAATTTTGTACTGCACGAAAGCCTGGGTGGCGGGGGTACAGTATCGCTAAAGCTGGATGCCCAGGGCAAAACACATGCTTCTATGCTACTTCGTATGGAGATGGAAGTACCTGATGAACTGCTCCAGAAAGTTCAGGAGATAAGGAAAATTAGCTATAAATAGTTATGAGGCACTTTGGTTCTCTCCTACAAACCTGATCGGTATATCGACCCTCGTCTGATCCCATTCCATAACAATAGATGTTGAATCTCCCATAACTTCTGAAAACTGAATAGTAAAGGCTTCGGTAATGCTTTCTTTTTCTTCGGATGCCGCTTCGATGCGCATCACGTCAAAAGATTTATTATAGTCGAAAGCACCCCACTGCCCCAGCTCTTCATTTAGGATGATGGTCCAGGGTTCATCTTCCCGAGGTATAGTAAACAGCGCATAGGTTCCCGCTTCCAGTTTCTCATCTCCAAACATGATATCGCCGGTAGTTGTCAGTTCCGTAGCTTCATTGGCTCCGGTGCGCCATACTTCATCATAGGGGACCAGATCACCGAAAATTTGGCGACCTCTCTTATAAGGTTGTCCATATACTATTTTGATATATGTTTTTGTGGGGGGATGGGTAAGCTTGGCAATAGCGATCGGACTTTTCCGCCGTACTGGCTCGCTATCCTGTGAATCTTGCTGATTGCAGCCAGTGACAATGAACAGTATCAGAAGTAATAAATAGCCGGTAATTTTTATAGGGTGAGCTGACATGAAAATAAATAGTTATTTGGGTCTGTAATTTAACACAACAAAGTATATACTTAAAAATCTCCTATAAAAAATTGAGTGCGTTCTCGTGTGGGTTCATAGCCAAAACCTACGCCAATATCGAATGCAAGGTTTGACAGGCGAAACCGGGCTCTCAAACCAATACCGAATACACTTCGCGAGCCTTCCTGCCAATCATTGAGCATTGGATCGGTAACTGTATCTGAAAAAGCAACCAGATAAATATTGCTCAGATACAGCGGAAGCAAAAATCCTCCATCATCAACAAACATCAACGGAATGGTATATCGGGAAGAGAAGCTGATAAGATTGTTTGAACCTACTAAAACAGACTCAGAAAATGCATTGGATACAATAGATTGATTATCAAATACAACACCTGATTGCGTAACGCCCCTCAATCCAATTCGCAGCGATTGATTCCACCGCCTCAGTGGAGAAAAATATGTAAAGATCCCGCCACGCAGGGCAGAAACTTTCTGAAAATCTATCTCAGCGTTCTGATTCCCGACCGGTAGCGTAGTTTCACCCGCCGAAAGATAATGTTCCCATTCCGAAAACAGCATAATTCCTGAATTTGGCTGTAGATCACGAATATTCTGTTGCAGTCGATAATTAAACTGTCCATACAAATTGGCAATGCTTGTATTTGCGTAATCTGAAGAAGTCCCGGCTGGTAAAAGACTATGAAAACGTACCTGGGACTGACGGATTTCAGGCTCAAAGAAAAGTGAAGTGTTGTAAATATTTTGATTGAAACGATACTGCAAGGGCACACTCAATGCGAGTCCGCGCCGTTGACGTAGCAGTGTTGTCTGTGGAATATCTTCATTTTGTACAGTAATGTATGACGGCTGGCTAAACAGGCGCGCTTTAAAACCGGGATAAAACATTTTATTCTGATAGGTGATATCATACCAGCCACGCTGCTCGGCATAGCTGAATTCAGCTGTATAACTCTGATCCGCAAGTAATGTGTTACTATGCAATGAACCCCCAGCCTGATAAACATCAGTATTGGATATTTCTTCGAAAACAGGCAGTACTGTCCGGGGTTTCAGCCATCCGATACCAGCTGAATAATCACCGGTTTCCCAGTCACCCGACTGCATAATTGTAGAATCGGCAACCACAGGGCGCTCCATAAAATCCATTTTGGATTCTGAAGATTGCCACAGATCCGGATTTACTGTTGAATCTGCAAAATTTTTGCTTTCCACTACTGCCGGAAGTCGTTCATTTTTATCTTGCCTGATATAAGCAATACGTTCACCATCAGGACTATAACTACCTTCAAAAGCACCGTAGGGATCGTTCGTCAACTGGCGTATTTCCTGTTGATTCTGATCATACTCATATAGCTGCATAGTGCCCGAAAAATCACTGCTAAACATGATCTTTTCTTCCCTGGGATGAAAAGCCGGATCGAAAACAGATCCCTGATCAAAAACAATATCCGGCGATTCCTTCAGTCTTTGTTCCAGTTCATCAGGTTCTGAAATCCACAGCGCCTGCATACCGCGTTTATTTACCACAATGGCCAATTGGCGGCTGTCTGGATGAGCGGTAACGGCCGTAATCTCGTGATCACCAGCTGATAATATCTCCTGAATTTCCTGAGTTTGATCTTCATCCTCTTGAACTGCAACAAGGGAAGATGAGGCCGGACGCGTTTGCAGAGCAAGAATATCATCCCCAAAATAAACGGGAGCATACAACCGCCCGTCTTTGCTAATCTGTTTTTTCTGATGAGTATCAAAATCGAATTGTACCAGCTCGGCCTTGGCAGTATTGTTGTAGATGGGATCGGTATCGTAATAGCTGAAAATCATGGATGAGCGATCTGCACTCAAATCGTAGCGATAATCACTGACGGTATTTGTCGTTGTCAGATGCTCTATATCAGAGGATGAAACGTTATAGCTATAAAATCCGGGACGTGCATTGTAAAAAGATCCGTAGAAGACAATGGTAGAATCGGACTGCCATTTCGGCCGGCGTATTTCGCGTCCTTTATAAGGAATTTCTAGAGCAGTACTTTGTGCAGATATCTGCCTTTTTTCTTCCAGCAGTTTTTCCTGGTCTTCTTCGTAGCGATTGTAGAGCTGCCCCGGCCAATAGCCGGTAGCGTGGCGGAGGGCAACGCCGTATCCCAAAAAGGGGAAGTCCATATAAAAATCGAGGGCATCGCGGGTGGTTTCACTTCCGTATCTATCTTGCATCCAGGAAGTAAATTTATATCCGCCGATATAGTGGCGGTTAAATGGACGCGTATCTGTTGATGTTTGCACGTGTTGTCCCATCGACCAGCGTTGATCGCTGTTGAATGTTGCATCAAACTGGCCGGTAAAAAAGGGGAGATTTCCACGTCCGCCGTTTGGAGCAACATTTTTAGTTTCATGATGTACGGCAACACCTTCTAAAATTCCAAAGGGAATAGCACCGTGAAAAGAACGGGCCAGGTCGGGCGAAAAAAGACTCACAAACCGGGGAAGATTATAGTCGCCGAGATTGCTAAGCTGCATTGCGTGAACGAGCTCGTGCGGACCTACATTTTCGAGCCAGTTACCAGTCTGAGGATTAAGTACCTTACCTTTAATCGGCGGTAGTTCAATTTCTGATCGAAAGTGAATAGGGGTGACAAAACCATTTGAACGGTCGTTATAATCATTAAGAATCACCGGAAAATTGCTAAGCTCTCCACCTACTAAATCTCGAACCGTACTATACTGTTCTTCGAGAATACGTCCCATTTGCAGAGCTGAGGAATCATTTCCGCTGGCATACACTACTTTAAAATGCGGTGTTTGCAGAAACTGCCAATCTTGATTGGGTGGTCTATGTTGAGTGGGATAAAATTGAGCAAGACAGGATGTACCAAGAAGGAGGAAAAAGCCTGTTAACAAAAAAAATCTTCGGATCATAGACCATAATCTTAATTAATGGAGAATATAGATTTAGTACTCCAATGTTAGACAAACATTATTCACTCCACGGTGGTACTATTCCACTCATCCGTGCGTAAGCAATTGCTTGTCCCACATGCTCACTTTTATGTGTGATCAGCTGCATCAGTACTGCTTGTCCGTTAACAGTTCTCCCATACATTTCTGTTTCTTCCTTCAACTTTGAATCCGGCATATTTTCAACTGCTTTTTTAACATGATCTATCGATTGCTCCAGGATCTCCACCACTTCTTCTTTGCCTGTGATAGATTCAATATTTTCGACATCGACATCGTCCGGAGCCGGAATATCAAGAGAATTTTCCAGATAATAGTAATTATAGCGGGCGATATGGGTAAAGACTCTTTCTACTGAATATACTTCATCATCAGGACGCCATGAATATTTATCTGCAGGCATAGCTTCTGCCAGCGAAAGCACACGTGAGGCGTAGTCGAAGTGTTGGCTGAACTGCTCTTTAAAATTGTTACTGTTGTCTTGGGCATTCAGCGATTCCATCCCAATTAAAACAATCGCTAAACCCCATACTATTAGGCTGGTTAACTTTTTCATAACGATGAGATCAGATTAAACTTACCTTTTATCATGATTTACTGCATATCGACTCTGTACAAATCCATTGTCAAAGGATTTGGTTGTAATGTGATTTAATTTAATATCCTTTTCCACGGGACCAAAAAGAGGAATTCCCTCACCAATAAGCACTGGAATACGTGTTATTGTTATTTCCTGAATAAAACCCGCTCGCAAAAAATGCTGAATTGTTTTGCCGCCGTCAATATACAAGTGCTCGTATCCTTCTTCGGCAAGCTGATCTACAATCTCTTCCGGAGATCCTGATAAATGGCTTACCTGCTTCTGCAAACGATCCGGAATATCAAGCGATTGGCTGCTTAAAACAATAACTTTGTTTTTATACGGCCATTGATCAAAACTTACCACTTTCTCAAAAGAATGGCGCCCCATCACCAATGCATCTATAGAAGCAATAAAATTGTAGTAGCCGAAATCTTCTCCTGTTTCTTCACCCTCTGTTAGCCAGTCAATATCTCCATTGGATCGGGCAATGAACCCATCCAGGCTGGTAGCAATAAATACCGATTGTTTTCTCATTTTTTGTAGAAAATTAACTATTTCTGCTCTGCAAAAGAAGATTTAACAGCCTCGGAATATCCTCATTTTCATAATAATGCTCTCCAATTTCCAACAGGTCAAATCCTGCTGCAATTGCTTCATTTACATACTCCGAAACGGAATGCGTAAAGGCATCCACCAACACCTCTTCGCCTGTTTTCTGACTGATGAATTTTGCCTGGGAATCCTGCAGCTGCTTGTACGGATGAAGTTCTGCAATATATAGTTTTCCATTGGGATTTAAGATCCTGAATGCCTCTGAAAAAACATGAGACAGCTGTTCGATATGCTCCAATACAAGGTTAGCAACAATTAAGTCAAAAGACTCATCCGAAAACTGCCAATCTTGTGTGATATCGGCAGTTTTAAAATGAACATTATCAGCCTCTATACGCTGACATGCTTTTTGCAACATCTCTTCAGAGATATCCACGCCCACCACCTTTTCAGCGTGCTGTGCAAGATATTTAGTATTGAGCCCCGTTCCGCACCCGATCTCCAATACTTCTTTTCCCGCTAAATCCAGTTGTGCTTCACGTATAGCCTGATAGTTTAAATCGCGAGTTGGATTTTTGTTACTATCATAAATTTCTGCCCATTCATCGTAAGCTTGCTGGATACGATCTGTTTCTGCTGTCATTTAAGACTCCCCTCTACTATTGTAACTGATATTGTAACAATCCATCTTCACGCATTATCTGTTCAATTGATTCAATATCCCGCGGTAAGAAATCACTCATGATTTCAACTCCCTCATCAGTAACAACAATGATATCTTCCAGGCGGATATAAACTCTATCATCGGGAATACGGAATTGAGGTTCGATGACGAATACCATCCCTTCTTCAAGCGGAGTAGTATAATCCCCGACATCGTGTACAGCCATTCCAACACCATGTCCCAGACCACGATTGTTATTTTCTGTTGAAGCCCGGAAATCATCAACAAAAGATTCAGCTGCTTCCCTGAATTTTGGTTTGGAGAATGAAGTAGCATCCATCAAACTATCAATTTCAACCAAAGCATTCTTTTTAATCTGCTGCGGTGTTAGCCCCTTTTCAATGTTGTATAGTATGGCCTCATAGAAATCTAAATAAAAGGAATAAAGCTCTTTTTGTGTTTTGTTGAAACGCCCATTCGCCGGCCACATACGTGCCAGATCGCTAGTGTAATATTGATAATCACCGCCATAATCCATTAAAATCATATCTCCATCCCGAGCAGGACGGACACTCCCATGATAGTGATTCATATAAGCATCTGGGCCGACGTGAACTAGTGCGTAATAGGCATCTCCCTGGTATCCATTTTTCTGATAAATAAACTTTCCTATAGCTTCTAATTCAGTGGGTGTTACACCTACTTCAGTAGATCTGATTGACTCCTCAATCACTTGCGCCTGAAGCTTCATAGACTCCCTGATTAAATCCAATTCCCGCTCACTTTTAATTTTTCGCAATTCATCTACAATGGGAGATAAATCTTCAATTGGCATTCCATTGGTATGCTGTTGCAGTTGATTCTTTAAATGCTGGTAGCGAGCAACACGATTATCTAACGGATCCTCATCTACATCCTCCCATTTTCTTTTAGCCATAGATCGAGTCATGGCCAAATTTTCATAAGGATTTAAATGCGTATATAAGGATCGAATTGACTCTTTATTACTTACTGTTAGTAGATCTGCCTCCAATTCTTCGATTGATCTTACCTCTTCAATTCCAGAGAGTTCTTTAACAAGTGAATCGTCCTCGGCAGCCAATACTTTCCCCTCACCATATTCCCTTCGTTCTTTTCTCGGAGGTAAATATACGGTAGTTGTTTCTGACTGACCGTCCATTAGTAAATAGGCGTGTGGTGCCTCAATACCAGACAAATAATAAAATTCATTATTCTGACGGAAATGCTCAAAACCATCAGGAGTAGGTGCCCCAGCAACAACTACAATTGCATTTTCACCAATGGCGTCGAAAACATTGGTTCTTCGCTGGGCAAACTCTTCAGGTGGAAACTGGGTAGTAAAAAGCGGTCGTTCCTCTTTTTCTTTAGAAGTATGCCAGTCACCGTCAGGTCGTTCATTATGCGTACAGGATATTAAACTGATCCCTAAGAATATTATTCCGAGGTAACTTGTTATTCTGGTTTTTATCATTTCTGTATTTTATTTGTTTATGTGGTAAGTGAAAAGATTAGAAATAGAATTACTTTTCAATGACTCCCATCTCAATTATTTCTTCATCCATCTCTTCAACTATCTCTTTCACATCATCAGCGGCGTCCGGATTTACAATTGCAATGAGTCCGATACCAAGATTAAAAGTTGCCCGCATATCGTCTTCAGGTACATTCCCCAGATCCTGAATAAGCTTAAAAATTGGCGGACGCTCCCAACTCTCCCAATCTAACTGAATGGTTAGTTTATCCGGAGTAATACGCTTTGTATTTCCGATGATTCCACCGCCCGTTATATGTGAAAACCCGTTTACGCCATCCAGAGAGCGTAATTCCCTGATAATAGGCAAATAAGATTTATGAACTGCCAACATCGCATCCCCAATGGTTGTATCTAATTCATCAACATGATCTGTTACTTTATATTCTGAAAACAGCACTTTTCGCGCCAGGGAATAGCCATTCGTATGTAAGCCGGTGCTGGGGAATCCGAGTAGAAGATCACCCTCCCGAATATCGGATCCGCTAATAATATTTTGTCGATCGATCATTCCGACAACTGTACCGGCCAGATCGAATTCTCCTTCGCTGTAGATATCCGGCATTTCTGCTGTCTCACCTCCGATTAGTGCTACTCCGTTTTCTTTGCAGGCTTTCGCAAATCCTTTAACCACCTGGTAACCCACATCCTGCTCAAGTTTACCGGTAGAAAAATAATCCAGAAAAAAGAGGGGATCCGCACCGGATACTGCTATGTCGTTTACGCAGTGGTTAACAAGATCCTGACCGACGGTATCATATTTTTTGGATTTAAAAGCTACAATCAGCTTGGTACCAACGCCATCAACGCTGCTTACAAAAACTGGATCTTCATAGCTATTTAAGTCAGGTCGAAAAAACCCTCCGAATCCACCAATATTGCTCAAAACTGAGTCACTGTGAGTCTGCTGTACCAATCCCTTGATAGATTCAACCATTTCTTCTCCGGCTTCAATGTCGACACCGGCGTCTTTGTACGTAAATTTTTTCTTAGACATCAGAACTGAATTTTTGGATAGAGTTGTGCTTTTAGACTGATATGAATATAGCCAACTCGAATCTCCTTTTTAAGAAATATTTCTCCACATTATCCACCGGAAACCCTTTGTAATAATTAGATTTAAATATTTGTAGTACATAGTAGTACCTGTGGATAAGTGGAAAACTTTTTACTTCACAAAATTTTAGTTCTAAAATCACAATTGTGGATTATTTTGTGGATAACATTGTCAATAAAAACAATACTTTAGAGGAATTAATTTTAAGTTATCCACAATCCACAAAAAAGTGAATGTCAAGAAAAAAATGTTATAGACAGGTAATTTTTGTTTGATAACCTGTGGAAAATAATATTCAGTTGTTGAAAGCTGTGGAGAAATTTTGTTGGTTTTGATCAATCAATTTTGAGAAGAAGTTTTACACATACTTTTCCACATAATTGTTAACAGAGATAGATATGAAAATAGTACTACAAAGAGTATCCGAAGCGAGTGTTTCAGTTGATAATGAGAGTATCGGTGCAATCGATCAGGGCTTAGTGCTGCTGGTGGGTGTCCACGAGGAGGATTCCGAAGAGCAAATGCAGTGGTTAGCTGATAAAATTTTAAAACTGCGCGTATTTGACGATGCAGATGGAAAGATGAACCTGTCGGTGCAGGATGTAAACGGCGAAATACTGGTGGTTCCACAGTTTACTCTGTACGGGGACTACGAGCAGGGTAATCGGCCCAGTTATTTTGAGGCAGCGGGTCCTGATAAGGCTGAAAAGTTATATGAGAATATGATTACTTATTTTATGAGCAATTCTGATCTCAATATTGAAACTGGTAAGTTTGGCGCCTATATGGATGTGCAGATCCGTAATGACGGCCCGGTTACTTTGGTTTTAGAAAGATGATTTATTGTACAAAGAGACGGATTTAGAAGATACAAAACAAAGAAATTCTGTGTACAGGGTTATAGTTTTACTTATAGCTCTGTGTGAAACAGCTTAAAGGATATGGCAGTAATTTTTTTATTTATCGACGGCGTCGGACTTGGAAAAGAATCCCGTTCCAACCCCTTTATACATCGAGAGTATCGGGGTTTTACTGCCATGGCTGGAGATCAACACTTTTCAAAGAATGCACAAGAACTGAACGAATCTAACCATTTGTTTAAGAAGGTTGACCCGACACTTGGAGTAGAGGGGTTACCACAGAGTGGTACGGGACAGGCAGCGCTCTTTTCCGGAGAAAATGCAGCCAAAGAAATAGGTAAACACTTCGGCCCATTTCCACATTCTGGTATAAAACACTTGCTAAAGGAACAGAGTTTATTTTTAAAAGCACAGCGGATCGATAAGAGCTGTAATTTCATGAATGCATATCCGGATATCTTCTTTGAAAAAGCAAGGAGGAAGCAACGTTGGACATGTACCACCTTAATGACTAAAAGTGCAAATATTGCGTTGAATACCGCGGAAGAAGTTAAAAAGGGAAAAGCATTAACTGCAGAGTTAACGCAGGAAGCCTGGAAAAAGCAGCTTGGTATTGATGTGCCGGAAATTTCTCCCGAAACTGCAGCAGATCGCCTTCTGGAGCAATCCGAAAGGTACGATTTATTACTGCACGAGTATTATCTCACCGATAAAGCGGGCCATAGCAGGGAGTTAGATAAAGCAGACGAGTTTTTGAAAGTTTATGATCGTTTCATTTGGCACTTAATCGATCATAAAAATAAGGATATAACAATTGTACTTTCGAGTGATCATGGGAATGTAGAGGATTTATCAGTAAAAACACACACCTTCAATAAAGTTCCGCTTTTTGTTTATGGTCCCGGTGCAGAATCCTTTAGAAAAGCCGAGAGTATCATTGATGTAACCCCGGGAATTATAGAAGTGTTAAAAACTAATTAATTGTTTAATTAGTAAAAAAACCGTTGCCATCACACTACTCCTCTTCTTCCAAAGCGTAGGTAATGCGATCAAAAATTTCATCAATGGATCCGACTCCGTCAATGACTTTGACTACATTTTGTTCTTTGTAATGATTAAGTACCGGCTGTGTTTCTTTCCAATAAACATTCAGTCGATTTTTTACTTTTTCCGGAGTGTCGTCGGACCGCCCTTCGCCGCGGCTCATGATGCGTTCTATAAGCTCTTCTTCGGGGACATCGAGCTGTAGAAAAGCGTCCAGCGTTTTTCCTTTTCTATCCAGAATGGAATCAAAAGCCTCAGCCTGGGGAACGGTGCGGGGGAATCCATCCAGGATATAACCGTCATCATATTTTTCATCCTTGAGCTCTTCCTCTACCAGCGCTACTACCTTTTCGTCTGGAACCAGATCGCCGGCATCCAAAATAGATTTTACTTCTTTACCGAGCGGAGTCTCATTCTTGATGGCCGAGCGGAAAATCTCTCCCGTTGACAGGTGTGGAATATCATACTCATCGCTTATTTTTTTTGCTTGTGTTCCTTTGCCGGCGCCCGGAGGTCCAAAGATGATGATACGCATAAAGTTATGATAGAGGTTTAGATCTTGTGTGTTTGGTGATGCTGAAAATAGCGCAATCGGCAAGTATATTCAATGATTAATAGCAGCAAATTTCTCCTAACTCTTTTTGAATATTGTAGAGGGTTTATTTTTTGATTATCGTATAAGTTAAAATGAAACACACTGATTATGACCTGGGAAGAATTCTTTAGTTACGTAGGGGATGTATTGAACTTTCAGCTGTTTAAAGTAAGTGATGCGCCGGTAACGGTAGCATCAGTTTTAGTTTTTTTACTGCTCTTAACCATCTTCATTGTACTTGCAGTTTTTGCCAGGAGAGCCTTAAATCGTCGAATTTTCCGACGATTAAAAATGGACAGAGGCACGAGCTACACGCTCTCGCGAATTACACAGTATATCATTATCACCATTGGTGTTTTAATATCCTTCAATTTTGTGGGGATAAACCTCAGTAGCCTTGCAGTGATTTTTGGATTACTTTCGGTGGGGATCGGCTTTGGACTGCAAAATGTGACCGCCAATTTTATATCCGGATTGATCATCCTTTTTGAGCGCCCGATAAGTGTAGGAGATCGCGTCATGGTCAATGAAATTGAAGGGGATATTATGGAAATTAACATTCGTTCAACGATGGTGCGGACGGTAAACAATATTTTTATTATCGTGCCAAACTCTGATTTTGTATCGGAAGATGTTATCAATTATTCCCATGGTGATCCCACTTATCGGCTGGATATTGACGTAGGTGTCTCATATGGTTCTGATCTTGATACAGTGCTGAAAGCCCTTAAAGAAGTGGCGGATTTAAATAGTAATGTGATGCAGAAACCGGAGCCGGAAGTACACTTAATAGAATTTGGTGATTCAGCATGGAATATGCAGCTGCGGTCGTGGATTCCCGACGTAAAGCAATACCCGCGGATTCGCAATGAGATTAATCAGTCTATCGTACGAACTTTCAAAAAGTACGATATAGAAATCCCGTTCCCTCAGCGCGATCTTCACGTGCGCAGCTCGGTAAAATTGCCTATGAGTAATGAATAGCTACTCTAAACCTGACGTGAAAGGAATGCAGTGGGCAAGAAATGCCCCGAATCCGCCAGTTAGCGGACATAGTCAAGGAAGTAATTTTACTGGTGAGAACGCCGCTTTACCCGCTTGAGATTCTTCTTCGTCCGCTTTACTCCCTCATCAGAATGACAAATCATTGAAGGGGATTTAATAACATTCGGTTGTTACCGGCAGCTTTGCTGAATTATTGTACACGAATAAAATTACAAGACATCCCTCGTCTCTTCAGTCCTCGGGATGGTAGATTCAGAGATGGATAGCCCAGGCGTTAACGCCTGGGCTATCGAATTTTATCTTCTGTAATAGATTAGTTTTCAATAGGAATAGCTTCCTGCTCGATTTCCTGAATAAGTTCAGATGCCTCACCACGAAGGATTGGCTCAACCTTTTCAAATTGTGCATCAACACGGTCCGCTAAGTCCTCATACACAGCATATTGCTGCTCGGTAGGACGTCCGTCACCAGTACCAACAGTGCTGGCCAGGGAGGCAAGTTTATTATTAAGCTTGATAGGATAGTTGAGTACATCCTGGAACGACTCAGCCTTGGTTTGCATCAGCTCTCCTTCAACCTCTGTAAGGGTATTTAGCATACCATCTACTCGTTCCTGTACCTGCTCATTATCAGGATATTCAGATTTGATATCTCCCAGCTCTTCACGAACCTCACGAATTCTGTTGATGGTCTTATGAGTTGTATCGAGTTTTGAAATAATTGTCTGGTGTAACTCAAACTGCTCCTCAAAGTCTTCCTGAGAAACATCAATACGCGGATCCTTGGTGATATCGAAATCTTGGCTCATGACGACTTCATCATCAACAATCAATCGTACCTCGTACGTGCCGGGAACGGCCGTTGGCCCGGCTGTTGATCCAGCCCATAAAATTTGTCGTCCATCCAAGTCAGCAGCTCCGGGATAGCGCATATTCCAGACAAACCTGTTTTGTCCCTGTTTTGTAGTCAGTACATCATGAGGTACTTCATGTTCTTTCTCGTGAAACTTATCTGATTCTTTGATTTCGTTTCCATCAAGATCTTCTTTGCTGGAAAAGGTGCGAATAACATCGCCACCCGATTCGGCAAATTGTAGCTTAACCTCCTGATCCGATATCTCATCGTTAATATTGTAGTGCACAACAACTCCATCCTCGGGATTTTCGCCAAGCGTTTCTCCGGGATCGGGTTCGGTGTGGTTACCGAAGAGATAGGTCGTTTCCGGCTGATACAGGTAGTAATCGGATTGTGTAACCTGATCTCCCAGCTGATGAAGTACGGAAAGATCATCCAAAACCCAGAAAGAACGCCCCTGTGTAGCTACCACCAGATCCTTGTCACGCTCGTGAACGGCCAAGTCAGTTATGGGCACAGCCGGGAGGTTTAGTTGAAGAGGTTGCCACAATTCTCCGTCATCAAACGAAACATATACTCCCGTCTCGGTTCCAGCGTAGAGCAATCCTTCTTTATTGGGATCCTCACGAATTACGCGTGTAAAATCTTGATCGGGAATACCGTTCGTAATTTTAGTCCAGCTTTGCCCGTAATTATCTGTTTTGTAGAGCATTGGCTGGAAATCATCAAACTTGTAACGGGTAGCAGCCAGATAAGCAGTACCGGCATTATGTGGTGATGGATCGATGATGCTGGCCATTGTCTCGGGCATTCCTTCGGGTGTGACTTCTGTCCAGCTGTCGCCGTTATCACGACTCACGTGAATGAGCCCGTCATCGGCGCCCGTCCAAAGTACACCCGGTTCCACAGGCGACTCTGCGAACGTAAAAATAGTATTATAGTATTCGACGCTGGTGTCATCTTTGGTAATCGGTCCGCCCGATTCGCCTTGTTTTGATTTGTCATTTCGCGTCAAATCTTCGCTAATAGTATCCCAGCTCTTGCCTTCATCATCCGATCGGTGAACAAATTGCGAAGTAGCATATAGGATGTCGGGGTTGTGTGGTGAAATATAGATCGGAAAGGTCCATTGGAAGCGATATTTAAGATCCTCAGCTCCGGCCCCCATGGGATTTTCCGGCCACACGTCAATACGATCGCTCTGCTGAGTGAAATCATTAAATTTGTTAAAATAGCCGCCGTAACTGCCGCCGTATGTGACATTCGGATCTTCAGGATCGGGAGCGATATAGCCGCTCTCGCCGCCGGCTACAGGGGCCCAGTCGCGTTCGTCAATGCCGTAATCAGCAGTGCGGCTTTTTATGCCTACCGTGCTGTTATCCTGCTGGGCACCATAAATGCGATAAGGAAATTGGTCGTCGGTAATTACCTGGTAAAACTGGGCGGTAGCATATTTATGATATGACGACCAGCTTTCCCCATCATTATAAGAGACCTGCCCACCGCCGTCATCGGCTACGACCATTCGGTTACTATCATTCGGATCAATCCAGAGGTCATGATGGTCGCCGTGCGGCGTACCTTTGCGGTCAAATGACTCTCCGCCGTCGGTAGATTTGTAAAATCCAACATTCAGGACGTAAACCTCGTTCTCGTTTTCAGTGTCGGCTACAATGTGGGTATAATACCAGGCACGCTGGCGCAATTCGCGATCATTATTAATCAGCTGCCAGGTTTCGCCGCTGTCATCGGAGCGGAAAACACCGCCATTATCGCTCTCGATAATAGCCCAGACGCGATCGGAGTTGACCGGAGAAATAGCTACGCCAATTTTGCCCATTAGTCCTTTGGGCATGCCCGGACGCTCCGAAATATTCTCCCACGTCTCACCGCCGTCGGTACTTTTATAAAGTCCGCTGCCTTCACCGCCGCTCGACATCTCCCAGGGATTACGATACGCTTCCCAAAGTGAAGCGTACAAAATGCGGGGGTTGTTTGGATCTACTTCAATATCTACAGCACCGGTATTCTGATTGTGATATAGTACTTTTTCCCATGTGTCGCCGCCATCGGTCGTTTTATAGACGCCACGCTCTTCATTGCCTTCAGTACCAAAAGCGTGTCCCATTACAGCTACCCAGGCAACATCCTCATCTTTGGGATGAACGGCAATCTCACCGATAAAGTGAGATTCCGGCAGTCCGATATGCTCCCAGTTTTTACCGCCGTCGACAGATTTGTACATTCCGTCGCCGGCCGACATATTTCCGCGGATGCAGGTTTCGCCCATTCCAACATATATTACATTGGGATCAGATGGAGCTACTGTTACAGCTCCGACAGAACCCGTTTTGAAATCACCGTCGGAAACGTTGTACCAGTTAGTACCACCGTCGGTGGTTTTATACACCCCGCCACCGGTAAATCCGGCGTAGTAGGTATGGGGCTGATCAGAATGCCCACTAACTGCTACCGAACGCCCGCCGCGAAAAGGACCGATGTTGCGATATTCCAGCTCCTGCATAAAAGAGTCTTCAAAAGTAACCTCCTCTACATTTGGATCATGATCATGTTCTCCGAAGCGCTGAGCTTCGGCAGAAAATGAAATTCCTAAAAACAGGATACAGCAAATAATAGATGCTGTGATTCGTAATGTGCTTTTTGATTGATTGATGCTTTTCCCAAACATAATCCCCGACTCTATATTATTGTTGATTAAAGATGCAATGTATAAAAAATCATTTACCGTGTGAGGTAAAAAGTTGTGAAGCTCTAAGTAGTTAAACCCTAAGAAAAATTTGACATAGTGAATTATTATTTACAAGTACTAGCTCATATTAAAATTTTTTAACGGAAGGACAAAAATAAAGAGCACCAGCAGGGATGGGCTCTTTTCTAAATAAAAAGGGGATACAAGATGTATAAAAAAACAATACTGATATGTGTAGGATTATTATACATGATAACTACAGTTGCTTTAGGACAAGGTTCTGTAGAGGGGACCGTAACTGAAGCGCGTACAGGTGAAACTTTGCCTGGAGTGAACGTAGTTATCGAAGGTATGTCGATTGGAGCTTCGACAGATGCTGACGGTAACTATACTATTAGTAGTATAGATCCTGGCACTTATAACCTGCAGGCTAGATTTGTAGGATATACAACACAGTCTCAGGAAATTACTATCAACGGCGATGAAACCATTACGGTAAATTTTAAACTGAGACAAAGCTCAGTCAATTTAGATGAAGTAGTTGTTACTGGTGCTGGAGGGCCAGTCGAAAAGAGAAAGTTAGGGAACTCTATCGGGAGCATTGATGCGGAAGATCTCGAAACAACTCCAATCAATAATTTCTCTGATGTAATACAGGGAAGAGAACCGGGCATGGTGGGTTTGCCTTCCGGAGGAGCTACTGGTGAAGGTTCCAGGATTAGAATTCGCGGCTCTGCCAGTCTTTCTCAGAGTAATGAACCACTAATTTATATTGATGGAGTACGCGTTGATAATGCCGGGGGTTTTGGTGGACTTGTGGGTAATGACGGAGGGTCTCCTTCACGTCTGGACGATATAAATCCGGATATTATTGAGCGGGTGGAAGTTCTAAAAGGTGCTGCAGCAGCAACCCTTTATGGGACAGAAGCTTCGAATGGAGTTATACAAATTTTTACTAAAAAAGGTGCAGTGCTCGATAAGCCTCAATTTAACTTAAAAATTGAAAATTCGGCTATAAAATATCCGGGTAATATTATTGATCCCAATACTGGCTATGCCATGGATCAAGCGACAGCTGACAATATGGGTGATATATATAATACCGAACTGCAACCATTTGAACTGCATGAAGAACCATTTGTTGCAGAAATGTTTGAAACAGGACACTCCCAGACTTATAGTACGTCTATTAATGGAGGTAGCCCTGGTATTACCTATTATGTTAGTGGACGCTGGACGGATGAAGATGGCCCTTTTGCTGCCGACCAATGGCCGGGTATGCCAGATGGTACAGAAGCAAAGGTGCAGGATACGAACACTAAAATGCAGTTTAATTCAAACGTAAATATTTATCCCAGTGATGAACTGCAGTTTCGTATAACGACGGGCTATAGCGATGTTCAACACTCTACGTGGCCTCTCAACAATAATATACAGAGTCCGACATCACTGGCTATGTTGAGTAAGCCGCAGTTATCTTCACCGGACAACTATTCCGGCATCATTGCATTTGCCACTGTGGCGGAGGGTACGCAGCTGACGTTTGAACAAGATGTTCAGCATTTCAATGGGAGCGTAGGTGCAAATTATCGGCCTATTGATCAACTAAATGTTGATGCTACCTTCGGTGTTGACTTCACGAATCAATTTAGTGAATTCAATCGCCCGTTTGGCTGGAATATCAGTAACTTTACCTCCGATAACGTAGACGGAGAACGAAGTTTTTCCGATCGCAACAATTTGGAGATTACCGGTGACTTGAAGGCTACGCTTAGCAATACCCTAAGTTCTAAATTTGAATCTACTTTTATTCTTGGAGCCCAGAGTTTTATCAGTCGACAGCAAATTTCTTCAGGTAATGCGGTTGGGTTTCCGGGTCCGGGTCTGACGGTTAGTAATGCAGCGGATGAACAAACTCTCGATGAAAATATTTTGGAAGAGGTTAATGTTGGTGTCTTCGGTCAGGAACAGATTGGTTTTAACGATTACCTTTTCGGAACAGTCGGGGCACGGTTGGATGCAAACAGTGCATTTGGATCGGAGTTCAATGTAATTGTTTATCCTAAAGCCTCTCTCTCCTTTATCCCTACCGATGCGTCGTTCTGGGAAGGTAATGATGATGGAGTTATTAATTCGCTGCAGATACGTACAGCTATCGGACAGTCGGGACTACAACCGGGAGCTTTTGATGCCCTGACTACTTACGAATCCTTTTCATCAACATCAGGAGCCGGTATTGCTCCGGAAAATCTTGGGAACCCCAATTTGAAACCCGAAATATCCACTGAATGGGAGTTGGGTACAGAGATGGGACTTTTCGGAGGCCGGGCTGGTCTTGAGGCTACTTACTGGAACCGAAGTGTAACCGATGGATTGGTTGCCCGACAGTTTCCTGTCAGTGGGGGATTTGTTAACACACAGCTTGATAATATCGGAGAGTTGTCCGGAGAAGGTGTGGAAATAAGTCTAGATGGAACGCCTATTTCGACGCAAGATCTGCAGCTTAGGTTGTTTGCCAATACTGCCTACCTTTATGAGCAGGTTGAATCGCTGGGTGGTGCGCCGCCGATAAAAGTAAGCGGAAGTTATACCCGGCACCGTAACTTTATTACGGAAGGCTATGCCCCGGGATCGCACTTCGGTGCTAAATTAATGGATGTACCGGATGGTTCGCTGCCGGTTGACCTTAATGGCGACGGCCAGCCGGATACGGAGCAAGAGCTTTTGTCTTTGCTTAGTGGCTCAACATCAGACTTTTCAACTGCTTGGTTTTCAAATCTTCCCTCTTCAACCTCGTCAGTACTGATTGTAGACGAAGACGGCGACGGTGATTTTTATGACCATTATCTTGGTAAGCCGACCCCCGATTTTAGTGGGTCGTTTGGGGGTGGAGTTGATTACAAGCAGTTTAGCTTAAATGTGATGTTCGAATATAAATTCGGCAATTATTACGTCAATAATCTGGGACAGGCTTTTCGGAGCGCTAACCCGGCAATTGGTCGAAACACGCCTGGGTCAGCAGAGGTAGATCGAGATTATGCAACTGGTGGAGTTGATGAGAATTATAATCCTCAAAATGACCCGGAAGTTCGGCTCGACGCTCTTAAAAGCTGGATAAATAATTATCTAGGACTTGCACCTTTCCAAGGTTTGAATTGGGTGCAAAAAGCGGATTACCTGCGATTTAGAGAGTTAAGCTTTACCTATCGCGTCCCTTCCGATAAGCTTGCCCAGCATGGGATTCGCAAGCTTTCTTTTACTGCTTCAGGCAGAAATCTTGCCCTCTGGACCGCCTTTGACGGGGATCCTGAAGTTAATGAGGTTGGCCGAGGTGCAGGCAGCCAACTTGATCAGAACTTTCTGAATGGGGTGTCGACGCTTGGTATGCCAATACCGCGCCGCGTTTCCTTTAGTATAAACCTTGGATTTTAGGAGGGGATATTAATATGAGATATTTAAAATTTTTGAAACCGATGAGTGCTATTATGAAACAATGCAGAACTTATATCTTACTAGGAGTAATATTATTTGCTGTAGGATTGTCGGGATGTGACATCCTGAATGTGGATAATCCGAACAGTCTGGTAGAGGAAGATGTGGATAATCCGGTAACGGCCGAGTTTCTTGTGAATGGTTCAGAAGCAAAGGTTGCCGACGGTGTCAGTGGTTACCTTGCTGTATATTCTACGGCCTCTGACGAATTGAACTGGGTAGGAAGTTTCGATGCCTGGAATGATGTCATGATTGGCAACTTCAATGATCGCACCAATCAGTTTGTTGACCAGGAATATCCGACTATTTCGCAGGCACGTTGGTGGGCCGATGATGTAATAGAACGATTAGAAACATTCGACAGCGAAGGTACACTTTCGGATAAAACACTGCTGAGTCGCGCCTACCTCTACGGAGCTATCACATATGTTACCATAGCTGATATGTTTGATAACTTCGTATTCACAGAACGTGCGGAAGGTGGACCTCCGATTGGTGAAGAAAACATGGTGCAGCTTTATGATACTGCTATTGATTACATCGATAAGGGACTGGCCATTAGCGGGATCAGTACAAATCTTGAAGCGGCCCTCAAAGGTATGCGGGCACGGGCTAATTACTCCAGGGCAATGTGGAAAAAAATGAAACCATCGGTTAATACTTCTGATCCACTGATTAACAATTCCGATGCAGTTTCAGATGCTCAGGACGCACTGGCTGTTATGGAGCAGGATTATAAGTATCAGCTGGAATTTTCTCCGAGCACGCTAAATAATTATGCCGCCCAGCAGACAAATAACCGGAATGAATTGGTGCTGAATCCTTCTGTATATATCATACCGGATGATGACGGAAGAAAAATAAAGGATATCAGTGATCCTGATTCCAGTATTAAGATACAGGATCCCATAGATGATATTCCCGATCCGGCCGCTTACAATATTATAAGGGAGTTTACGCTGGCAGGTCAATATGCCCCATTAACAGTGGTTTCTGCGCGAGAAATGCACCTTATTCTTGCCGAAGCTGCGGCCGCGGGCAACACCAGTATTGATTTTGAAACGCAAATCAATGCTATTCGCTCTCTGGAGAACCTGACCAACTACAACGGGCAGATCCCTCAGCTGGAGATGCTGAAACACACGCGCCAGGTAAATCTCCTGCTGCAGGGGCGCAGGTTGCACGATTTATATCGTTTCGGCGAATCTTCTCCCCAATGGGAAGCAAATTCTACGGCGGAGAGCAGTCCGGGGACCTTCTTTCCTATTTCCATTACGGAATGTAGAGCTAACGAAGAGGTAAGCTGTTAACAATCATCTTTTTTTAATACCAGAATTTTATGGCACTGTCGGAGCAATCCGGCAGTGCTATTTTTTAATACCAACTAAATAGGAGTAGCTGTGAAAAAAAGAATAGACCAATCGAATACAGTAAAGGGAAAATTTAAAAGTTTTTGGCTCTTCTCTATTTCGTTGCTTTTGGTTCTGTTTTTCTGGACGGGTGTTGAAAATACCGCGGCCCAGGAGCAAGAAGAGAATGACCAATATTCAAAGGAGCTTTACCAGGCGATGGACTGGCGAAATATTGGTCCTTACCGGGGTGGAAGAGTCACTACCGTATCCGGGGTAATTGACCAGCCGGATACCTATTATATGGGAGCTACAGGAGGAGGAGTCTGGAAAACTACCGATGGCGGAGAAGTATGGAAGAATATCTCTGATGGATACTTTAATACCTCTTCTGTCGGAGCCATCGGAGTTTCAGCCTCCGATCCGAATGTCGTTTATGTTGGCATGGGAGAAGCACCAGTACGGGGCGTGACGACTTCTCACGGTGATGGAGTCTATAAATCGACCGATGCCGGTAAAACATGGGAACATATGGGACTCGATAATACGCGTCAGATATCACGAGTGCAGGTTCATCCCGATAATCCGGATCTTGTGTATGTAGCCGCCCAGGGTAGTCCGTATGGAGCCAATGAAGAACGAGGAATATACCGCTCTAAAGATGGCGGTGAGACATGGGAGCTGGTCTTGCATATTGATAAAGATACCGGCGCCAGTGATATGAGTGTAGATATGACTAATCCCAGAGTAGTATATGCGGCTTTTTGGGATCACCGACGCTATCCGTGGAAAATTCGTAGTGGCGGCCCGGGCAGTAGCATCTGGAAAAGCACAGATGGAGGAGACAATTGGGAAAAGTTGACGAATGGATTACCCGACCTGATGGGGAAAATTGGAGTTTCAGTTTCCAGAGCGAATAATAATCGCGTATTTGCAATTGTTGAAGCCAAAGACGACAAGGGCGGGCTTTATCGTTCGGATGATGCGGGGGAATCCTGGGAATTGGTTAACAAGCAGCGGGTAATACGTGCCCGGGCCTGGTACTATATGGATGTTAAAGCGGATCCGCAGGATGAAGAAACTGTTTATATCATCAATGCACCGCTTATGAAATCAACCAATGGCGGAGAGTCGCTTTCGGAAATTGAAGTGCCTCATGGTGATGTGCATGACCTCTGGATTAATCCCGATAACAATAAGAATATGATTGATGCCAATGACGGGGGAGCGAACGTGACCTATAATGGAGGTAAATCATGGTCATCCCAGGAAAATCAGCCAACGGCGCAATTTTATCGTGTAAATACAGATAACAGATTTCCTTATCATGTTTATGGAGGTCAGCAGGACAATAGCACCGTAGCTATTGCTAATCGCACCAGTGACAGCGGTATTGGCTGGAAAGACTGGTATCCGGTAAGCGGTTGTGAAAGTGCCTATCTTGCTTTCGATCCGGATGATCCCACGTTGGTGTATGGTGGATGTTATCAAGGTATCATAAATGAGTATAATCATGATACCAAAGAGATTAAAAATGTAATGGCCTATCCTTATTTAGGACTTGGTACTAATCCAAAGGAACATGAATATCGATTTAACTGGAACGCACCGATCGTAACATCTCCTCACGATCGCGATGTGATTTACCATGCCGGTAATAAGTTGCTAAAAACATCGGATCGCGGCATCAGCTGGGAAGAGATCAGTCCCGATCTCACTAAGAATATCGAAGAAAATCTCAAAGAAGGTGGTGAACCGATAACGGTAGAATCAGCCGGTGGAGAAATATACCACACTATTATGTATGTAGAGCCTTCTGAGCACGAACAGGGGACCATCTGGGTAGGCACTGATGATGGGCTCGTTCATCTGACTCGCAATGAAGGAGAAAGCTGGGAGAATGTTACTCCGGATGGAGTGGATGATGCTATGATCAACTCTATTGAGGTATCGCCCCATGATCCGGCTACCGCCTATGCCGTGGCCACAAGGTATAAGTTCAATGATTTCACGCCGCATATCTATAAAACAGAAGATTATGGGCAAAGTTGGGAGCGGATAGTAAATGGTATTGAAGATGAAGCCTGGGTACGGGTAGTCAGGGAAGATAAGGAGAAAGAGGGGTTACTGTACGCCGGCACCGAATTGGGCATGTATATTTCGTTTAATGGTGGAGAAGCTTGGCAGCCGTTTCAGAATAACCTTCCTGTTGTTCCGATCACGGACTTGCAGATACGACGGAACGACTTGGTTGCTTCTACCCAGGGACGTGGGTTCTGGATTTTGGATGATTTGAGTCCTGTTCAGCAGATAAGTGATGAAGTGGCTAATTCAAGTTACCACCTGTTTGAGCCAGGACTTAGCTATCAGGTGGATGGCAGTCAGGGAGATAATCCTCACCAGGGGAAGAATCCACCCAAAGGAGCGTTAATCTATTATACCCTAAATGAAAAACCCGATACTTCTGAGACTACAGTCAGGCTGGATATATTAAATGACGAGGATAAAATTATCCGGACGTATGCAACGGGGAACGACGAGAAGTTTAATCACCAAAATAAATCCGGAGACAAACCGGAAGAAGTATCTCTGGATGAAGGAATGAATCGTCTGGTCTGGGATTATCGAACTTCGGAAATGACAACCGTGCTGGACTATTTTATCTTCGGTAATACTGCCGGATATGAAGTAACTCCCGGAACCTATACGGCCCGTTTGTCTGTTGGTGATTGGACTTCGGAAAAGGATTTCGAGGTAAAGGCTGATCCCAGAATAGAATCGTCAACGGATGGATACTCCGAAAAACAGGAGCTGCTGGCAGAAGCTTTTGACACTGCTGATGAAATTCATACCTCAGTGAATAAGATGATTTCCGTTCGTGAACAAGTAACTGATCTCATTAAGCTTACAGAAGACCAGCCGAATGGCGAGGCTATCGGTGAGAAAGGTAAAGAGTTAAAGCAAAAGCTTACCAAATGGATAGAAACGGTCATTCAGCCTAAACAGGAAACCTTTCAGGATGTAATTAATTTCCCGAACAAGCTGAATGCACAGTTTCTGCATATCTATGGAATAATAGATTCCAGTAATCCACCGATCACAGAGGGGGCAAAAACCCGGTTAAATGATCTGAAAGATACGTGGAAAGAACGTAAAGAAGCCATGCAAAATATTCTCGAAGAGGATGTTACGGAATTTAATGCCATCTTTGATGAGAATAACATTCCGGCAGTAATTACAAGCATGAAGTAAATTAGTGTTCAATAATAATTGGAAGGGCGGTATCTCTGATTGCCGCCCTTTTTTACTTGATATTACTCCAGCGTAATCGTTTCCCGATCAACTCCGCCCTTTTTTGACCATACCTCAATAGTTGCTTCCGTTCCTTCGGGAGCCACAATTTCCCATTCTCCATAATAAAAGCTTTCAAAATCAGCACCTCTTGTTCCACGTAAGAAAGGAAACTCAAGAACCTCGTAATCCTCATCTCTGTCTTCACTGGTGCTAAGAGTCAATTCTACATCTTGAGACTGTCCGATAATACGCGCTTGCTCCATTGAAGTATCCAGGTATCCCTCATTAACAATTTGAGCGCGTATATGCCATGTATTGTCTCCTGACGATTGTACCTCTACATCTCTGACTTTCACCAAGGGTGTTAGTAGTCCGCGAACTTTGGCAAACTCTGCCTGGTCTAAGGCAATCTTTTTGAAATAAGGTCCCGGCGGCGGATTTCTTAGCCAATATTTCGTGAACCCTCCAAGCTCGACTTCTCCGAGTGAAGGGTGTTTATAAGATTTCCAATCTACATATTTTTGATCAGCCAAGGCGGGGTCTTCTTCATTTTCATCAAGCCATTTCAGGACGCGCGATTGTACATCGGGTCGGCGATATCTTCCGGGAATAGCAAACAAAGGTTTGTCGCGGGGAATATCTCCCCAGCCAACCTCATTAACAAAATCTTCCATAGTCCATAATTCTGTTGTTGTAGAGAATATCCCGTGATGGAGATATCCCCAGTCCACAAATACACCATGTCGTGTATTTTCTTGTTCCGGGGCCGGAAGATTGGGATCGATAGTGGTGAATTCGTGATAAATAGAAGCCTGCGGATAAGTCGTTATTTCTGTACCCATTCCGAGAATGGTAGTATAATCCTTCAAATCTTTTCTGGGAACGTCTTTGGTTGGCCGGGCAGAAAAAGGCCGTAGGTGAACTCCACTGGTTGTGTGATAAGATTCAATCATGGCTATATTCGGGTGATGAACGATAAATTCAGCTATATTTCGTGAGTTTGTCTCATCCAGTGGATAGTCGCCCGCACCCCTATACTGACCGTCATCGGAAGACCAATGCCCCGGGTAGTTTCGATTGGTAATAAATCGTGTAACCGGCGGATCGTTGTTAACTTCACCATCGCCGTCATTGTCTATTCCCTCTTGATAGAGATCATAAAAAGTGCCGATGGAATCATCTTCTGCTCGTTCCACCATAATCCGCGGATCCTTTTCATATGTCTTCCACTCACCGTCGGGATTTTCCACCCGCATATTTAATATTTCCCCGTCACCGTCAATATCTTCGGGTCCATCATCACCGTTTTTGCCTCTTTCGTAAAGCCTGTCTGCATTATCAATCTCCATCGGATCCCAGTCTATATTACCTGTTATGTAGGCTTCTGCACCATCGGGATTTGCCAGTGGCAGAATATAAAGCACGCGGGTATCCAGCAGTTCGGTTACTTCGGGATCTTCACCATATTGAGTTAAAAAGTAATAGGGGAGAAAAGTTGCCACTTCACCGCCCATTACTTCAGTGTCGTGTTGGTTGCCATCAAAATAAGCGGCTGGTTTTTCGGATGCCGGGCCGGTGTCTTTGTTGGTGATTTCAATAAGCCACATTTCTCTTTTACCGGTAGCTGTCTCACCTATTGAATAGAGCTCCACCAGATCAGGATAATCTTCGGCGAGCTGATTCAAAAGTGTAACTGTTTCTTCATAGGTATGATAGCGAAATTCGTAATTGCTGAAGTTATCATCTTGGGATAAAACCGTTTGAGGTATTATAAATATGCTTAAACAAAATATAACAACAACAGTGTGAATTCTGTTTTTCAAAGTCATAGTGAGGTAATCTTAGGATATGGTTTCAGAGTCATTAAAGCGCTGGACCAAAGAGCAGGCTGTTTAAAAATATCAGATTTGTACCGTACCAATAACCGCGATAATTGATTGGCTCGGCCAGATATATAACACGACCTTGTCCTACAGGATGATCTACTACATAGGGTTTCCCGGCAATCTTTTCCTTATCGTCTTCGACCATAAAGCCGTCCAAAAGGATGCCTTGGGTTTCCTCCGAATAATGGGCCAAAATTTCTGCATCGGAATCTTCCCTAACATCATAAAGCAGGACGTTTGATCCCCGGGCCGCAAATTCTTTGTCAAAGCCCACCGATAGCAGTGGACGATCTACGTTAATATCAGGTTCCCAGGCCATCCATTCTCCGGGAGGAGGAGAATCATAGGTGATCCATTCTGCTTTTAGTATGGTGCCGAAGGTTTGATCCGCACGTTCATTAAAGGTGATATTTGTTCCTAGCAAAGAATCTTTTGAAAGGGCTAAGCCTGCATTTTTTGCAGCTATCACGGTACCGCCATTCTGGACATAGTCTCTAATATTATTCAGATCCAGTGACTCTTCATACCGGTCTCCGTCGGGTAACACGATAGCTGTATATTTCGACAGATCGCCATTTTCAAGAATGCCTTTTCTAACCGAGCTGAAGGTGAAGTTGAAATCAACTTCAAGGGTAGTGCGAATACCCGCGTATATGTCCCCAAAATCGGCGGGGTCGTCGGCAAGTACTGCCACCAATGGATTAGGGATATGCTCAACAAGTTCTACATTTCCGAAATCAACTCCGGCATTATTAACAGGGCTGTCAACTTCAACTAATTGAGCTCCGAATTTTTCAGCTAAATCATTGATCTTATCGTTTAGTCCAGATCTGTTTCTTTTTGAGATGACAGCAAAAGACCCTTTGTCATATTTTGTACCGTCGTTTACAAAAGGTCCTTTGAAAACGCGTACTTTATAATCATCCTGCATAAGATTGACGGCCACTTTATAGCTGGACTCTTTACCAGCGGGTAAGATATACCCGTACGGGTTCGCTGTTTCAGATTCTACTATGGTGCTCTTCACATCAATGGATTCATAATCCTCATGTTGTATTGTAGGAATATCCTGATCGATAGTATACGCGTTGACGCCAAAAAGCAGAGGTAGATTTTGGACCTGGGAATCATAAAAGGGTGATTCTCTCTGATTACGGGGATCTACCTGCGGAACAGGCGTTTGCTGTGTCGGATCCAATATAGAGCGGGCAAGTCTGCTGTAGGGCTGAACAAAATCTATATAGTAAGTATCGGTCGGGAACTCCCGTTCTGATTTTGAATTAAGATCCAGAAATGGACGGCCTTCCACAGTAAATGGTTCGCTCGCTTTCTTAATTTCAATTCCCTGTAAATCCAGCCGATCAAGCAGGCGTTTTAATTTCGTTTGATCCACATTTGTTTCTTCAGCGGGAATAACGGCCCCTTGTACATTTGCTTCCCTGGCTTCTTCCGCACTGTTTACCGATAAGTTATACGCATCTTTTAGAAGCTCCTGTTTATTTTCGCTGAGGTTCTTCATTACGGCACGAGTGCCGATGATATGTCTTTCTATCCCTCCTTTTATGGTTGCTAATGATCCATCCGCACGGCGTACATCAGGTACTCCACCGATACTTTCAAACATCTGTCCGCTGATAGAAGGACCCAGAAGTCCCCAGGTAATTCCGTGACCTAAATACGTAATACCTGCATAGTGCATACCACTGGACATGCTAAATCCCTTTTCACCGAATTCTTTCTGAGCAATATCAAGGGATCGATTCGCCCACTTTCGATTACTCTCGGGCCACATCGGATGATCTGGCGGTCCTGTTGGAGTCATAAAGAAAACAGAAGGACAACAATGGAGATCGAGCATGGTTTGTGGTTGCCAATCGACAGAAAGTTCGGCCATAGCTCGTGTTTCAGGAGTTACGAACCATGTAAAATCACGGTTGATATCGATACCCCAAACATTGCCGTCACTTTGCAGGCCCCATGGAGTCCGGTTTTGTTTCGAATTTGGATCAACGGACGAACCCGGCACGTTATAGATTTCAAGCCATTCTACTGTTTTAGCATGAGCGTCGGGATTCGGCATGGGAGACATAATTACTAACAGCTCGTCTCGCATCTTTTGGGTTTCTGCATCTTCTTTGGTAGCAAGATCGTAGGCAATCTGCATAGAAGCCTCAATACCGGGAAACTCATTGGCAGCGTCCAATACATAGATATAAAGTATGGACGGCGTCTCTGAAGAAAGTTGTTCTACTTCAGCATCGGGCAGAGGATCGGTACGTTTAGTCAGTTTTTTTACTTGCTGTTTGATATCTTCTTTGTTGGCTAGATTTTGTTCACTGCTTACGAACAGAAGCGGAAAATCTCTTCCTAAAACACTCTGCCCATATGTACTATACTCTACTCTCTGGGATTCACTGCCCAAGTGCTTGTAATATTCTTCCAGCTGTTGCGTAAGGGTGAATTTGCTTCCGAGTTCGTATCCCAAGAATTCAGAAGGAGAAGTTTGTCCCCGGGCAATATCGGATGTAAATATTAGTGCTAATGCGATGATTGCAATGGTACGGTATAACTTCATAAGAATTCCCGAAGTTTTGTATTAATGATTGGTTATAAAGTATCAGGAGCTAATCTGTTATCCCAAAAGGAAGACGATTGCGGACAATATTTCCGTTGGAAATTATCACAATTACATCCTGCAAAGACTGGATATCTTCTAATGGATTTCTTTCGATAACTACAAGGTCAGCATCGTATCCTTCAGCAATCCGGCCGGTATGATCGTCTACTTCTAAAAGTTTTGCTGCTAGTGAGGTACATGAGCGAATAGCATCCATATTAGACATTCCCACATCTACAAAATTGGCCGCTTCCATAGAGACCCGATTAATGCTTTCAGGCCCATATCCGGAGTCGGTGCTTGCAACAATATTGATGTCATGGTTCAGGGCCATTTTTATGGTTTTTTCCATGCGGGGCAGCATATGTAGGCCGCGAATGGTTGTAACGGGATGATCATAATCACCACTAGGCTCGGTCAAATCTTTAACAGTTGTATAAGTCGGCACAAGATAAGTGCCTTGTTTTTTCATCAGTTTTATTGCTTGTTCACTCAAATAGGTGCCGTGCTCAATGCTTTTTACTCCAGCTCTAACTGCAGCCAAAGAGCCTTCTGCCCCATGGGAATGAGCCATAACCGGAATATCTGCTTTTGTTGCTTCGTCAACGATAATGCGCAGCTGCTCTTCGGCGTATACCTGCTTGCGTGGATCTGTTTCAGGAACGCCCGCCCGTTCTGTTGCCCTTGTTTTTATGACTTGTGATCCGCGGTCAATATTAACTTGCACGAGCTTGCGCAGACTTTCTTCTGATGTTACCCCATCATAAAGTGCCGAAAAACGATTGTCAGCAAGTAAATCTTCACCCAGCTCCGGTTGAACAAAAGTTCCTGCCGCCACTACTTCTGGTCCCGGTAACTTGCCTTCTTTAACTAGGTTGTTAATGGCCACGTCGCGATACGAGTCAGAGCCAGCTGTCCGCAGGGTTGTAACTCCGGACTTAAGAGCTCTTTTAGCAGTTTCCATACTGGAAATATGGGTATGTGCGTCGATATAACCCGGCAGGACATACCGACCTGCAATATTGATGACAGAGTCGGCCTCAGGGGATCTCGTTGCATTCGGTTGCACTTCTGTGATTTTTCCGTCTTCAATTATCAGGTTGGCATTTTCAATTTTTTGTCTGTCAACACCATCTATTAATGTCGCATTGATTAATGCTATTCGCTGAGGATGTTCCTGAGCAGAAACAGAGTGGGAAGAAAAGAATATGAAAATAAACAGCACCAGCGCCATCAGCTTTGGTGAAAAGAGTTGATACCTAGGCATTTTAACCCCATTTAATTGAATTTATTAATAATAAAGCCAAAAAAAGAATCAAACATTAATTAGCAATGTAAAAAAATATGTAGGCTGGGCTATGAAATCTGCAAAGAATCCGTAGGTGCAAGTATCCAATAAACCATCAGTGATCATGGATAACCTATATTAATTTCCTATCTTTTGATTTATGAAAACAAATGGCTTTATAGCACGGCGCTACCTTTTTTCGAGAAAGCATATATCTCTTATTTCGACGCTCACCATCATTAGTATTATTGGTGTTACCATTGGTACGGCATTGCTTATAGTGGTGCTATCGGTGTTCAATGGTTTTTTTGATGTGATTCAGGGGTTTCTGCTTCAGAACGATCCCGATATTCGGATAGAATCGGCAGCCTCAAGCTCCTTTTTATATACGGGTGATATGAAAGAAAAACTGTCGGGGATCCCCGAAATTACAGCCACTGCTTCGTACGTAGAAGAGAAAGCGTTATTGGCCCATCGCAATGGTCAACAAAAAGTTGTAGAGGTCAGGGGTATTGATCCCGCGGAATATTTTACGGTAAATGATTTAAGCCAGAATGTAACTTCGGGTAATGTTGATCTAGAGGTAAAAGATAAAAGACCCGGTATGATGGTAAATGAAAAGCTGATGGCGGAATTAGACCTCAAGGTTGGAGATGAAGTCGCTTTGTTAAGTGCTGCGGGAATGCGTAAATCCTTAACCCAATTTTCTCTGCCTCGTTCTTACCGTTTTCAAATTAGAGGGGCTTACTCGCGACTTGAAATCACCGAAGGTCCGGCTGTCTTTATCGATAAGATGGCCGCCCAGCGCCTGTTCGAGATGAGAGGTGCTGTTTCAGGAATCGATCTGCGTTTAACGGATACCGATGAATCGGAATCTGTGAAAGAGATGCTGCAGTCAAGACTGGGGCCAGATTATACATTTTCTACCTGGTATGATCTACAGCGTCCGCTGTATGATATTATGTATCTTGAGAAATGGAGTTCGTACGTCATCTTAATGATTATAGTATTGGTAGCAGTATTGAATATCATCGGATCCCTAACTATGATCGTCATTCAAAAGAATCGTGATATTGGCGTATTGCTTACCATGGGGTTTACTCCATCGGATATCAAAAATATTTTTGTGCGGCAAGGATTATATATCGGGCTGATCGGCTGCCTTATTGGCGGGGGAATGGGGCTACTATTGAGCTGGCTGCAAAAACAATACGGACTTATAAAACTCTCTTCGGCTTTTATTATTGATGCCTATCCGGTTAGTATTAACTACCTGGATGTGAGTATTGTCTTAGCTGGTAGTTTGGTTTTATGTCTGTTGGCCAGCTGGTATCCTGCGCGAAGAGCATCGCAAGTTGAACCTGCAGAGGCGATACGTTACGATTAGAGGGATTTTCTGCAACAGACCCTAAAACTTTGGGTTATCAGGTCAAGAAAGGAGGGAATGAGCGTTCAAACTCATTCCCAAGGGATATATGGAGTCACATTTAGGGAGTGATTCTAATATATTAACTGTCTGGTCAGTTAATTATTGTGTTCCCTGTAAACCTAATTTTTTGCATATGGATGAAAGCTGTTCCAGTTCATCATCAGATAGTACATTAAATTCTTCTTTAATACGTTCCAGGTGTTCTGGGAAGTAGGATGAGATAAACTTTTCGCCTTCATCGGTCAGGTGAATGAGCATTGAGCGGCGATCGCTGGGGTCTTGCTGTCGTTCTACCCAGCCGCTTTTTTCCAGATTATCAATGACTAAAGTAATATTCCCCCCGCTTTTGAGCAGCTTTTTGCCCAGCGCTTTTTGATTCAATGGGCCCAGATGATGAAGTGCTTCAAGTACACCAAATTGGGTAACGGTCAAATCAGCTTCTGCATGGTGCTTGTTAAGCCTGTTGTTAAGTGAGTCTGTGGCCCGCATCAGCTTGATGAAAGCATTTAGAACTTTCTGCTCTTTTTCACTGCCTTCGTAATGGGTTCCCATATCAGGAGATAATTATATTCACAGGATTGTTCATATCAAATATACAATTTGTATAAAGCAATCCATTATAGCTGTGTTTTACAGACTATGCAGACTTTTAACTGATATAACCCGACATGCTTTATGAAAAGAATATGTGAGGAATAAGTGATACGTAACGCGTGATAAGTTCACCTGTTTTTCACGTATTACGAATTATACTCTACTTGCTTTTAACAATGGCATAATTTCGCTTGCCAACCTTAAGTGTAAACTCAGTATCCTCCTTAAACATCACGCTGTATCCTTTGTCCGAAATTTTTTCATCATCAATAGAGATGCCACCTTGCTTGATCAGGCGCTTTGTTTGACCATTGCTGGAGGTAAATCCCGCATCGGAAACAATATCCAGCAAACGAACTTCGGTACCGGCATCATACTCCAGGGTGAGAGCATCATCGGGAACTTCGTTGCCAACTATCGTTTTTTCGAAATGTTTGCGTGCGGCTTTAGCCTTCTCTTCTCCGTGATACATGCGTGTGATTACCAGAGCAAGTTCATGCTTGGTATTCCGGGGGTCTTCTTCGGCTTTTTTCTTGTATTTGGGCAGGTCATCCACATCGATATCAGAAAGTAGCTCAAACCAAGAGTAGATCAAATCATCAGGAATAGAAAGAACTTTGCCGTACATATCATTGGCATCTTCTGTAATACCGATGTAGTTATCGTAGGATTTTGACATCTTCTTTGTGCCATCGGTACCGACCAGTAGCGGCATCATGAGAGCAATTTGAGGATCCTGACCAGCATCTTTCTGAAGCTCACGTCCAACAAGCAGATTAAATTTCTGATCGGTACCGCCTAGTTCTACGTCCGATTGCAGATGCACGGAATCCTGTCCCTGTGCCAGGGGATATAAAAATTCATGGAGTGAGATAGGCTCATTATTTTCGTAGCGCTTCGAGAAGTCATCCCGTTCGATCATACGAGCAACCGTCAGCTTTGATGTGAGCTTAATAACATCCTCAAAATTCATATTGCCCAGCCACTCGGAATTATAGACAATGGTTGTTTTGGCTTCATCCAGAATTTTTGTGGCCTGGTCAAGATATGTTTTTGCATTTTCCTCGATCTCTTCGCGCGATAAAGCGGGTCGCGTTTCGTTTTGGCCGGTCGGGTCGCCGATAAGAGCGGTAAAATCCCCAATAATGAGAATGGCTTCATGGCCTAAATCCTGAAACTGACGCAGCTTGCGCAGAATAACTGAATGGCCGAGGTGTAGATCGGGACGCGTAGGATCACATCCCAGCTTCACTTTTAGCGGCTTATCTTCTTCTTTCGATTTCTTGAGCTTTTCAATGAGCTCCTCTTCGGGCACAATTTCAACAGTGCCTCGTTTAATAACTTCAAGTTGCTCTTCTACAGGTGAAAACGCCATAATATATCTAGGGATTACTGTTTTTTTCTGAAAACGGAAAGTTTTCTATTGGATTATAGTTTTCGAGAGTTTTTTTGATGGTAGCCGTGAAATCTTCGGCTCCGGGATAAATAGAGGCTACAGCATCATACGCCCAGGGGGCGACATAAACTATATAAGGATAAGTCGCAGAATCTTGCCGGGTTTCTTCTGATGGGATGTTAAATCCAGCAAGAATCAACAGGATTGCACTAATTACAATACCACTTTTTATAAACCCGAAAGCAGCCCCGGAAAGCCTGTTAATAAAATTCAATTTGATGGTTTCCAGGAATTTCCGGCTTACATATGCCACCAGATGTACAACAACCAGTGTGCTGATAAAGATGATCAGCGCCGATACAAATGGGACAACAGAAGATTTCGGCTCAAAGAAGGGGCTGATGAACTCACCAACCGGTTCCATATATTGGAAGGTCAAAAAGACGGCAAGGATAATTCCAACAACACTTAAGACTTCCTTGATTAATCCATTTACAAAGCCGCGATAGCAGAAATATGCAATCGGCAGCACTATCAGGAAGTCCAGAATATTCATAGAATGTTAGGGATCAAGAAAGTTCCTCTTTAACAACCTTACTGACTACTGATCCTTCGGCTTTGCCTTTAAGTTCCTGCATCAATGCACCCATAACTTGTCCCATATCAGACATATCTTCTGCACCGAGTTCATCTATTTTGTCACGGGCAATGTCACGCACCTCATCTTCTGAAAGCATTTCGGGAAGATACGACTCGATGATCTCCAGCTCATCTTTTTCGGACTCTGCCAGGTCGCTTCTATCGCCTTTTTCAAACTGTTCGATAGATTCTTTTCGCTGTTTGGCCGCTTTCATCAGCACTTCGATCGTTTGCTCGTCAGAAAGAGATGCCTCACCTTGTTTGCGTTCGCTTATTTCACGCTCCAGTAGTTTTGATTTCAAAGAGCGCAACACACGCAGTCGGTCTTGGTCTTTATTTTTCATGGCCTGTTTGAGGTCGGCCATGATCTGGTCTTTGATCGGCATAAACAGAAAATTATATAGTTAGTAGTTAATAAAGATCGGCTGGAAATATCCTCATAAAAAAAGGTTCCATCCGCCGAAGCGAATGCAACCTTTTTCCGGCAAGCAAAGATAAGGTGCTAGTCTTCTTTATTTTCTTTGATAAAATCCCGCACGTTATCTTCGTCGATGATGGCTTCTTTGTAGGCGTATTTGTCATTGGCCGTTTTTTGAGCCACAATCACCTTTGCCATGCGCCGGTCAGAGGCTTTTTCTTCCAGTGCTTCGGTTCCGAATGTTTGCTTCTTAGCCATAATTCTAAAGTATTACTATTTAACTTCTTTGTGAACGGTATGCTTGCGAAGTACCGGATTGTATTTCTTCAGTTCTAACCGGTCGGGTGAATTTCGCCGATTTTTGGTGGTATGATATCGAGAAGTCCCCGGTGCTTCGGTGCATTCCAAAATTACTTGTATTCTGTTTCCTTTCGCCATAATAGTTGTTTCTGGGTTATTAGTTATTTGTTATTGGGATGATTCTGTCAAATAACCAATAACAGTTAACCGATAACTAATTTATACGTCTTTTATGAGAGTTCCTTTTTCGCGGGCCTCTTTCAATACAGCGTGAATTCCCTTCTTGTTAATTGTACGAAGCGTCTTTGCTGAAACCTTTAATGTAACCCATCGATCTTCTTCAGGGATGTAGAACTTTTTCTTTTGAAGGTTTTGCTGAAACTTATGCTTCGTCTTATTATTGGCATTAGAGGAACGATATCCGTTTTGAGCCCCCTTGCCTGTAATGTCATCTTTGCGTGCCATTGTAGAACAATCTCATTAATTTTTTGCTTTTCTCAGATAGACGGGAAAAATAGGCTTATTCCTAAAAAAGATCAATGTTTCTTTTAGAGAAAATTTTTTTACATATTAAGCATGGTTCTGGGGGAACAATAATCAACACAGGCGCTAGTGGTTCTGTTATATAAATTAGTTTTACGAGCATATCTCTGCATTCGGCAACTAATATCATCGCTTTCTTTGATTTTGCCGATTTATGCCCTATTTTCAGGCGTCTTCATCACTATTTTCAACCCCATTCATATCTAAATTTATGGCGAAAGCGAAAGGATCGGATTACAAGGCAGAAAATATACAGGTATTAGAAGGGCTGGAAGCTGTTCGTAAACGTCCGGCGATGTATATCGGAGACACCGGGCAGCGCGGGCTTCATCACCTTATAAATGAGGTGGTGGACAACTCCATCGATGAAGCTATGGAGGGCCATTGCGACCAGCTTGATGTTATTATTAATGAAGATGGCTCTATTACTATTATAGATAACGGACGTGGTATTCCTGTCGATGAACATCCCAAAATTAAATTGCCTGCCGTTGAGGTTGTATTAACAAAATTGCATGCCGGCGGAAAGTTTGATAAAAACACATACAAGGTATCCGGTGGATTACACGGCGTTGGTGTGAGTTGTGTGAATGGTCTTTCATCACATTTTTATGCTGAGATTCACCGTGACGGTGAAATTTACGTGATGGAATTTGAGCATGGTAAAACCGTTCAGCCGCTCAAAGTTAAGGGCAAGACTGATAAGACAGGTACGAAGATTACTTTTACGCCCGATCCCGAGATATTTAAGCAAACAACGGAGTTCAAATATGACATAATTGCTGAGCGCATGCGGGAGCTGGCATTTTTGAATCCGCAAATTACGATTAATCTCCGTGATGAACGTGAAGAAGATGAAGAACTGGAAGAATCGTTTCATTATGAAGGAGGGGTGAAAGACTTTGTCCAGTATTTGGATGAAGATCGTGAGCCAATGATGCCCGAACCCATTCTGATTGAGGGTGAGATTGATATGATACCTGTGGAATTGGCTATACAGTATAACGGTAGCTATTCACAGAATGTCCATTCCTACGTTAATAATATTAACACGCGTGAGGGCGGTACGCATATTTCTGGGTTCCGTCGTGCACTGACGCGCTCGCTAAAAAAGTATGCTAAGGACAATAACCTTATAAAAAGTGATATTAATATTTCGGGCAGTGACTTCCGCGAAGGAATGACGGCTGTACTGAGTGTAAAGGTACCGGAGCCTCAGTTTGAGGGACAAACCAAAACAAAACTGGGTAACTCTGAAGTACAGAGTGCCGTTGAGGTTATCGTCTATGAACAATTGAACGAGTATCTTGAACGGAATCCCAAAGTCGCTAAAAAGATATTAGAAAAAGTAATACTGGCTGCCGAAGCACGTGAGGCTGCTAAAAAAGCGCGCAAGCTCATCCAGCGTAAGAGTGCAATGAGTGGTGGTGGACTGCCTGGTAAACTGGCCGATTGTTCCATCAAAGATCCTAAACAAAGTGAGATTTATCTGGTAGAGGGTGACTCTGCGGGAGGATCCGCAAAAATGGGACGTAATCGAAGTTTTCAGGCCATACTTCCCCTGCGCGGTAAGATTCTGAATACCGAAAAGGCTAAAATAAATCGTATCCTGGAAAACAATGAGATCCAGGCGATGATTACAGCTCTGGGCGCCGGGGTAGGACATTCCGAAGAGGACTTTGACCTCGAAGAACTGCGGTATCACAAGATCATTATCATGACTGATGCCGATGTGGATGGATCACATATTCGGACATTGCTGCTCACTTTCTTTTATCGATACATGAAGCCTCTGATCGAAAATGGTCATGTGTATATTGCTACTCCGCCGCTGTACAGAATTACCGACAGTCAAGGCAATATTGAATATGCGTGGGATGAAGAAACGCGCGAAAAGCTTGTGAAAAAGCACAGAAAATCCCGCTATAAATTTGATGTATCTCGTTATAAGGGACTCGGTGAGATGAATCCCGAGCAGCTCTGGGAGACCACGATGGATCCGGAAACCCGAACGCTGCAAAAAGTAACGGTAGATAATGCTGCTGCAGCGGATAAGCTTTTCTCAAGGTTGATGGGATCTGATGTGCAGCCCCGGCGCGAGTTTATCGAACGCAATGCCAAGTATGCTACACTAGATATTTAATATGTGCTAAAGTGTTCGAGTGTTAAAGTATTAACGCCTTTAACATATCCGCATTTTAACTCTTAATGCCACCAAAATAATTTTATAGCTACTAACTTTTAACACTGCTAAATATCCATGGCTAGAGATAAAATTGTACCTATTGCGATAGAAGATGAGATGCAGTCGGCCTATATCGACTATTCGATGTCGGTGATTGTGTCTCGTGCCCTCCCCGATGTGCGGGATGGTTTAAAGCCGGTTCACCGACGTATTTTATACGGCATGAGTGAGCTGGGTATGTTACATAACAGAAATTATAAAAAGAGTGCCCGTATTGTGGGTGAGGTACTGGGGAAGTATCACCCGCACGGCGACTCTGCCGTTTATGATTCAATCGTGCGAATGGTGCAGGATTTTTCGTTGCGCTATCCGCTTGTAGACGGTCAGGGTAACTTCGGATCGATTGACGGCGACTCTGCAGCGGCCATGCGTTATACTGAAGTCCGCATGGAACGCATTGCCGAGGAGATGTTGACCGATATTAACAAAGAGACGGTTGACTTCCAGGACAACTTTGACGATACGCTTCAGGAGCCGACAGTGCTTCCCGGTATGCTACCGAATCTGATTCTTAATGGAGCCTCGGGAATTGCTGTGGGGATGGCCACAAACATGGCCCCTCATAACCTGGATGAAACGATAGACGGAATTATTGCCTATCTCGAGAATCCGGATATTGAAACTGAAGAGCTGATGGAGCATATACCGGCTCCGGATTTTCCGACAGGCGGAATTATTTATGGCTATGACGGAGTAAAAGAAGCTTACGAAACAGGACGTGGAAAAATTACGCTCCGTGCACGATGCACAACTGAAGAGCTGCGTCGCAACCGCGAGCAGATTGTTATTACTGAGATACCGTACCAGGTTAATAAAACTACGCTGATCGAGAAGATCGCGCGGCTGGTACAGAACGAGAAGATCGAAGATATTACTGAGATTCGCGATGAGTCGGATCGCGATGGAATGCGTATTGTGGTGATTTGCAAACAGAACGCGAATACCGGTATTGTTCTGAATCAGCTGTACAAGTATACACAGATGCAGACTACATTCGGTGTTATCAGTCTTGCCCTGGTGAATGGACGTCCGAAAGTGATGTCGCTCAAAGAGCTGATTTATCACTATGTGGAGCATCGTATTGAGATCATCATTCGCCGTACGCTCTATGATCTAGATCAGGCCGAATCACGTGCACACATTCTCGAGGGATTAAAAATTGCCCTTGACGATCTGGATGAAGTTATTAAAACGATTCGCGCTTCTGATAGTCCCAGTGAAGCAAATGAAGCACTCCGTAAGAAATTTGCATTGACTGATATCCAGGCTAAAGCGATTCTGGATATGCGTCTGCAAAAGTTAACAGGCCTTGAGAGAGATAAAATTGAGCTTGAGTACAACGATATCGCGGAGAAAATTGCGGATTTCAGAGAGATACTCTGGAATCGCGATCGCCAGAAGGATATTATCAAAGAAGAGCTTCTGGATATAAAAGATCGCTACGGCGATCCGCGGCGTACACAGATTGTGCATTCGGCCGAGGATTTCAATGTTGAAGATATGATTGCCGATGAGGATGTGGTTGTTACCATATCCAACAAGGGATTTATCAAACGGATGCCTGTCAGTGGCTATCGTCGACAAAAACGTGGCGGTAAAGGAATGAAGGGAACAACCACGAAAGATGATGAATACGTAGAGCATCTGTTTGTGGCTACCAACCATAATTACATCCTTTTCTTCACCGAAAAGGGACAGTGCTACTGGTTGAAGGTATATGAAATTCCCGAGACTTCCCGGACGGCACGTGGACGTGCGATTGTCAATTTGATTGATATTGATAAGGATGATTCCATTAAAACATTCGTACCGGTGAAGACACTGGATGATGAGGAGTATATCAATGACAATTATATCATGATGGCGACCAAAAACGGCAAGGTCAAGAAAACGACCCTTGAAGCTTATAGTCGTCCACGTCGCGACGGTATTATCGCGATTAATATTGCCGATGATGATTCATTGCTTGAAGCCGCACTCACAAATGGCGAAAGTAATGTGATACTGGCCAATCGAAAAGGCCGCGCTATTCGATTCCATGAAGAAGAGGTTCGTGACATGGGCCGAAACACATCAGGTGTAAAAGGCATGGATCTGGGCGATGATAACGAGCTTGTAGATATGGTAGTCCTCAAAAATACGCATGAGGCTACTGTTCTGGCCATCTCTGAGAACGGCTACGGTAAACGCTCAAAAGTTGAAGACTATCGCGAGCAAAGCCGTGGCGGTAAAGGTGTTATCACCCTGAAAGTCACCAAGAAGACCGGAGATCTGATTGCCCTTAAAGAGGTCTCGGATATTGATGACCTGATGGTTATTACCGAAGGCGGCAAGGTAATCCGAATGAATTGTGGTGATATCCGAACGATGGGCCGCAACACTCAGGGCGTGCGTATTATGCGTCTTGATACGGAAGGACAGATTGCCGCTGTTACACGGGTCGTTAACGAAGAAGAGGATCAAACGGTGTAACATCGTTGAGCTTTCCTAAACTTTCAAAGTTTAGGAAAGCTACGGCACTAAATTTAAACCCTGACAGAGTTAACAGCTTTAGTCAGGGTTTTTTATTTATAAGAGGACTTGTAATACCACCTATATCGTGCTGTCCCGAAAGCTTTCGGGATCAGCATTTGTAGGCAATTGTTCTTTAGAAGCTTTTAATACAATTCTAGCAATAGATCCTCATCCGCCAGCCGGCGGACAGGGTGACCCCCGGTATTGCAAGACCTCTCACAATACTAATCATCAAAACCCGGCCGCTTAAACTTATGTGCATTGGGAAACGTTTTTTCTACATCATTTCTTATCTGCTCCAGGAGTACTAACATAGACAAGAGGTCATCTTCTTTTTCTGGAAACTCTTTCAACAATCCGCCCCAGGCCGCGATTGATCGATTGATTCCTGATAAAGCTACTTTGGCTGAGCCGTTGTAATCGGTTTGAATGGAATGGATATTTTGACTGATATCATCTGCTTTGCCTTGCAATGCCCGCATTATTTTTGCAGAAATTTGATACTGATACCATTGGATAATCTCTGTAAAATCTTTGAGTGAGTCAGCCGTATCTGAAACTTTCTCTTCAGGAAGATCAAGTGATGCCAACTTTTCTAACTCCTCACTTTTATCATTAAACAAACTTTCGGAATCATTGAACCAACTAGATGCTTTTTGGGCATATAATCGTGCTTTTTGTGCTGCTGGATGCTGTTCTGTCTTCTTTCTTTTCTCTTCCTCTTTTTCAGTATCCAGATCCTTGATATCTAGTGTATCCCATTCTATATCTAATTCATTAGCTGCATCTTCCAGAAGTTGAAATGTAGTTTGGAACAGATTTTTCATCTGATTCCAAAACTCTTCATTCTTCATATCGCGGGATTCCGAATCCGGAAACTGTTTTTCTTCTGTGGCAAATAAAAAGCACTTAGAAGTATAAGGGCATCGTTCGCACCAGCGATCACAGTAGTTATAAATTCCCTCAATGAAGTTTGAGTCATTCGCCATCCTTCTGAGCTCATCTTGATCCATAAGAAGAGTTACTATATGATTAAAAATGGATACAACTTTGTAACAGCTTAAATATGAAAAATTATTTTCATCATTTCTCCACCTTGATCTAAGCAGTATGTTGATAAATAAGCGATAAGAGAATTTGTTTAGTGTAACTCAATTCCGGAGAGATTCTCTTTCAGTACATGTGCTGATTGCTCCAGTCCGGCAATTTCATCATCATTCAGATCAGGAGTAATATGATTTTTCACGCCTTCTAATCCAATTACACTCTGCAGGCTCATGCAAACATCTCGTATACCATATTCTCCATTCCAATAGACACTTACGGGAATCACGCTTTTTTCATCTTGTAGAATGCCTCTTACAATACGTGCAATGACAACCCCGATGGCGGAACTGGTAAATCCTTTACGTTCGATTATTTCATAGGCTGCATTTTTAGCTTTTAGGAATAATTGTTCAAAGGCCTCTTGGTCATACCTCTTCCCCATAATAGTGTTATGTATGAGCGGTTTTCCACCAATATTTGCCTGGCTCCAGATCGGTACTTCGGAGTCACCGTGTTCTCCCAGGATGTAAGCGTGTACCGATTGCGGATCCACATCATAATAACTGCCGAGAAGTGAACGAAATCTAGCAGTATCAAGCAATGTCCCCGTACCGATAATTCGGTGAGGCTCTCTATTACTTAGTTGTTGAGAAATAAAGGTAAGGATATCAACAGGATTTGTAGCTATAATGAGAATAGCATCGGGAGCATACTTATCAAGTTCAGAAATTATGTTATTGAAGACAGAGGCATTTCTGTTTAGCAGTTCAAGCCGAGACTCATCCGGTGATTTCTGTCCAACTCCGGCTGTAATAACAACAACCTGGGTATCCTTTAAATCTTCATACGTTCCGGCACGTACTTTTACATTTCCCACTAAAAGTTGACCATGCATTAGGTCCATGGCCTCACCCTCAGATTTTTCTTTGTTGAGATCGACCAAGATTATTTCACTGGCAATGCGCTGGTTGAAAAGAGCATAAGCGGCGGCCACTCCAACATTTCCGGCACCCACAATAGCTATGGATTTTTTCTGAATCATAATAACAAAGCATGTTTATTTATTCACATAGTTGTTCATCATTTCTTCCAACAATTGCTTCCTTTTTTCTATTAAACGATCGGGACCAATTATTTTAACATCCTTTGGAAATTGAAGCAGCCATTCGTTGATGAAATCCAAATTATCAAACAAAAATTTTATCCTAAATAAATTAGGATTATTTTCTTTTTTATTAATTATTTTAGCCGGCAGATTGGCCTGAAATCGCTTTAAAGCGGATGAAGATACATCTACTATTATTTTCTCCGAACTCTCGTCAGAACGGAAAATAAGAGCTTCTGCGTCGATTTTGCCGTACGGAGTAAAATTTTCGTCCAAAATTTGAATATCTGACATGCGATCAAGCAAAAAATTGCGGATGTCATTTCTTTTATGTGAGTGGCCGATAACATTCCAGTGATCTCGATAGAAAACGATAATATAGGGATCAATTTTTCGGCTTGTGATTTTGTCATCCGATTTTGATCGATAATCAAATTTTATCGACTGGTTTTCAGAGATTGCGTTGCTAATGACATACCAATCACCGCCCTCCATTTTTTCGGCTCCATAATTCAGGTAGGGGTCTACGACTGTCCGCTCTTCCAGCGATTCCATAAATTCACGGAGATCCTCTGGTACTACTTCCTTGATTTTTAGCTCAACGCCTTTGGCATCTTCCACCAATTTATTATCCACTTGTGATTTGACAAAATTCAGTCCCACCATAATGGTAGCCAACTCTTTGGAGGTAAACATCAGAGGTGGAATCTTGTACCCGCGCATAATTCCATAGCCGTTGTACTTGTCATAGGTTACCGGCACATTCATTTCTGATAGTGAGTTAAAGTCCCGGAAAACCGTACGACGACTCACGTTAAATTTTTCGGCAATTTTATCCACTGTAATACGACTATTCGATTGCTGAAGCATAAGGATAAGCTTCATTCTGCGCTCTGAGCTATTCATTGTTTTGTTATATTGGGTTACTAAAAAGACTCTTGAACAATAAGATAATTGAAATTTTCTAGTGTTCTAACCGGATTTTTTGTCCCAAACTTATTTGCCTTTGTTGGAGGATAAGTTCATCCTGCACTTTCTCACAGAAAATCCATCACAGGAGCTTTTTTCTATGAGTGTCGATACTGGTGGTTGGCCAGAAACTGTTTAGTAAGCTAGAGCAATAAATTTCAAACGATAAATTGATGTTGTCCTTTGTTACTGTTCGGTATACGATCAGTGCCGGACGACAATGGTGAGTGACCTGCGTGGTGAAGAACGCCCGCCGCGAAGAGAGCACGGAATCGAGCGCTGCGAAGAAATGGATAGGAGCGGAAAAAAGCGGAGAGTTATGTTACTAACTGCGGGAAGCTATTACGATTGCTTTATCACGATAAAAACCAGATAAACCGGAAAGGTCATAGCTCTCAATGGTCATTGATTGAGGAAGGTCTTTGAGTTCATCTTCAAAATCTGCTCCTTTATAAAAAACCATTTGCTGCCATGGAAGGCCGGATGTCATTTTAAAGAGCTCATCTATTTTAAATGCATGTTTAGATATCAGCAAAAATGACTCATCGTAACTGAAGTTTTCGATTGATCCATCCACAATGCCGATGTTTTCGAGCCCTAATTTTTTAGCCATTTGCTTCATAGCCAGGCATTTCTTGCTCACTAAATCATTCAGAACAAAGTGTTTCTGAGAGTGAGTGATGGCAAGCGGAATTCCCGGAAGTCCGCCTCCGGTTCCGGCATCCACAACTATTTCATTCTGTTTGAAAACATCAAAATGTGATAATAGTAGTGAATGTCGAATATGCTCCCATACTGTTTCACGTGAAACACTTCGGCTTACGAGATTGATACGTTGATTCCACCAAAGTAGTTGGTCAAGATAATCTTCTAGCTCTTTTCGATGATTAGAGACTAATTCGTCGACAAAACCTATTGTTCCACGTGAAACCTTTTCCATTTTGATCCGTTGATGTTCCACGTGAAACAATTATAAGAGGTTTGAATTGCGGTGTAATTAATTGTCGAGATAGACCATCAGAACAGAAATATCACTCGGGCTTACTCCGCTGATTCTGCTCGCTTGTCCTAACGTTTCGGGTCTGATGCGATCCATCTTTTCTTTCCCTTCAGCAGAGAGGCTATTGATTTTTCCGTAATCAAGCTCTTCGGGAATGAGCGTGTCTTCCTGCTTTTTCATCTCTTCAACCATCTCGAACTCTTTTTCGATATAGCCAGAATACTTTATTTGAATCTCGACCTGCTCGAATACGAGTTCGTCGGTTGTTATTTCAAGCGCCTTTTCTTTGAGTTCGGGATCAGCTTCCAGAATGTTGAAGATAGAAAGTTCCGGACGTGGAATCAGGCTTTTGGCTTTCACCGGTTGGGAAAGAGTAGAGGTTCCGCGTTCTTCAAGCATCGGATCCATCTTTTCTGGATATACCGTGTAGTCAGCGACGAGATCATGGATTTTATCAATAGCCTCTTTCTTTTTCTTGAACTTCTCAAAGCGCTCGTCAGAGGCCAGGCCAATTTTATGTCCGAGCTCAGTTAATCGCAGGTCAGCATTATCCTGACGCAGAAGAATGCGGTGCTCGGCCCGTGAGGTAAACATGCGGTAAGGCTCTTCGGTACCTTTTGTAATCAGGTCATCAATAAGTACACCAATGTATGCTTCGGAGCGCTTAAGGATAAATTCATCTTTCCCCTGGACTCTGCGCGCAGCATTAATTCCAGCCATAAGTCCCTGGCATGCTGCTTCTTCGTAACCTGTGGTGCCATTGATTTGTCCGGCGAAAAAGAGTCCTTCTGTTGTTTTTGTCTCCATGCTTCGGCGAATCTGATATGGAGGGAAATAATCGTATTCAATTGCATAGCCGGGACGAAGCATAACCGCATCCTCAAAGCCGGGAATAGTGCGAAGCGCTTTGTATTGTACATCTTCAGGCAGTGAAGTGGAGAAGCCATTCAGATACATTTCGTATGTATTCCATCCCTCGGGCTCAAGGAAAAGCTGATGACTATCTTTATCTGAAAAGCGGTTGATTTTATCTTCAATGCTGGGGCAATACCGCGGACCGGTAGATTCGATCGTGCCATTAAACATCGGGCTGCGATCAAATCCGGAGCGGAGCATATCGTGTACGTTCTCATTGGTAAAGCCAATCCAGCAGGTCAACTGCTCTTCTCGCGTCGGTAAAAAGTCAGTCATAAACGAAAAAGCGTGCGGCTCTTCATCGCCGTACTGAACTTGAAGCTTTTCGTAGTTAATAGAGCGTCCGTCGATGCGAGGAGGCGTGCCTGTTTTAAGCCGACCGACTTCGAAGCCGAGATCTTCAAGGGCGGCAGAAATTCCTATGGATGCGCGTTCTCCCGATCGTCCTCCGCCAAAGTTTGTCTCTCCGATATGGATGAGACCATTTCCAAAGGTGCCGGTCGTAAGGATGACCGATTTAGCTTTAAACTCTTGGCCTGTTTTTGTGCGTACTCCTGTGGCGCGTTTACCATCCTCAGTGGTGAGTACATCTACGACATTATCCTGACGGAAATAGAGATTTTCTTTCTTCTCTAATTCTTTTCGCATAGTCTTACTGTAAAGGGCGCGGTCGCTTTGACAGCGGGGACTCCACATAGCAGGACCTTTACTTGTATTCAGGACTCGGAATTGCACGCCGGATTTATCAGCAACAGTGCCCATAAGCCCGCCAAGGGCATCAATTTCTCGGACAAGCTGGCCTTTAGCTACGCCACCTATGGCGGGATTGCAAGACATTTTAGCAATGGAATCCAGGTCCATTGTAATGAGCAGAGTTTTAGCGCCCATCTCTGCGGCAGCACCAGCGGCTTCACTTCCAGCATGTCCGGCACCTACCACAATTACATCGTAATCAGGATAAAGAGATTTCATATAGTGTAAGTGTATGTTTTTATTACACTTAAGTAGTTTAAATTTAGGTGGAGAGATGGAACTGTTAACGTTGCAAGCTCCGGTTTAGTCTGTCCACCTTCATTGATTGATAGTCTCCAAAAATAACGCTTTTATCAGAAAATGTTTAACGGCTAGTAAATTTGATAAAGGATCATACCAAATGAGATTCTTCTTCGGTTTCGTGCTCCAGGCTTTCTACAGCTTTGATAAGATTGAGGTAAAAATGCTCAGGACCAATAACATCATCTAGTCCGGATCTTTTGAAAGCATCACGAACCGGTCCTTTAACACCAGCAAAAATTACCTCGATATTCCTGCTCTGATAATCATCAACCAATTCTTTGAGAGCGTGAAGGGCCGTGGCATCAACTTCATTTATTCCGATAGCGTCGATAATTACCTGATCAAGATTCTTGCCGCTCTCTGTTTCCAGTTCTTCTAGTTTTTCTTTCATATAAGGGATGTTTGCAAAATAGAGTGAGGCATCGATGCGCACGATAATGGTATTGGTTTGGGTGAGTCCCTCGGGATGACGTTCTAAATCGCGATATTGATTAGTATCGGGCAGACGTCCCAACATTACTATATTGGGATAGCTGCTCCTGTGAATAACTATGCCAAGAGATATCAATACTCCGACTCCAATACCTTCGAGGATACCTAATGCCAACGTAGCTACAAAAGTAACCGTCAGAAGTATGAACTCTCGGGTGCGAACCTTCCAAAGGAATTTTGCTTCTCCAAAATCTACGAGTCCAGGTACGGCAGTAATAATGATTGCGGCTAACACCGTTTGTGGGAGATAACAAATAAGAGGTGTTAAAAATAATACCGTCAATGCCACAAGCGCTGCGCTTACCAGAAGTGAAACACTTGTTTTTGCCTGGTTTTCGTCATTAACAGCAGTTCTGGAAAAACTGCCGGCCACAGGATAGGCATTGAATATAGATCCTACCATATTAGAAAGCCCGATGCTAAAAAGCTCTTGATTGGAATCGACTTTGTAATCCAGATTTCGCCGCACCATTGCTTTTGCCAAGGCGATGGATTGTGTAAAGCTTAGAAAAGCAATAGCTAATACAGTAGGTATGATCTCCCAAAAGGGGATTTCAGCTACAGCAGGAAATTGCGGTGCGGGATATCCCTCTTGAACACTGCCTACAATATTAACTCCGGACTGATCAAGTTCGAAATACCAAACAATGATAATAGCAAGAATTACAGAAATTAGTTGCGAAGGGATGCGGGGATTAACCCGTTTTAAAACTAAAATAAAGATAATGCAGCCTGCACCAATAAAGAGGGTTGGCAGGTGGATGCTTCCGAAGTTATTAATAAGATCAGAGATGACGGTATAAACATATTTGCTGCGTTCTAATTCGACACCAAGTAGATTTCCAAGCTGACTTACACCGATAATGAAGGCTGCAGCGGATGTAAATCCACTGAGTACGGGTTGAGAAATAAAGTTCATCACAAAACCCAGTCGAAAAACTCCCATCAAAAATTGAGTAGTGCCAACAAGGAAAGCAGTGGCCAGTATGTATCCTATAAATTCATTGCTGCCCGGTTCGGCCAGGTTTCCAACTCCGGTAGCAATCAAGATAGAGATAATAGCAACGGGACCAATTGCAAGTTGACGGGAAGTGCCAAAAACGGCATATATGGCCAAAGGAACGATTGAAGCATATAACCCGTAAACAGGAGGTAGACCGGCCAGCATAGCATAAGCCATACTTTGCGGAATCAGTAAAATACCGACTGTTAGTCCGGCGCGAATATCTTTTTTTAGATAGGAAGAGTTATAATACCGAAGCCAGTCGGTTATAGGGATATAGCGATCAAGCAGGGTTTTATCCCTGTTTAGCATATTTAAAGATGCACTTTTTGATAGTGTTTGGAAATTGCTATCAATTTAATTAGCAATTAAGTAAACCATATCATTCCACTGAACCAGTCTAAAAAGCGTTATGAGTGAAATTACAAAAGCAGTCATTCCCGCCGCCGGATTAGGAAATCGAATGGAGCCGATTAGTAACTACTTGCCCAAGCCGATGCTCCCGCTCGGGAAAAAACCTGTACTTCAACATATCATTGAGGAGCTGAAGGGGGCGGGTATTGAAAAAATTGCGATTGTCACACGTAGTGACTACGAGGCTATTTTTGATTATTTCGGTGGCGAATCGACCATAACCTTTATAGAAGATAATACAAGGTCCGGACCCGGCGGGGCGATATTAAAAGCAGAAAATTTTATCGGTGATGATGAGTTTCTGGTTGTTTTTTCCGATGCTCCAATGCTCGGGAAAAACAGAACGAGATATCTCAAGAAATTGATAGACACCAAAACTAGTAATGAATTAAAAGGATTACTTTCGATTTATCCGATCTCAGAATCAGAAATACATTCCAGGGGGGGTAGTTTGTTTCGATGAGCAGAAGGTGACGGCTGGTGAAGTTGTACGGCTGACAGATATCCTCGAAAAACCTTCAAAGGATCAGGAGTTTAATTTATGGGCATCGGCTTGCCGCTATATTTTTGATGTTGAAATCATCGATTTATTGAAATCAGTATCCCCTGATGATAACGAGGAGCTTCAGCTAACACCAGCTATTCGTAAGTTAATTAATAAAGGAGGCTCAGTCGGTGGATATCCTTTGCAGGATGATTTGGAGCGGCATGATACAGGAAATTTTGAGGATTACTTTTATGCATTCCGGAAATTTAGTCAGCATGAGGATTTTAAAGGAGCCGACGATCCTCAAATAAAAAAGCCCTAACCGTTTATGATCAGGGCTGTAAATTTATAAAGGAGTTGTTACCCCTGTTCGGCATCCAGATATTTTACCACGGCACGCCAGACAGCATCCAACTTGTCTTCCCCTTCATGTTCATAGCTGGTCTCATCATCCACAGTAATTCGACAGAGCTTATCTTGGATAAGTACACTGTGGCCTAAATCTTCTTCGATTTTAATGACAACAGGCATAAGCCATTTCCAGGATTCGTGGAATTTCATATCCTCAACAGCAAGAAAAGCCAGCGGGATATCCTTAACATCTTCCTGCTCAATTTTGATAGTGGATCCCATCAAATTTTCAATGAGACGATTACCATTGTTTGCTTCTTCTTGTGTCATAATCAATATGTTAAATGAATTATTTCTGAATAACTTTGTCCTAAGATACACAAAATAAAAAAGCTCGCAACTGCTTAGTTGCTTCTAAAAGAAGACAGCCTCCGGATGTTAGAAAAGTAGAAAAAGCACAAGTGGTGACTAATCAATGTCAAAATCTTCAGCACGCCACGGTGTTGTGCGGTCACTGTATTTCTGACTTAAATCAATGATATCCTCCTGGGTGATTTCTGGTAGATCACTCTCACTTTCTTCCCGCAGATAATTAAGAATTGCGGCCATTTCAGCTGCACTCAGTCGTGCCTTGAAAGATGGCATAACCCCTTGATAGGTTTGTCCATCGACTTCAATTTCTCCTTCCAATCCGTTTAGTAAGATACGAATTGATACTGATTTATCACCGGTTATCCATTGGGTATTTACAAGGGGCGGAAAAACATTGTCAGAACCTTCGCCATTGCTTCCATGACAGCCACCGCAGTTTTGAGTGTACAAGTTTGCACCATTCAGAAGGGTGGGATCTCCCGCTTCATTAAAAGGTATCTCTGTTGGCTCACCTACGTTTGGAATTACCTCACACATCTTGGCAAACCGTTCTGAAAGCTGTCTGTTTATTCGTGCCAATGACTGTTGATCCATGGCTTTATGCACGCTGGCTATCCGTTCATGCATTTCTTGCATCTGGAGATACCATTCGCCCGTCATGAGAGTCTGCATATGCCTGCCCATATTTTCTTCGGACATCATTTTATCTCTTTGCATATCCCGCTCTTTATGCCAGGCCACCATCTGTTTGTGATTGTTATGTAACTGTATGCGCATATTTTGTACTGCGCTATAAAGTTGATCGAGCTCTTTTATTGAATCTTCACTTTCTGAGTTATAGCCCTGTTCTAATTCTTTGTAAAGCTCATTTATAGACTCATAGGTTGATGCTAACTGGTGATGCTGGCTTTCGGTTAAGTTATCCGAACCCTCTGATTGACATGAAACAAGCAGGGAAAAAGCGGCAACGATAATCAATGTAAAGGTTGATTGGAATAAATAATTCATAAGTGTAAGGACTGATTGCTGAAGAGGTAAAAAGGCTATCAATGAATTAAAATAGTCATACTGAAACACAACTGTTTATAAAACGTAGGTTCTTGGCAACTGAAAATGAAAACTAAGCAATATCATTTACTATGCAGAACCTCCGTTCAATTGTAATAGTTATTGTTCTACTGGGATTGAATTGCACTGCTTCAGCTCAAGAAACGCAAACATTAATTAGCGGTGATGTTACTCACGGTGGATTTGGTGCACCGGTAATAAAAGTCAGCGATGTAGCAGGAGAGACTGGTCTCTGGGTTGGTGGGCGTGGCGGATGGATGTTAAATATCGATGAACAGAACGCTCTATCGCTGGGGGGAGGTGGGTATGGATTGGTAACAGACCACAGTATTCTCGATTCTAACTTTGGTGATCCCGACGCGGATTATTACGCACTGAATGGCTATGGCGGATTTGAACTGGAATACATCAATCGTCCACACCGTCTAGTCCACCTGACGTTTTCTTCTCTCATTGGCGGTGGCGGATTCATGATCAGGGATGATGATTATGATAAACAGTTTGATGATCCGGATCCCTATTTTGTAGTGGAACCGGGAGCAAACATCGAACTTAATGTCACAGAGTTTATGCGAATTGCTGCCGGAGTTGGTTATAGATATACCAGCGGCATCAGTAGAGCCGGCTTTGACGATAACGACTTCTCAGGTATTAGCGGGTCGTTTACTTTTAAGTTTGGCAAGTTTTGATTCAGGGATTTCCAGCCAGGAGTATTTTTAATTCGAAAAAATTACTCAACCAATGAAAAAGCTGATACTATTTGTCGCAGCATTAATATTGATACATCCAGCAAAAGGATTTGCACAAGAAACAGAAACGCTGTTTTCAGGTGATGTTGATCATGGTGGTTATGGTGCTATGGTTTTCGGGATGACCTCTGTGAACGGTGATTTTACCTATCTGCGGGGTACACGAGGAGCCTGGGTTATTAATTTGAATGACAGAAATACCGTAAACCTGGGACTTGCGAGATATCGTACACAAAATAATTTTGAAGCGGCCAACTGGACTCGACAGGATACACCCCAACCAGAGCTGGATACCGACTATGGCGGATTTGTGGTGGAGTATGTCCACCATACTAATCATCTTTTTCACGTTAGCGTGCAAACACTGGTGGGATCAGGAAGCGTTAACTATGAAGACACCGATTTTGACTTTAATCCTAATTCCGACAGCTACTTTGTATTGCAACCAGGTGTGAACTTAAATTTGAATGTGACTGACTGGTTTCGCCTCACCGGCGGCCTGTCTTATCGATATGCGGGAGGTGTGGATCTTGAAGGAACCAGCGATAAAGAGTTGTCCGGTATTTCCTCCTTTTTTGCCCTGCGATTTGGGTGGTTTTAATAGCTAATATTTCTAACAGAAGACTCGTCAAAACAATGAAGAAGACTTTTTTCCTTATCACCATTTGTTTCATGATTATTCTACTATTGGGATTTACAATAATTCCAGATTCTTATTCAGATGATTACGAAAAACCTGTTTCAGGGGCGGATACTCTTATTGACCATCACACCCATATTTTTAGCCCGGAAGTGCGTAAATACCTTGAAGAAAATGTAGAAGGTGTAAATGACCTGCCGCCGTTAGGTATTGAACAATTAAAGAAGACGATGGAGCGGGATAATGTAGACGAGGCCGTTATTTTGTCAAATGCTTATTTTTTCTCTGATTCAGGTGAAGTATCCGGAGATCAATTCAAAACTTTACAGTCCGAGAATGATCGTGTAGCTGAAGCTGTATCAAGGTATCCCGACAAGTTGGTCGGCTTTTTCAGTATCAATCCACTTTCTGATTCCGCTTTCGTTGAAATTGAGCGCAATGCTGCCAGAAATAAATTTGCTGGTATTAAACTTCATTTTGCCAATTCAGGAGTCGATTTGCGAAATCAGCACCATGTGAAGCGCCTGGCAGGTATTTTTAAAGCGGCAAACTCATATGATCTAGGAATAGTTGTTCATATGCGAACGACAGACGAACCGTATGGTCGAGAGGATGCTCGGATTTTTGTGGATAAGATTCTTTCGCAAGCACCAAAGATCCCAATTCAGATTGCTCACATGGCGGGATGGTCAGGTTACGATGAGGCTACTGACCAAGCCCTGGGCGTTTTTGCTGATTATATAGCTAAAGGGGAGTTGAGGGATCACATTTATTTTGATTTATCTGCTGTGATTAAACCGGTTTCTGAAAGTAAAAAAGATGACGATAAAGAAGCAGAATCGCAGTGGTATCCCCAACAGCGATATGAACGGCTGACCGAAAGACTTCGAACAATTGGAATGGAGCGGATACTTTTTGGTACGGATTGGCCGGAGTGGATGCCCGCTAACTATAAATCAGATATAGAAAAAAAGTTGCCGCTTACCGAAAGTGAATTGCAGATTATATTTTCAAACCGAGCCCCATGGGTTAGGTAAGTTGGATCTAACCGTAATATCAATCCGTCAGACATCTTCTCTGCGAAATTGTTCGCCTTTAAAGACCTTCATCAGGTAGTACAGTGCGGGTAAGATAATACAGGCACCGATGACGAGGGCAATGACCAGCTGCAATAATGCTGCATCGGGAGCAGCAGCATTAAACAAGGATAGGTGTCCACCCTGCAAATTTATTACAACCGGATATTGAATGCTGAACCACCCAATCAAAATCATGAGAACCTGAAATCCGGTAACCAGACGTGCATAAATCGCCCGCCTGCGGTTCAGAAAAAATGTAAGTACTGGCAGACTTAAGGTTGCAAGTATAATACAGGTAATGGCAACTGGTGAATCCAAAAATAATGACAGCAGGGGAAAACCGGAAAAATAGGCGACTATAAAGATGAGGAGACCGGATAAAACTGTTGCTGTCTGTAACTTTTTAGCAATAGCTATAAATTCCTGGCGTACATCTACATCTTCACTTTCGGCGATCATGAAGACAGCGGCCAGATAAGTAAATATGCTGAGGGTAAAAATGCCAACAGTAAACGAAAAGCCGTTAAGCCAGGGCTGCATAAATGCATCATAAAACAGATCGGCATTGGTATTGATACGTCCAAGCATGATGGCACCGGTAATTACACCCAGGAAGAAGGGGGCTATAATGCTGGAAATCTTAAAGATCCCTTCATACAGCTCAATACTCTGATCCCGGATAGCATCATAGTGCATAAAAGCAAAAGCTGTACCCCGCAAAATAATGCCAATTAAAAGCAGTACAATTGGTATATGGAGATAGGTGGACAAGACCGAATAGATGGCAGGAAAACCCATAAACAAAATTACAATGACCAAAATCAGCCAGACATGATTGGCCTCCCAAACAGGTCCTATGGCATGCGTGATCTCCTCGCGGTTCTCTTTCTTGGTGATCATCTGGAGGACACCGGCTCCGAAATCAGCACCGCCGAAAATCACGTAAAATACTAACGAAAGAGCCAGAAAGAATGTGGTTATTATCAGTAGCATACCGCGGCTCAATTATTTCTATTGTGATTTACAGGATCATTCATAGTTAACGGAATCATACTTATCGGGTAGTGTGATAATTTGTCGATACATTAGCCAGACCAAAACGGCAGAAAGCAGCAGGTAGACGCCAGTAAATAAAAAGAACGGGTACTGCAGTCCCGGCATACTGGTGACGGCATCTTCCGTTTTCATAATCCCGTAGATAATCCACGGCTGACGTCCCACCTCGGTAACAGTCCAGCCCGCTTCCACTGCAACAAAGCCCAGCGGTGTGGCGATAACCAGCAGCCAGAGCCACCACCGGCGCGAAAGCAGATGCGGCCATTTCCACTGGAAAAGCAAAAATAATAATCCGATAACTGCCATTATGATACCTGCCCCTACCATAATTTGGAAAGCTACATGTGTGATAAGCACGGGCGGCCATTCATCGCGCGGGAATTCCTCGAGCCCTTTGACCTCAGCATTAAAATCCCCATGTGCCAAAAAGCTGAGCATGCCCGGAATACGAATGGCATAGGGCACTTCCTGCGTTTCTTCATCCGGTAGTCCGCCGATGACCAAGTCTGCCGGAGCCTCCGTTTGAAAATGCCCCTCCATGGCAGCTAGTTTTATCGGCTGACGGTCGGCCACATCTTTGGCAGCATAATCGCCGGTAAGTGGTTGCATGATAGCGAATATAGCTCCTGCTGTCAGCGCAATTTTTATTGCCTTTTTGTGAAATTGGCTGTTCGGATTCCGCAACAACAAGAATGCATGCAGTCCTGCCACAGCAAAGCCTGTAGCAACAAAAGCAGCAAATGTCATATGGAGTGCCTGTGAAAACCAAGCATCGTTGAACATAGCGGCAACGGGATCTACATTTATCGCGCGACCGTCAACCCAGTCGAAGCCGGCAGGGCTATTCATCCAGCCGTTGGCTGCAACTACAAAGATGCCGGAAGCCACTCCGGAGATTCCAACTACGACGCCCGCTGTCCAATGTTTCCAGGGGCTAAGCCGATCCCAGCCATAGAGAAATAATCCCAGTGCAATAGCTTCTACAAAAAAGGCTGTCCCTTCCCACGAAAAGGGCATCCCGAAAATGGGTCCGGCGTGTTCCATAAATGTTGGCCATAGCAGTCCCAGCTCGAAAGAGAGTACTGTACCTGAAACAGCGCCCGTTGCGAAAAAAATAGCTACTCCTTTTGACCACGCTTTGGCTAAATCCTGGTACACCTGTTTTCCGGTGCGGATCCATTTATACTCGGCGGCTGCCATCAGGAAAGGCATCGCCATCCCAATACAGGCAAAGATGATATGGAATCCGAGAGAGACAGCCATTTGTAAACGGGCGGCGAGCAGGTCTTCCATGCTGAAATGTGTTTTAAATTGATTGTCGATTTCTGAGTTTCAGTGAATCGACCAACTCTCTTCAATAAATTTAGTGAAATTGATCAATAGTTATAAGATGATTCTCTTTGACCCCCTTGTTTTCACAGCTGCCAACTTCACGGACAAAATCATCTAAATCCCCGGCAGCTGTTTACATTAGGGGGTGTGCCCCTCTAAATTTTATTTGAGTACAATGTATCCTTTTACAAGAACCCGCCCCGGCTCGTTCCTCGGTACCCTCGGGTGGAGGGGACTTTTCAGCTGCCAGCTAGGGTTTTACGGCCTAAGAATTGTGTGCTGAGGTCAAAGAATACGGGTGTGGATTTTGTACCGGTAACTTCTTAATAAACAGGCACGGAAGTAAATGGACCATTAAAATCCACGTATTCTGCAGGCCGAAACCGAATTCACAATTCTTCAGCCTTGACTTTTAGTACCTTTTGTGTCAAGACAAAAGGTACCCCCTAACCGTAGTTTGGCGACAAAGATTGAATAAATTAATACGCACGAGTCCGGGTTTGTCCCTTTATACTGTAAGTTATATAAGCTCGGTTATTGAGAGAAGATTATCTGGACTGATCTGTAACTAAAAACCTTCAAGGAGTTTATATCTTGTTCCGGTGCTCTGCGTCTTGGTTTTTCTTCTTACATTTGCTGTGAGAGGGCTGTTCTTCCGCATTTTGCTTGAAAGATGATTATGCTTAAGGAGTGATTTCTCATCTCTATCTATTTGTTCATTTTTTGTGACCAAAAAACGAACCAAAAAAGTCTCTGGGGAATCGTAGATTTTTTGCTTACTAAAGCAGGAAAACGGAAATTGCTTTTCCACATTTGTCGTTATTATGAGTAGTCTTTCCCGCGATTCCCCCGAACCCCCTCTTTTTTAAACCTGCGAGATTGTCATCGCGAGCTCTATGGGTTAACAGGCCTTGGCGATCCCCAAGAACTAAATCAGGAGATTGCTGAAGTTAGAGCTTAATCTTCAGAACCACCCCTCTTACATCTCCTCCGACAGCTGTCGGAGGAAAATTTATTGCTGAGGATACAATTCGTTAAAAATGTTCATAGGTACTTTTCGACTTCAGCGGATCATCAGTATTAAATCAATGGAGCTCTGTGGGTAAGTCTCACACCAAGCTGCGCAGATCCGCAGCTCAATATTATTCCAGCTCTTTGAGCAGACCCTGCAGATCCAGCGGGCGGGTAACCATTTTAACAGACCCATCTTCATCATACTCCCATTCATCTCGGGGCCGATCCCAATAAAGTTCCAGGCCGTTGCCATCGGGATCATTCAGATAAATAGCCTCCGATACGCCGTGGTCGCTGGCTCCTGTAATTGGATAGTTTTTATCCCGTAATCGCTTATAGATTTCTGCCAGATCTTTCCGGGTGGGATACAGAATTGCTGCATGATACAAGCCGGTGCTGCTTTTAGGAGCAGGCGATCCGCCTTTGCTGTGCCAGGTATTTAATCCAATATGATGATGGTAGCCACCGGCCGAGATAAAAGCGGCATTTTCTCCGTACATGGTTGTGAGCTCGAAGCCGAGTAACTCGCGATAAAAAGCCAATGCCTGATCCAGGTCAGCTACTTTCAGATGCACATGTCCGATTCGTGTCCCGGAAGGTGTTGTATAGTCGTTGTTCATTGTACTACTCAAAATAGTCTTTAATAAAATCCTTAATATCCGTTGGTTCCCGTCCTAACAGTTGTTCCAGGTGATCGTAGGTAAAGTTAAGACCTCCATTTGCAAACGTGCTGGCTACCATCATAGTCATTGCCTGCTGATCGTCCGGCAAGTCGACCTGCTTCAATTCATCTTGAAATTTTGATATTGGAACATCCGAATAGGTGATCATATTTCCGGAATTGTCGTTGATCATATGGGTTATTTCAGGAAGAGTATACGCTTGATTGGACGTTATCTCGTAGATTTCATCTTGGTGTTTTTGGGGATTTGTGAGTGCGTTGGCCAGGGCTTCGGCCATTTCTGTACGCATGGCAAGGTTAATTTTTTGTCCGTCTGATGGAAACCGCCACTGCTCGGTTTCAAGTGCATCACCCAGAAAGAGGGGCAGAAATTCTGTATAGAAGGTATGGCGGAAAATACTGTACGGAATACCTGAATCTTTAATTAACTCTTCTGTTTGGGCGTGATCTTCAGAAAGGGGGCTCAGTTTTTGATCAGCCTTTACTAAACTTGTATAAAAAATCTGATCGATTTCGTGTTTCTGCGCCGCATCTATAACACTCTTGTGTTGTTCAACCCGGCCTTCTAATGAACTTGCCGAAATCAACAGAAGTATATCAATACCATTTAGAGCCTCCTCCATTGATGAATAATCATTATAATCTCCAATTCTGATTTCCACATCCTTAGCTTCAAGCTCTGCTCCCTTTTCCTGGCTTCGCACAAGTCCTGCAAGGTTTACGTCTGGATTTTTATCCAACAAAAAATTGATGGTTTGTGACCCTAAATGCCCGTTTGCTCCGGTGACTAAAATCATAAATGATGAAGTTTGTTTGAATAGGTATTTGATGTTTTTTCAACCGGATAAACAGCTGTAATCGTTCCTGCTTAAATAAATTGAAAGGAGATAGGAAAGTTAGAATTAAGGAATTTATTATATAATAATCTTAGGACTTTTTAACTAAAAAAATATGACATCATACCCATTATTTGTTAAAATGTTTAAGGATTATCATTAAAGAAATATATGATATCTGCTTTAGGGTATGGACAGGGTTGGAGTTGATAACGATGAGAACATCTGAATAGGTAATCTATAACAAAAGAGAGTAAGCTATGGATGATGGAGAAAGCAATATATCGAGAAGACATTTCTTGCAGCAACTGATGATGGGATTTGGAGCTGTTGGTACGGGGTTGGTTTTACCTGGTTCAATATCCGGCCAATTCTCTATATCAGGCAAAACAACAGATCCCCAGAATGTATTGGTTCTTGGAGCCGGGCTAGCAGGACTCGCTGCAGCTTGGGAGCTGAATGAAGCCGGACATAATGTGACGGTGCTGGAAGCCCGGCAGCGTCCCGGCGGACGGGTTTCTACCATACGAGAGCCATTTGCGGGTAATCTATATGCCGAAGAAGGAGGTGCGGCTTTCTCAAATACCTATACTCACGCGATTAAATACATTGAAAAATTTGAGCTTGAACGCGCACCGTGGGAGCTACCCGAGAACCCCGTCTACCACCTGAATGGAAAGCGATTTACCACCTCTGCAGAACAGCAAGTTGAATGGCCCTACGAGCTGACTGAGGAAGAACAGCAGTTAGGGCCAATGGGTATTGTTGAGAAATACATTATCAATACTCTGCCGCCTGAAATTTCTGAGCCCAACTCTTGGGATGAAACACCTCTGGTGAAGTTGGATAAAGAGTCTCTGGCCGATTATATGCGCTCCCAGGGTGCCAGCAAAGGAGCCGTTAAGCTTATACAAAATACTCAGTGGTTTGGTGCAGTTCCTGATAGAACTTCGGCACTTTCAATGGCGGTGTCTGATTTTGGTTTGTTTATGGGAGCACCGCCGTTTGTATTGGTGGGAGGAAATGATCAGCTGCCCCGAGAAATGGCAAAGTCGCTAGGGGATATAATAAATTACGGAGTAAAAATAACTGCCGTGAAAGATCAAGAGGATGGTGTTGAAGTGATGGCAACAGAGTCCGGCAATCAAGTTAGCTTTGACGCTGATAGAGTTATCTGTACATTTCCTGCAAAAGTGCTTGATAGAATAGATTTTGAACCATCGCTTCCCGGGAAAAAGAAAGAGGCGATTGATAATATATCCTATCTTGATATAACCAGAACATATCTGCAGGTTAACAAGCCGTATTGGCAGGAAGAGGGTGTATCGGGAATGGCCTTTACTGATCTGCCGGTTGGTCAAATTAATGCCTATCCTGGTGAAAGTGAATCGATACTGGAAAGTTATGTCGCAGGTACATCTGCAGGTGAGTATGGAAAACTTTCCAAAGAAGAACTCATAGAAAAAACCATAGAGGGACTAGATAAAGTTCATCCGGGAATTCGCGATCACTACCAAAAGGGCAGTGGATATGTGAAAACCTGGAGTGAAGATCCATATGCGTTGGGCGGACCTAGTTGGCCGGCGCCCGGTGAAGTCACCAGTTATCTTAAACCTTTGCAAGAACCTCATGGACGTATTCATTTTGCCGGCGAACATACGTCGATTTTGAGAAGCACAATGGAAGGAGCGCTGCGCTCCGGAGCTCGTGCTGCAAAAGAAGTACATGAGGGCTGATAACATTTATGACTATTCTTTAAGAAGGCCGAGAAGTCAGAGTGGGGGTAAACGAGCTGAAAAAAGTTAATGATGCAAGAGATAATAGATCCAAGCGGCTGCATTGATCGTTTTCTTCTTTTCATCCTTTAACAAGCAAGCATGCCAAACATACTGTCAGGTTTGGTGCAGAAGCCTTATATTCTTATTTAGATTTAATCTATCTTTAATTCAATCTCATAATTCAAGCATGATATTTAGTAAAAATATTTCCAGAGTACTGCTGGTATTACTGGCACTCACATTTACAGCCTGCGGCGGCGGAACAGAACAAGAAAACGCAGAAGAAACAGATACTCCGACAACAACTACCCAAGAAAATGCGGCACCTGCCGATAAGCTAAACGTGAATACAGTATCGGGAGAAGAGTTTAGAACCATTCCGAATGTCGGTGATAAAATGGTGCACGAGTTTGAGGAATATCGTCCCTATGTAAGTATTCAGCAGTTCCGCAAAGAGATCGGAAAGTATGTCGACGAGGACCAGGTAGCGGCATATGAAGAATACATATTTGTTCCCATCCACCGAAATGACAGTGATACGGCCACGTTGTTGCAAATTCCGGGTTTGGATGAAAATGAAGCTGAAGAATTAGTTGCGGGCCGTCCGTATGATTCCAATCAGGAATTCTTTGATGCCCTCACTTCTTATGTAAATGATGAAGAGTTGGAAACGGCCAAAACATACGTCGAAGCTGAATAGACTAATGCCAGAAAAAAATGTATTGCAGCAGCTGCGCCAGTTTTTACTGTGCGTAGTTGCTGTTATTTTTTTGATGACTGTTTTTGAGCTGATTCTGCTTGACCATACGGAAGAGCCCCTCCAGTGGATTCCCTTTGTAGTCTCAGGGGCGGGATTGCTGGCAGTCTTCGGTGCCTGGATAGCGCCAGGGCAAGCTACGATCCGCATATTACGCTGGATGATGATAGCTGTGGCTTTGTCCAGCTTTGTGGGAATATATCTGCATTTCCACGGAAATTTGCTTTTCACCCGTGAAATCAATCCGTCCTTTTCTCTTTACGAATCTATCTGGCCTGCCATGAAAGGATCATATCCGCTGTTGGCTCCTGGCATTTTGTTCCTTGCCGGAATACTCGGAGTTGCCGTTACGTATCGCCATCCAGCTCTGGAAGATTAGTTGGCATACCTGTCCGTCTAATAGGAGATCCATCTCGTCATCCGAAACAGCGAGTGTTTGCCTTCCTGCTATGATCCAGTTTCGTCAGGTAGGGTCGAGACGAATAAACTGGTATGGCATAGTATCTGAAACATCTTCTTAAGTAAGCTGACCCCTTGAAAAAAAGATAAAGATTTAAGTTATTACAACTGATGTAACTACAACAGTTGTTGAGACAAAAAAAATATTAGTTGATATGGAATTCAAGAAAGCAATAAAACAAAAGCAATTTCCCAGCCCGCAGATTGAAGCAATGTTAAATGTTGTGTACACCGCCAATCATTTTGAGAACATTATGCGCAAGCTGTTAAGTGAGTTTGACCTGAGTCATGAGCAGTTTAATGTGCTACGCATTTTGCGGGGGAACCATCCCGATGCGTATGAGCTGAATGAAATACGGGACCGGATGCTCAACAGCTGGAGTAACGTATCAAGACTTGTTGAAAAGCTACGTAAAAAGGGGTACGTGACAAGACAACCCAAGAAAGAGAACCGGCGAAAGGTAGAGATCAAAATAACGGAAGAGGGGCTGGAATTTCTGGGAAAGGTGGATAAGGAGTTAACCACGGATGAGTTGATGGAACAGACCTTGGATCCGGAAAAAGCTGAAACGCTTTCATCTCTTTTGGATGAAGTCAGAACGAATCTCGATGAGGCATTTAGTCCATCTGATCAAGTAGAATAAAAGCGTAGTTGATTATGCTTAGTACTGAAAAATCTATTCCCAAAGTTACTATTAAAGACACTGTGGTCGCACTTGATAACCAAGAGGTTTGCGGGACAGAAAAGGATGGGAGTGAGTATTTAATTTTGAAAAGCAGACGCGGTCTTTACGCAGAAAAACCGCACCAGTCTGATTTTTATAGTTTATCTATCGCTTTAAATGGCAGCTGCACTCAATTAATAAATGAGAACAAAGTAAGTCTTTCTCCGGGCCGCTTGCTGTTTATTACTCCCGACGATATTACCGAAACGACGAAATACAGTCGGGATTTGGACATCAGACAAATACTATTCACGAAATCATTCTTATTGGATGCCAACGTGTCTCGTGAGATCCTGGATGAACTGCTTTGGGTTGATCCGGCGAAGCCCCCGATCTTTGAGTTTGACAGCAATGCTTTCAAAAAAACGAAATACCTGTTTGAAAAGTTAGCCGAGGAAGCCTACTTATCACAATCTTATCACCGGCAGATTTTACGCAGTGGTATCATTGAGCTGTTGTACAGAATAAATCGTCTGAACAAATCGTGTCTTAAAAAAGGAAACCACACAACATCGCAAGCCAATCGTATATTCAAAGAGTTCAAGAATCTTGTTGATGAGCATTTTACAGAGAAAAAGAAAGTAAGTGACTATGCAGAGTTACTGCACGTCACGCCGAAACATCTTAGTGAAGTCGTTAAAGAAGAGAGTAGTTTCACGGCACTGGAGCACATTCATCAGCGCATTATAAGAGAGGCGAAAAATCAGCTCATCTATACCGATAAATCGGCTAAAGAGATAGCATATCACTTAGGATTTAATACGCCCTCCCAGTTTGGTCGCTTTTTTAAGCGGAAAGCCGGCCAGAGCCCTATCCAATTTCGGAATAGCCGAAAAACTGCACACTAAACCCGAAAAATTGTCATTTATAGGCTGATAATCATGAATTAGTTTATTGTTGAACTAAATTTTACACAACAGTTGTCTCAACAATGAACAAATTCATAGCACTGCTTATTGCTTTAATAACAGTAGTCAAGATATCGGCAGCTCAACATCTGCAGCAGAATTTGTTGAGTGGTGCTGATAAGATGGTTTTTCAGACAACCTTCTCCCAGCATTGGAATCAAAGATCTGATATCCAGATCGATGGATTGGCTTTCTTCAACAGATTCTATGCACCGGAAAAGAGAAAATTTGATGAGGCTGTAATTCAAACATCTGTTACGGACTCATTCAGCGAGCATTTTAGCGCTGGTCCCAATCTGTTTTACAGTAATGTTGCCGGGTTGCAACCTGGAATGTTATTAGGGGCAAAATTCCAGCTGGCGGGGATTGATATCAATCTTAGGCCCCAGGTAGCGTATAACGTTCCTAATACGGCCTTACAAGGTGGGATTGCTTTACTGATCCGAAAAATAATCCCACTCAATTACCAATGGGAAATAGGTGCGAACGCATTTCTGATGGGGTCCTGGCTTCGCTTTGAAACTCATGATCGAAGTATTATTCAGGTCCGAATTGGTCCGGTGTACAGCAAGCAGTTTCAGTTTGGATTGAGTTATGATCTGGATCAATACAGTTCAGAGATATTACAGGAAGACCAAATCGGATTTTTCATACGAACACTTTTATAACTCAAAAATCGAAATTAAAACTAGATACACAACCATGTTTAATACAAATCAACAAAATAACCTTCAGTTAATAGCACGAATTCTACTGAGCAGTATTTTTGTGTTCTCCTTTATCAGTAAAATGACAGGCTGGGAGGGAACCATACAGTTCATGTCTGCTAAAGGAATTCCACTTCCGTCCATATTAATTCTGGGTGCTATAGCTACAGAACTGGCGGGAGGTTTAGCCCTGATAACAGGATAAAGGATGAAAGAAGCGGGCATTCTGCTGGCACTCTATTTGATTCCTACGACTCTCATATTTCACAATTTCTGGGCAATGGAGGGTCAGCAGTTCCAGATGCAGCTACTGCACTTTCTGAAAAATGTATCCATCATGGGCGGACTCTTACTGCTTACTGCTATGCAGACGAATCCCGCAAAAGCTACTGTTGAACAATAATTAAAACTTAATTACTTAAACGTTTACTACGATGACTGATTCAATAAATATCTCAATCATTTTCTACAGCATGTACGGACACATTTATGAAATGGCCGAAGCGGTATCCGAAGGCGTCAGCTCAGTTGAAAGTGCAGAGGCCCAAATTTACCAGGTGCCCGAGCTGATGCCGGAAGATGTCCTCAAAGACTCTGGTGCATGGGAAGCCAAACAAGCTTTTGATCACATTCCCGAAGCGACACCAGAGATTCTGGAGGAGTCAGATGCTGTAATATTCGGAACCCCTACCCGCTTCGGTATGATGGCTGCACAAATGCGGCAGTTTCTTGATCAAACCGGGAAACAGTGGGCTGAAGGTGCACTTACCGGCAAAGTCGGCAGTGTGTTTGCTAGTGTCGGCGGTCAGCACGGCGGACACGAAACGACGATACGGAGCTTCCAAACGACGCTTCTTCACCATGGCATGGTCGTTGTGGGCGTGCCCTACTTTGAAGATCGTCTCAATGAAATGGATGAGATATCAGGAGGTACGCCATATGGAGCTACAACAGTTGCTGGTCCTACAGGTAGCCGTATGCCAAGCGGAAATGAGCTGGAAATTGCCCAAACACAAGGTGCTCATGTCGCAATGACGGCACTTAAACTGACTCACGAAATTGCTGAACCAGCTGAGTAATTTCGATCAATCAAGTCAGGGAGCGGTTGAATAAAGTAGCCGTTCCCGACTAAAACTAAGGCAAATTAAAAGAGGAAATAGAATATGAGTAATTCAAAAGTAGAACTAACCCAATTTACCGATCCTGTCTGTACCTGGTGTTGGGGAAGTGAGCCGATCATCAGAAAACTTCAAACACATTTTGGAGACCAAGTAAAAGTATCCTACATCATGGGCGGACTGGTCGAGGATATCAGAGAGTTCTATGATAGAGCGAACGATATTGGCGGTGATCCGGAAGAATCCAATGAAAACATAGCAAAGCACTGGCTGGAAGCATCAGAAAAACACGGTATGCCTGTCAGAACAGAAGGATTTAAGCTTTTTACGGATGAAAACCCCTCCTCATACCCGCAGAATATCGCCTACAAGGCGGCACAAATGCAAAATGAGTATCTGGCCAAAAAGTTCTTGCGCCGATTAAGGGAAGCTACAGCAACAGAAGCTCGTCAGACAAACCGGCGCGACGAGTTGGTGGGCTTGGCAAGCGAAGTCGGCCTTGATATAGCATCATTTGTAGAACACCTAGAAGATGGATCAGCACAGCAAGCTTTTGAGGAAGATCAGCAAAAAGCTCGAAAATACCGTGTTCGGGCGTTCCCCTCATTCCGATTGTCATACAAACATGAGAATATGATACTTCACGGATATCAATCATATGATACACTCACGAAATTGATTTATAACATAACAGATAGAGCAGTAAAGGAACGTAATATTTCAAAGTCGGAAGAGGCGATACTTGACTTTATTGAGCGTTTTGAGTCTGTTGCTCCTGTAGAAATAAAAACCACTTTTGGTCTTGATGATCAGGAGATGAAATCTTTTGTAGAACCGCTGCTCAGAAGGAATGAAGTAAGAAAAGTCTGGGCAGGAAATGGTTACCTGATCAGATCAAAGCAAAAAGCGATGGCATGTGATCCGGAATCAGGCGTTTGCAGTAAGTGATTCTCAGTATATAGGCCAGCGTTTCGTCTTTCCATTTTTTCATTCGTCGTAGTATTGTAAGACTAATGCCAACATAACTATGAAATGATGGAAGTCGTATCACCCAAAACCGTTCAATATTCTGAAGATAACATTCAAGAACTGATTGCAGAAAACAAGAAACTGAAAAGGTCGGTTGATGAACTGTCGATGTTGAACGACCTTGCATTTTCCATCAGTGGTAAGAAGGACAGCAAAAAAATCATGCATACTATCATTGAGCGCTCCATTTGCATGATTGCAGCCCAGCAGGGGAACATTACATTAGTTGATACAAACAGGAATGTATCCGGGAAACTGTTGGTAAGAAGTACATGTAGTACTAAAGAGCATGCAGTGCTATCTCCTGGTAAAAAAATCCTTACATGGATACGTAAACATCAAGAGCCTTTGCGTATAAATGATCTTCAAAAAAATCAATCATTTTATAATTCAGAATGGGATGAATCCATAGACTCCGTTTTGGCAGCCCCATTACTGGTTCGCTCCAGGTTGTATGGGGTACTGACAATGTACAATAAAAAAAGTGCAAATGGATTTACTGACGAAGATCAACGTCTCCTTTCTATAATTGCATCTCAAACGGCCCAGATCATAGAAAATGCTAAACTACATGAAAAGCAAAAGAACTTTCAGGACATTCGGGAGGATATCCGCGTGGCAGCTAAGATTCAGAAGCAGTTGTTACCTGGTAAATCGCCCGATATTGAATCCTATGATATTTCCGGGAAAACATATCCTGCTCAAACCATTGGTGGAGATTTTTATGATTTTATACAGCTGGGAGATTATAGGTGGGTGATTACTTTAGGAGATGTAAGTGGAAAAGGACTACCTGCTTCTTTATTAATGTCGAATATACAAGCCCATTTACGGGGTAAAATACCGTGCACTTTTTCACCTGCTAAATTATTGCAATCGGCCAACGAACAACTCTTTGAACATTCGGAAGTAAATAATTTTGCTACAGTATTTATAGGAGTATTAGATACGCGCACTCACACTCTTACCTACTCAAATGGGGGACATGAATTTCCTTTCTTGATTAAATCGGATGATAACTTCAAGCGTTTAAAAACCGGTGGTATACCTATTGGTATGATTAAAGATCAGGAGTATGAAGAGGAAAGCCTGAGGTTGGATCCCGGTGATAAACTGATCGCTTATTCTGACGGAATACCCGATAACCGGGATAATAACGACAAATGGTTTGGAGAAGAGCAGCTAACAAATGTGTTGCTCGACAATCAGCATCTAACTGGGAAAGATCTTCTTGAACTCATCTTTAAATCTAGCTTCAGCCACAGTGGTAATGGACATCAGTTTGATGATATGTCGGCAATTGTAGTCGAAAGAAAATAAAAATCTGCCATCCCTTCGTCTTTTCAATTTTGCATTCGTCTTAAAGGTGTAAATCGAAAAAAACAACAGACCAATGAATGCAAAAATTAACACCGCAGCTCGATTTATGATATCGGTCTTTTTTATCGTTGATGGAATATCATTAATGAATGCTTTTCATCAGGCAAGCTCACTGACAAATATTTCCGAACAAACCTTCTTCTTTATCCTAGGATGTATCCAGCTGCTGGCTGCTCTTTTCCTCTTTCTCGGATATAAAGTAACTACTTCGGCAGCAGTTCTTGTGGCCGGTACTTTGGCAGGCATTATTCTCCAAAATAGTGTCATAGATGTACTTCAAAGTCTTGCGGTTGCAGCAGGACTGGTTTTGTTGATCACCAACGATGCCGGGGAAAGGTTCTGGGAATATGCCCAAGTCGATATCGAGAACCTGCCGGATTATAAAGTAAAATTGTAATTCTAAACCAAATACAACATCACAGACCATGGATATTAAAGATAACATAACTCTTGTTAGAGCTGATTTGAATGATTTAGCTGCTATTCAGGATGTTCTCACCAAATGTAAACTGCCAAGCAGCGATCTCACCAATCGGCACCTGCAGCATTTCTACATCCTGAAAAAAGACAGGGAGGCTCTGGGTACTGTTGGATTAGAGATTTACGGGAAACACGGATTTCTCCGGTCGCTGGCAACCACCGAACGAATCAGAGGAAAAGGCTTTGGAAAGCTACTGGTAAATAGAATTGAGCAGTATGCCCGGGAAAAGAATCTTAATGACATCTATCTGCTTACTACGACTGCGGAGGACTTTTTTGCCGAGCGGGGATATGCAAATGTAAGTCGAGATAACATCCCGCAAGAAGTAAAGAAAAGCGAAGAGTTTTCATCGATCTGTCCCGACAGCGCAGTATCAATGGTAAAGAAATTATGACCGCAATGAGGTTCAACATCTAAACTAATCCGAACTATAAAAAACAAATATTATGAGTGTCGATATCAAAATTTTGAAATCAGCGTGTTGTACAACCGGCGGATCTATTCAGCAGGAACTGGAGAAGGCTTCAGCTAGTGCTGGTGTAGATATACGCCTCGAAACACTATCTGAATTGAAGGAAACGATGAAATATGGAACAACAAATTTTCCATCAATCGTCGTGGACGGAGAAGTCTACAGATACGAAGAAATTGATGGTGCCTGGGGTCTGGAACAGATACTTAAAAAACATTCAAATGCATAAATTTTAGAGCTATGGAAACTTTCTTTGATCAATTTATAGCGCTCGCAGATTATCTGGTTTATGATTGGATGGCGGTATCAGGTGAGCAATGGTATGCCGAGTCGCTGCATTTTTTTATCGCGAACTTTTCAAAAATATTTGTCCTGCTTGTTATAGCCATCTATATAATGAGCTTAATTACGGATTATCTGTCCTATGACCGTATTGGGGCATTTCTAGAAAAGAACAAAACGCTGGGCTCGGGAAATATTTTGGCAGCCGTACTGGGAGCTGTAAGTCCGTTCTGCTCTTGCTCATCGGTCCCTCTTTTTGTGGGGATGATGCAGGGACGTGTCCCACTAGGGATCTCCCTTTCGTTTTTGATTACTTCGCCGCTGGTGAATGAGGTGGCCATAGCCGTTTTTTGGGCAACCTATGGCTGGAAAGTAACGGCTATTTATGTGGCATCGGGGATTATTCTCGGTGTGGTCGGAGGTATCCTGCTGGAAAAATTGGGCTTTGGACGATACGTAGCCAATTGGATCAAAGAGCTCGATTACAAAGAGACAAAAGTGCAGGAAAGTACTAAAAGCTTTACCGATCGTTTGGTGGCGACACATCGCGAGGCTTCTTCAACGGTACTCAAACTCGTCCCGTATGTATTTGCCGGTATGGTAGCAGGCGCTTTCATTCACGGGTATGTCCCCGCAGCCTTTTTCCAGGAATACCTGCCGGATAACAATTTAATAGCCGTTCCACTATCGGTGATTATGGCTATTCCGCTTTACCTGGATGCCGTAAGCATATTGCCGGTCATCGAATCGCTGGTAGGAAAGGGAGTTCCGCTTGGGACCGCTATTGCATTTATGATGGGGACCATCGGTTTGTCGCTGCCCGAAGCACTACTGCTAAAAAAGGTGATGAAGATGAAATTGCTGGTAGCCTTTTTCACCACTATTGGAATAGGAATGATTTTGTCAGGATACTTCTTCAACCTTGTTCTATAATTTTGTATTGACTTTATCGTAAAAATACGATAAAATAAATTGATCGATTTAAAAAAGCCCATAATTTGCAAATCAATGACAGAACAGCTCTGGATAGAACATTCGGATAATATCTGCAACTATTTCAAGAAACGAACCGGTGATCGGGCGCTTTCCTGCGATTTGATGCAGGACACTTTTACAAAGGTTCTCGATAACCGGGATCAGCTGGAGTATGTAGAAAATCACCAGGCCTGGCTGTACAGGATAGCCCGCAACAGGCTGATCGATTACACCAGGAAGAAGAAAGAGGCGGCTCTGCCCGATTCCACAATACCGGATGAAAGCGAGTTGGAGGAGAGTAAGTCCGATATCGAAGGTATTACCGAATGTCTGCATGAGTTAATCCGGGAGTATGATGAAGATGAGCAGGAGATACTGATCAACGTGTTTGAAAAGTCACTGACGCAAAAAGAGGTCGCCCAATACTTGGATATCCCCTACAGCACCTTCAAGTCGCGTATTCAAAAAGCCCGTCAACAAATAATAGAAGAATTCAACAAACGCTGTTGCCACCTGAAGCGTGATAGAGAAGGGAACATTATTGGATGTGTTCCGATGCAAACATCTAAGTAGAAGTTGGATACTGGAGGTTGGTGGTTTTGAGGAATCATCATAGTTCAGAATGTTAGTTATTTTTATTCATCAATGAATTATAGTAAACATGATTAACTGGTGATCCTCTAACATCCAACTTCTAACCTCTAATATTCTCAAAGCATGTCCTCCGACATCAGCTTTCTCCAGTGGGCTCTGCCAAAGATGGGCTACCGGTGGGACGGTTTTCGCAAGCCGCGGGGACAGGTGCTCAAACGAATCCAAAAGAGGATGCAGGAGCTGGAGCTTTCCGGCGGATATGCCGAGTACCGAGAATATCTGAAAAAGTATCCTGCAGAATGGAAGGTACTGGATCAACTGTGTGATGTTACGATCAGTAAGTTCTTTCGTGATCGCAAGCTGTGGAACTTTTTGCAGGATCGGAATATTTCAATTTTGTTAAAAGAGAAGGAAGAGCTTAGTGTATGGTCGGCCGGCTGTTGCAACGGGGAAGAGGCTTACAGCTGTGCCATCGTTTTCAAACAGTTAAAGGAAAGGTCAGAAGTTGAGGGAGAAATCTCCATTTTGGCTTCGGATCGTAACGCAGAGGTTCTGGATCGGGCACGAAAAGGCATCTATCCGGCCGGCGCGCTAAAGGAGCTTTCGGATGAGGAGGTGAGAACTTGGTTCCATAAAAGAGAAGAAGACGGAGAAGAAAAATATAAGATCAGGAAGCAATTGGCTAAACTTGTTACTTTTGAGCAGCGGGATATCCGGCAAAGTATTCCGAAAGGTACATTCGATCTGGTTTTTTGTCGCAACCTGGTGTTTACCTATTTCGACAAAATAGAACAGCTGCGGTTTTTGGATAGGCTAAAATCTCGGCTTCATCCACAGGGATATCTGGTGATTGGAGCCAACGAAAACCTCCCGGAAACCGATTGGCTGCAAAGGGTGAGCAAGGCGTATCCGGTTTGGAGAAGCATGGAATAGTAATTGGCTAATAGAGAAAACGCCAGGTTTCTTACTCACAATCTTGAAATATCCCAATCCCAAACAATAGCATTGCAATAATCTGGGGCGTGCGAATAAAAATGAATACTCTAACCATTTGTTTATAATTGATTTAGTGTTAGCTTGAATTAACCAGGTTAGGAAAATAAAAGCTTATTGATTGCTTCTTTCTTAACCCTCCCACCAATTCATTTAAAAAGTAGGAACTATCATGTTAGAACTAGGAAGAGAAAAAGTTGAAGAGTTAAAAAATAGAATAGAGGGAAGAGTCGTATTACCGACTGATTCAGATTACGACGATGTGCGTGCTATATGGAATGCAATGATTGACCGGAAGCCTGCGATCATAGTTCAATGCAAATCGGCAGAGGATGTATTACATGCCGTTCGTTTTGCAAAAGATAATAGCCTGGAGCTTTCTGCACGTGGTGGCGGTCATCATATTGCCGGCAACTCAATAGCTGAAAATGGGCTTACAGTTGATTTTTCAAATATGCGAGAAGTTCGTGTGGATACTGATCGAAAACGTGCATATGTCCAGCCCGGATCCACGCTAGGTGATTTTGACAAGGCAACCCAAGCCTATGGGTTGGCTACTCCTACAGGTATTAATTCTACAACAGGTGTAGCAGGTCTGACACTGGGTGGTGGTTTTGGATGGTTGACCCGCCAGTATGGAATGACTATCGACAATCTGGTTTCGGCCGAAGTAGTAACCGCAGATTGTATTCAATGTAAAGCAAGCAAGGATGAAAACACCGATCTGTTTTGGGCACTACGGGGTGGAGGTGGTAATTTTGGAGTAGTAACCGGATTTGAATTTGAGCTGCACGAGGTAGGGCCAGAAATATTTGCAGGTCTTCTTGTATTTCCCTTCGATCAGGTTACCCAGGTGATGAATCAATATCGAAATTTCATCAATGCAGCACCTGAAGAACTCAATGTCTGGGTGGTAGTTCGTCATGCACCACCACTGCCATTTCTTCCCGAGGAGATACATAATAAAATGGTATTAGTGTTGGCTGTATTTTATAACGGAGAGAACCAAAAGGGGGAGAATCTGATCAAGTACCTGCGCAAGTTTGGAAATCCTGTTGGTGAACATTTTGGGGTTCAGCCTTATGTTCAGTGGCAGCAGGCTTTCGATCCGCTGTTGACGCCAAGAGCCCGAAATTATTGGAAATCACACAACTTAATAGAAATCAGCGATGGATTAATTGAGGCAGTGAATGAGTATGCTCAAACCATGCCAACGTTGCAAACCGAAATATTTATTGGCTCTGTTGCAGGTGTAACCAACGATATTCCCTCCACTTCCACTGCATATGCCAGCCGGGATGCTAGATATGTTGTTAATGTGCATGGAAGGTGGGAAAATCCACAGGAGGATCAAAAATGTATTAGCTGGGTGAGAGAATTCTTTAGTGCCACTGCACCTTATGCTTCGGGTGGTGCTTATGTCAATTTCATGACTGAAGATGAAAGTGATAGAATTTCGTCAGCTTACGGCTCAAACTACGACCGGTTGGTAGAGCTTAAGAGCAAATTTGATCCAGAAAATTTATTCCATATGAACCATAATATTAAACCAAGAAAGTTGAAGAAAAAATAGATCTTGAGTGGTTCAAAGGAATCATCTTATATACTAGTATTAGCCAGCGAAACAGGCTGGCTAATACAGATACAATTAATGAATAGATTATCATAATAATTGGTAACTGCTAAATAGGGTAATAACCTTGCCTTACATATTTATTTAGTTGTTAAAACACTTATAACAGAGAGGTTTTCTCAGGGTAGCAGGTTCATTGGTCCCACATGAGTGACAAACACTTTCTTGATAGTCTGGATTTTGAAAATCCATCCAGACTGAAAAGCAGCTTTGACAATAAGGATGTTCAACATCCAAAGGAATATTAGTTTGGCATCGAATACAGTACCCGTATTCACCATTACTCTGTATTTGATTATGTCTTGATCTGGAATAGGATCGATTAGATCCTACCAATTCAGAAGAATCTATGATAGAAAAAGCTTCTTGTTTGGCCTTATCAAACAGATCCTGATCGTTATTTCTTTGAATAAAAACTCCCATCTCACGATTATTCCGCTGAGAATAGGCATACATGTTCATCGAACCAATCACCATATTTTCTTCATTGAAATAACATTTCGCATGAAGGTTGTGACAGTAAAGTAATTCCAAGTTGGGAATGTCAGCAAAGGCGTAAAATTCATTACTCTTAAGTCATTTCTTACCAAATACTATCGTAATATTTACACCTCGACTGGAAGCCTCCACCATTCTTTGATAAAATGTCTCTGAAAGTTGGTAATAAGGTGATATAAGTATGAGCTCTTTTTTAGAATAGTTTATTATTTCTTCTATTCTAGATGAAATGCCAATAGTAGTTAAAAATTCGGCCATTGCTTGAACATTAACTAAGAAGTCCGGCAGAACTTAGAAGTAGGGCACAGCAAATTCAATTAAATCTTCTTTGTAAAAGAATTTGCACATATGTACAAAAACGCATACACTTATAAATAAATGTATGCAAAATTGTGCACATGTATGTTTCCGATGAAAAGATAAATGAAGCCATAAAGATTTTTAAAAAGCATGGTGGTATACTCAGAACCTCAGAAGCCCTAAATGAGGGAATATATCGCCGTACGCTTTATCATATGGACGAGGAAGGGCTTCTTAATAAGCTCGAGCGTGGTATGTACAAACTTGCAGATACTGATATGCTTGCCAATCCTGATCTGGCGATTGTAGCTAAGAAGGTTCCGAAGGCCAGAGTTTGTCTTATTTCAGCTCTGGATTTTCATGAGATGACAACTGAAATTCCGCACAAAGTTCATATAGCTCTTCCCAGGACCAGTCGAGATCCTACGCTTGACCATCCACCAATTAAGGTTTATCGGTTCTCAGGTGGAAGCCTTACCGAGGGAATAGAAAAACATAAAGTAGATGGAATAGAGGTTCAGGTATATAATCCGGCCAAGACGATTGCCGATTGTTTTAAATTCCGGAATAAGATAGGACTTGATATCGCTATGGAAGCTCTGGAAGAAGGAATAGAGCAGGGGAAAGCAAGTTACAGCGATATTCTGAAGTATGCCGAAATTTGCCGTGTTAAGACTGTTATAAAACCATATCTGGAAGCTATAGCACATGGATAAGCCTACCCAAAGTACAATTGACTCTGTTCACCAGCGGCTTCTTAATAAGGGTCGTGAAACGGGTCGCCCTTTCAATGAATTGTTGCAATATTATGCCATGGAGAAATTTCTTCTCCGGATGAGTAAACTGCCGAATGCTAAGGATTTTGTCTTAAAAGGGGCTCTTTTGCTCCGGGCCACTGGTATAACAGATATTCGGCCCACACGAGATATTGACGTACTTAAATATGGGGATAGTGCAATCCCAGATCTTGAGAAAAATATGGCTGAATGTTGCAAGATTAATATTGAAGGAGACGGATTAGAATTTGACCCGGCTAGTGTTGAGGGAGAAGAAATTAGAGAACAGGAGGCATACGATGGAGTACGGATAAAAGTCCGCGGTAACTTGGGGAATGCCCGAATCACTATCCAGATTGATATCGGTTTTGGGGATGTTATAACACCGGAACCGCTTTGGGTTGAGTATCCAACGATACTTGATAGCAATAAGCCCAGGATTCAGGCTTATACATTGGAAAGTGCGATTGCCGAAAAGTACCAGGCAATGGTTAGTTTAGATTTGGCCAATAGCCGGATGAAAGATTTCTATGATATTTACTTTTTGTCCGAGAATCATTCTTTTGAGGGACCAAAACTACAGAAGGCAATTGAGGAAACTTTTAATCGAAGGGAAACCGATATTCCTGGAGTGGTACCGATCGCGTTAACACCAGCTTTCTTTGAAGATGATACTAAGGTAAGTCAGTGGAAGGCATTCCTTAGCAAGATATCTGATGATCAGGTTCCAGAAGATTCCCTAAAGGTGGTAAATAGGCTTAAGAATTTTCTTTGGCCGGTGAGTGAAGGAATAAATCAAGATGAGCCATTAAAAATGAACTGGACCGAAGAAAAGCAGTGGAAATAATTAATCAAGTTTTAAAATGTTATGGGACATCCTGATGAAGTTTTCATAAAAAGGATAAGAGAAAAACTTTGGTAGGAAGGAGCCAAAATTAGAAAGTTCCATTTCATTAGTGACTTGGATACTTGAAAATAAAAGGGAATTTTTAACTAATGATCAGAACCTTACACAAAATTTATTGACAGGTTTAAACTATTTGTTGGATGATACCCAATTCCCATCTGAAAAAGAAAGGTTAGAGATGTATGATTTTAAAAATAAAAAGGATTATATAAGACGATTACCAGATTTAAAAAAGAAATCTTCTAGATTGGCAAAACAGCTATATAGTTACTATTCCAAACTTGGTAAAGATATTCCGGAAATTTTGTATAAATGGAAGCAGGAATCAAAATCTTCTAATTTGCCAGAATTGCAAAGAATTTGGGATTCATAGGTAAAATTAAACATTTGTGAATTATGGATAAAAGATAATTAATTAAAGGATTATAAAATCCTGTAGAGGTTATTGAACTTGAATCTTTCAAGGAAACTGAATTCGCACAAAAAAAGAAACTCTTTTGAAAGAATATTGAGAGAGGATACTTAGATTTAGACTGTCCCCCAGCTGTCCCGAGAAGAATATTAGGGTATTTGGATGGGATGATGTTAAAAACAAAAAAGCCGCTAACTCCTTGGGAGCTAGCGGCTTAGCCATTTGCGATCCGGACGAGATTCGAACTCGCGACCTCCTGCGTGACAGGCAGGCGTTCTAACCAGCTGAACTACCGGACCGTGTAAAGAAATATGTCAAAGTGGCCAGTGATCAGCAGGTGGTCGCTGGCTTGCGACTTTTCCGAAACATCGGGATTTCTGCTGAAATACCTGACCGAATTGAGCTCCAAATATAAGAACCTTATCCGACTCATGTCAAATTAGTTTTCTCTCTTTTTTATCTTTTGATTAGGGCATTGAATTTGATTACCATAGAAAAAAATAAACTGTTTTTATTGCCTATGTATCAGCCCACTTTTGTTGAAGTTTCTCATGATGTCAGCGTTGAAGTAAAGCCCATGTATATGGAGGAAGAATCAACGCCAGTAGCGAATAAGCACGTTTTTGCCTATTTCATTACAATCCAAAATATGGGTGATCAGGCCGTTACGCTTCTACGGCGACACTGGGAGATCAAAGACTCTTCTGGTGACACTCACGAAGTGGACGGTGAAGGAGTTATCGGTGTGCAGCCGACTATTGAGCCGGGCGAAAGTCATGAGTATAATAGTTTCTGTGTGCTTAAATCATATCATGGGAACATGCGAGGCTATTACACTATGGAGCGAGAGGATGGAAAGCTGATAAATGTTCGTATTCCCAGATTTCTGCTAACGTCGCATGTATTGAACTGACAGCTGTCTATACCATAAAAAAAGGAGGACCGTAAGTATCAGTTACGGCCCTCCGTCGGGATGGTGATGGGATGTATTAGGGATACATCATATCTAACTGTTTAGTTCCGTTTCTATTGCCCTTAAAATTTCTTCACTTTCTGGTTCGGTGTCACTTCGAAATCTGTGCTTGAGCGTTCCATCTTTGCCGACCAGAAACTTTTCAAAATTCCATTTGATTTCTCCGGTAAAATCCGGGTTCGAAGCAGATGTCAGATATTCAAACAGCGCATGCTGATCATCTCCCTTTACAGACACTTTCGAGAACATCGGGAAAGTGACATCATAATTGACCTTACAAAACTGTTTAATCTCCTCGTCCGTTCCGGGTTCTTGCCCTCCAAAATTATTGGCGGGAAAGCCAAGTACTTCAAATCCCTGATCATTATACTGCTCATAGATAGCCTGAAGACCCTCGTACTGGGGAGTATATCCACATTCGGATGCGGTGTTAACAATCAGTAAAACTTTTCCTTCAAATGTTTCCAGGGATGTTTCTTCTCCATTAATGTTTGTAGGTTTGAACTCATAAACCGTATCCATAGTTGTGTTGGTTGCGTTGAACGACATCATAAAAATTATTATCAGTAATCCTGCGGTTTTCATAGATTTGGAAATATTTATTAATTCGGAGGCTACATTATGAAATGTGAATATCCACTTCATCATTCCCAACTACTCAGAGGTAAGATGAATAAAGCTGTTATTTTCTTTATTGGATTACTCTTAACCTGCTTATCTGCGGATCAATTGTACGCACAAATGTTTTCAGTGGGAGAAAGGGGGCCGCGATTCGATATTCCTCAGACAGAATTTTATTTGGGATTGGAACCGATGGAGGTAACTTATCACGGAGTGGATGTACAAGAAGTAGGTGTGTTTGAATTTGAGGGATCCGTCATTCGTCTTGGATATGCGGGATCCGGCGTTGACTTTTTTATGGGGGTCGGCGGGAGTATTACAGGTATTGATGAGGCATCATATTTTGACGCGGGAGGTAATATAGATTTTGGTCTCACCATCTATAGAAATGAGCATATAACCCTAAAGCTACCGCTCCGGGTTGCATCCCGATATACGAATATTACAAATGAGCAGGCCTTGCAATTTCCCAGATTAAATAGATTCCGCTTTGGTAGCCTTACAGCCGGCGCGGGAGCCCAGGTTTTAGCTCGTCCTGTGAGGAACGTTCGCCTTAAAGCAGGAGCAGTACCCAATTATGGTTTTGCATTTGCCTCGGATGGCTTTTTTGGCGGTTCGCTTGGAGCTGTGGCCGCACACGGACGGCTTTATTTTGATCGCTTGTTTGAAGATGTTGGTTTATCGTTCGGATATAACTATGACCTGCGTAACTATGATATCGATGAAGATCGTTATGATTACCGGATAAATGGACACAGCCTGGAAGTCGGAATTACATTCTAATAAATATGAAAACAGAAAAATTACTCTTAGAGCTCGAGCAACTTGTCGAACAACTCGGCTATACTATCCGCAAAGAGAAAGGAACATTTCGCGGTGATTCATGTGTGATGGAGGGCGAAAAGTTGGTTGTTCTCAATAAAAAGAAACCTGAACAGCAACAAGTGGGTCTGTTGGCACGTGTGCTGAAAGATAAAGAGCTGCAGGATATTTATATCAAGCCGGTCATTCGTAAAGAGCTTGAAGCTTTGTGGGAGCGATTTGATAAATTTAAGGACAGCGAAATCGGAGAAATGGATATTGAGCTGGAATAATGCGTTTAACTTTTCTAGGAACCGGAACTTCAATGGGTGTGCCCGTTGCCGGCGGATTTAACAAAGAAAATATCGACGGTGATCCCCGGAATATTCGATGGCGGTGCTCGGCGTGGATTCAAACCGAGGAGTCATCAGTGGTCATTGATACGGGCCCCGAGTTTCGCCTGCAGACTATAAGATCGGGACTTTCAGAGATCGATCTGGTGCTGATCACCCACGAGCATATGGATCATATTGCCGGACTCGATGATCTTCGGCCGTTTTGTTATAAGCACGAGCAAACGATCCCGGTTTACGGAAGCAAAAGTTGCTTGGAAGCCATCCGCCGCCGCTTCGAGTATATGTTTGGTTCGGACCGATATCCCGGTGCCACACAAGTCGATTTGAGAGAAATTGATTCTGCGATAACATTTCAGGATTTGGAAATTACCCCGTTGCCTGCCATTCACGGAAAGGTGACGGTGATGGGATACCGGGTAAATGATGTATCGTATATAACGGATGTAAAAGAGTTGCCGGCTTCAACCAAAGAGCTGATAAAGGGATCAAAAGTGATGGTATTGGATGGTCTGCGCTGGAAGCCGGAGCATCCCACCCATATGACTATTCCCGAAGCAGTGGAGGTAGCCAATGAGCTGGAAATCCCTAAGACCTATCTCTGCCACATGAACTCTTATGTGAATCACGAGGAGTCCAACAAGCGCCTGCCCGAGCACGTTCGCCTTGCCTACGACCAGCTGACGATTACGGTTTGATGGGAATAATGAATATCGAACAAGGGATGTCGAATACTGAAGTTTATGGGGTATGTATTCTTCGTGTAACTTTGTGTGTCCTTTGTGTTACTTTGTGAAACAATAGTTCACAAGAACTTTTTTAGCTCTTCATTATTCCGAAGTTGCTTAACAATCTTCTTCACACCCTGCGATTGATCCAGCTTACAAACCAGAATAGCATCTTCCGTTTCCACAACAGCAAGATCATTGACTCCCACCAGGGCAATCATCTTGTCACTTTGGCTGTGAATCAGATTGTTTTTTGAATCAGCCAGTGCGGCCGTAGACGTTTGAATAGCATTCCCATTTTCATCCTTCTCCCGCAGCTCATAAACGGCCCTCCAGCTGCCCACATCATTCCATCCAAACGAACCCGGAACAACAAAAACGGAGCCCGCTTTTTCCATAATGCCATAATCGATAGAAATGGAGGGACAGCCCTCGTAAAATCTATCGATGGCCTCTTTTTGATCACCCGACTCCAAACTACCAGCTAGCGTTTGAATCTGTTTATCAATCTTTGGAAGGTGTTGTGCAAACTTGCTGAGAATGGTAGATGCTTTCCAGATAAACATGCCGCTGTTCCACAGAAAGTTGCCGGCATCGAGAAACTTCCGGGCCGTTGCTTCATCCGGCTTTTCACGAAACTGATTCACTTTTCTTACTTCGTGACCCTCATGTGATTCTGATGAATCCTTATCAAATTCGATATAACCGTATCCGGTTTCGGGATGATTGGGCTTGATGCCTATCGTGACTAATGCATCATCTTCTTGTGCCTTGGCGTCGGCCGTTTTAAGTATAGAGATAAACTTTTCGGGCTCCGAAATCTGGTGATCGGCAGGCAGTACAACCATAGTACCACCCGGATCCCGGGCCTGAATAAGGGATGCGGCCGCGGCAACGCATGGAGCAGTATTACGAGCTACAATTTCACCTACTATATTTTGCTCCGGCACATCCGGGAGCTGCTCCTGTACCAAATCTACATATTTATCATTCGTAATTACCCACACGCGCTCGGCCGGTATTAATGAATCTATACGATCGACCGTGGATTGCAGCATAGTGCGATCGCCGAAAATATTTAAAAATTGTTTGGGGCGTGCTTCGGTGCTTTTTGGCCAAAACCGGGTGCCGGTACCGCCGGCCATAATAACGGCGTGTAGCATGAATGATGAGATTTAATTAAAAAAAATGAGTTTTAAAAGTTACTCAAAATTCAGCCAAGAAGGAAAGTTAAGAGTAACTTATCTGTCGGTTTAAGAGGGATAGAGGGATGAGATTCCATACTGGCTAGTCACCGGCGATTTGAGGTGTGTATTGAAAATAGCTGAGGACAAATGAATCCTATGCTGGTGCTTACAATAACGGAGATGCAAAACTAAATATCAGGGCTATGAAAGAAGAAGAGTATTTCGGGTTATCTATTTGGAAGATGTCGGGCGCTATTTTAAGTCTGATCACCATGTTAATGATATTAGGATGTGATGATCAGCGAATGCAGACCGTGAAATGGACAGAATATGAGCCTGTTTACATGACAGAGCAGGAGTTTATGAGCGCAGTAGATATGGAGGAATCACGGGAGCTTGAAGAACCGGGAAAAATATATTTTTATGATCAATATCTGTTTATCAATGAAGTAAATGAGGGTGTGCATGTTATCGACAACAGCGATCCATCGGCACCTTCAAAAGTGGGATTTATCAATATTCCTGCTAACAAGGATATCGCCGTAAAGGATGATCTGTTGTATGCTGACTCCCAGAGCGATCTGCTTGTTTTTGATATCCAAAATATTGAGGATCCGCAACTGATCACCCGCAGAGAGGATGTTTTCAAAAGGTCGGCAAATGAGGCGCCGGGCGTTCTTCACAGTCAGGTTGATCCCGATAAGGGAGTTGTTGTGGATTGGGAGCCTGTAGAAGTTGAGGAGGTTTGTGAGGGAAATTGCGCAGGTACTCGGCCAGATGGATGGATTACCATGGAGGATGCTCAGTCATTTAATAGTACCGGAGGTGCTTCAGGCGTTGGTGGATCGATGGCACGATTTGTCATTACCGGTGATTACCTGTACGCCGTAGACATGCAAAATTTGCTGACCTTTGATATTACTGAGGAAGAACCGCAGCCAGCCAGCAAAGAGAATGTGGGATGGAATATCGAGACTATCTTTTCCACTGATAACAGTCTCTTTATAGGATCGCAAACCGCTATGTATATCTATGATATTTCATTTCCGGCAACTCCGGAGCAGCTTTCAGTCTACAATCATTTTACGGCCTGCGATCCGGTTGTGGTTGAGGGAGATATCGCCTATGTAACACTCCGAGACGGTAATGGATGTGCTCGTGCGGTTAACCGGCTGGAAGTAATCGATGTTAAAGATAGATCCAAACCCAAATTAATGGCCGACTATGAGATGATAAATCCGCATGGGCTGGGGATTGATGATGGAGTATTGTTTATCAGCGAGGGAGATGCGGGGCTCAAAATTATGGATGCCGGGGATCCGCTCAATATTAAACAGCTTCGTCATATCAAAGATATCAAGACGTATGATGTTATTCCTTTAAATAACCTTCTGATGGTGACGGGACCGGACGGAATCCACCAATACGATTACAGCGATATTGAGAATATCGAGCATTTAAGTACCATTAACGTCACCGAAAGCGAAGAGTCCTCAGACTGATATGAAAAATTTCTTTAGGTACTTCCTTCCCGCTCTCGTTTTTTTTCTGATGATGGGCTGCCTCCCCGCACTGACGATGGCGCAACCAGAGTCGGGACAAGAGGATGTGGTTTACCTTACGGACGGCAGCATTCTGCGCGGGCAGATTATAGAGAATTCAAGTGATGAGGTTATTAAGCTTGAAACGGTGGGAAGAAATGTGCTGGTGATCGATATGGAAGAGGTAGAGAGGATAAGCCGTGAAGAGATTCCCCGTGCGGAGCACTACAAGTCATCCGGATATTTCAACCATACAGGTATGGCTGTCCTGCCGGGGACAGAGTCGACGACGGTGCGCTTTCAAATGGTTAATGGCTATCAAATTGGTCCGAAGTTTTCGCTTGGTCTGGGGATTGGTTTTGTGCCTTATAACGATCCACTGGGACTAATTCCATTATTTATGGAAGGCAGATACAAATTTAAGAAGGCCAATACAACCCCTTTTTTATTTCTTAGAACTGGTTATAATTTTACTGTTTTGGCTGATGAGAACAGGGAGCTCGAAAGTCAAACTGGTGGACTCAATTTAAATCCTGGAATTGGACTGGAATTTCATCACGCAACATTCGGATGGTATTTGACGGCTGGATTCAATGTCGATAAGGCTTCATTTGAAGAGCCGCTCTGGAACAATAGAACGGTGGTTACGGATCTTGGCTTTCGTCGGCTGCAGGTCGGAATCGGATTGATGTTTTAAATGACTACTGGGAGCTGTGCGACAGGTAGTTAGCTCGTATCACGCTGATTAGATCCTGTGCAGATTTGGCATAGGCCGTATTCGGATAATGTTCAATAATTCGCTCTGCCGTGTAGATAGCCGCAATATATTGCTCTTCTTCCACCAATGACCGAGCCAGTTTCAGCGTTGAATGCTGTGGGTTGGACCCCGTAGCGGTTATCAATCCTGTAACAAGAAAGATGGCGTTGTTTATAGAACTTTTCATGAAGTTTATTAACAGGTTGCAGAGCAGTTTATTATCTGTAAAGTGTATTATCCCGTCAGATTGAATAGTAAGAAGCAGAGCTCCATTAAAGCCTGAAGATGAATCATCAGGCTAAGAAGCAAAAAAAAAGCTCACTTTAAGTGAGCTTCTCTCAAAGTTCTTAGCCCACGGAATCATCCGTGGGTAAAAGTAGCTATTATGGGTATAGTGAATTAATGAAATAAATTTTAGGATGATTTCTTACCTCTTAATTTACTATTCATCAATAGCCTCGGCTGCAGCGGGCGTTCGGTTTGTTTTACTGAGTGTGAAGCTAAATGTTGAACCAACACTCGGTGTGCTTTCAATAAAAAATTCCTCATCGTGAGCTTCCATAATATGTTTTACGATAGCTAATCCCAGTCCTGTGCCGCCTTTTTCTCGGGATCGAGATTTATCCACCCGAAAAAAACGTTCTGTCACGCGTTCAATATATTGCTGACTGATGCCGATGCCGGTATCTTCAACATAAACCAAGATCCGATTTTCGTCTTTAGAATATGGTTTTGTGCCAACCGTGACCCGTCCATTTTTTTTGTTGTACTTAATCGCATTCTCCACAAGATTTACCAGCACTTGTTTGATTTGATTTCGATCAGCCGTAACCAATGTGTTCTGCGGAATATTCTCTGTCTCCAGGATGATATCTTCTTTTTCTGCTTTGTATTGCAAATTATCAACAACATCAGTTATAACTTGCCCTAAGTAAATATCCTGCACTTCCGACTTTAATTCGCCCGTCTCCAGTTTCGATATCTCCATCAAATCTTTGGTAAGATAAATGAGCCTGTTGACATTTCGCTGTGCCTTTTCCAGGAACTTCCGATTCACGTCTTCGTCATCGATCGCGCCGTTAAGGAGTGTTTCAATAAACCCCTGGATAGCAAAAATTGGTGTTTTTAGCTCGTGAGAAATATCCCCAATAAATTCCTTACGATAATTTTCAATACGATTCAGCCGCTGTATCTCACGCTCAATGGTTTTGCTGGCACGGATCGACTGTTTTATAAGATAGTCGAGTTCATCATGACCTCCCGACTCAAGATCTTCGTAATCACGAAAATGCTTGCGATTAATATTACGATTGATCTCATTCAGTACTTCCAGTCGGTGGAATTGAATTTTATAAATAGTGAGATAGACAATGATAAATGTCAGAACAGTCATGATTCCACCAAAAAGGATCGAAGAGTCAATGGTACTACTAAAATAAAGTAGAGAGGCACCGGCTGTGAGCAAGCCGGTAAGCAATCCCGAATACAGAGCGCTTCGAAATGCCAGTCGAGAAGATTTCTTAAAGGGATTTCTCTTCATTATTCTTTGAAACGATATCCAACACCTTTAACAGTTTCAATATACTCGTTACCAAGTTTTTCGCGGATCTTTCGGACATGCACATCCACTGTGCGATCCACTACATAAACATTATTGCCCCATACCTGGTTCAGAAGAGTTTCGCGATCCAATACCTTACCCTTACGGCTGGCCAGGAAGTAAAGCAGTTCAAACTCTTTGCGAGGCAGCTGAAATTCTTCATCATCTCCACGGGTGACGATATAGCGGTCCTTGTCGATAACAATATCGTGAACTTCAATTTTATCCGTCATTTCATGGGTTTCTTGAAAGCGCCGCAACACAGCTTTGATGCGGGAGATTAGCTTCGTAGTGCTTATCGGCTTTGTGATGTAATCATCACCACCTTTATCCAATCCTTCCACTTCAGTCTTTTCGTCTCCACGGGCAGTAAGAAATATGATCGGAATATGTCCGAGTTTTGAATCGTCACGCATTCGCTCGACCACTTCAAATCCATCCATTTTTGGCATCATAATATCCAAAAGCACCAAGTCGGGATGCTGCTTCCGGGCCATCTCGATCCCTTCCAACCCATCTTCAGCCTTTAAAACGTCGAAGCCTTCTTTTTTGAGGTTATACTCGATAAGATCGAGCAGGTCCTGTTCGTCATCAACAACGAGAATGGTTTGTTTGTCAGACACGGGTGGAAATTTTTTAGCTTTGTTTAATTAACGTAAGGAAAATATTACTAAAATTTTACGTAGGAATACTACAAAGCGGTAGCCGCAAATCAAACCAAAAGCCTGTTAAATAATTGTTATGAATAGGGGGCTTCCGTCCGGCCGCTGGATTAGCGGTCGGGCGGGTGAAGGGGACAACTTTCTATACACCAAATTGGCAAAACCAGTTGCCCGAAGGACCAAACTCCGCGGCTGAATGTGCCGTGGGGCGGCTAAGAGTAGAGATTATAACCCACCGGACGGCAACCCCACCCGCCCGATGGGGTAGCGGTTATTTCTCCATTTGTGATAAGGCCTTCTTAACCAGTTTTTGCACGTCCCCATCCACCGATTCCTCCTTAGCAGCAATTTCAATCGACTCCCTGGCATCGCGCTTTTTGAAACCCAGCGACTGCAGAGCCGAGATTGCCTCATCTTTAACATTACTTGGAATTTGAGATGTGCTGCTGGGCGAATACGTCGCATCCACCATCTCCGAAATCTTATCCTTGAGCTCCAGGATCATTCGCTGGGCCGTTTTTTTGCCGATGCCTTTTATCTGCGACAGTGCCGATTTATCCTCTTGCACAATGGCCCCCGTAATTTCCTGGGCTGGCAGGCCGGATAGAATAGTAAGTCCCAATTTGGGACCGACCCCTTTAACGGTAATCAGCAACTCAAAAAGATCTTTCTCTTTTTGATTGATAAAACCAAACAGGCGTTGGTCATTGTCCGTCACATGATGATAAACCAGCAGTTCAATCTCTTCTCCCTCGGCAGGCAATTCGGCAAATGTCTGGTTAGAAATTTCCAGCTGATATCCAACATCCCGTACATCTACAATGAGCTGTTCAGGCGATTTAGCGTGAACCGTTCCTTTTAAATAGGCAATCATCTGTTTTGGTCTACTGTTAAACTTCTATTGATGTAGGTCATCCCGAGGAACCAGACGTTGTCTGGGACGAGGGATCTCAAAAGTTGAAGAAGTAGCTAGCCTTAAAACATTTGAGATTCCTCTTCATTCAGTAACCCCCTGAATTCATCGGAATGACAAAAAAAACATATAATAGTTTGGCATAACTGTTACAATATCTCTGAAGTCCTACTACTTATTTTACCCGATCCGGGTTATTAGCTACAAAATCGGCCCAGCTCGACTTGCTGTTATTCTGGTGTAATTTTTTTTGGGATTTGGGAGTCTGCCCGGGAATATTGTTCTGTTTCATTAGTTGACACCAAGCCACAGCCAAGGCATCGGTGGCATCATTAGTAAGATTCTCATCCGGCAGCGAAATCATCTTTCGCAGCATATAGGCCACCTGCTCTTTGCTGGCGTTACCATTGCCGGTGATCGACTTTTTCACCTGCTTTGGGTAGTATTCCGTAACCGCAATATCATTGTTCGTAATAGCCAACATAGCTGCCGCCTGTGCCCGTCCCAATTTAAGCATGGCCAATGGATCTACACCATAGACAGGTGTTTCTACAGCGCATGATGTGGGATTAAATGAAGAGACAATATTTGAAATTTCATCGAAGATATACTGCAGCCGATCGGCGTGATCATCCATATGAGCCATTTTCAACACGTCGCAACGCATTGCTACCAGTTTGCCTTTTTTCTTTGTAAGAATAGCGTAACCGGTAGTGCGCGAACCAGGGTCAATACCGAGAATAACGTCAGACATGTATTTGGCAGATTGGTTTAATTTCTTGAAATATAACAGAAAGGTGCTTTCATTCCATATTGCAGAAATAAAAAAAGCCCCGGCAGGGGAACCGGGGCTCAAAGGTCTTAACCTATGCTTAGAAAGTTACTTTGCAAGCGGTGCTTGCTTTTTCGACCTTTTGAAGAACTGTACTAAGTGATCATGTCCAAATTTTGATGCTAGAGTCAGGGCTGTGTTTCCGTTTTCATTACGGATAGATATTTTTGCGCCACGCTCCAAAAGTTTTTTGGCAACATAATATTGGCCCGACTCCGCCGCTATCATTAACGCGGTGACACCATTTTTATTTTGTTTGTTTACGTCTGGATTGTGAGAAAGAAGTATGTCCAGAATGCGCATATTTCCAATCTTGGCTGCCACCATCAAAGGCGTATTCCCTTGCTGGTCAACGGTGTCAATATCAGTATCCTCAGCAAGCAGAACGTTTATGCTTGTGTAATCGATATTCTTGATGGCAGTAAAAATGTTATCTTCAATAGTATCAGTGTTGGAATTTGCCTTAATACCAGTAATCGCTACAAGAGAGATACTGATGGTTAAGAGCAATCCTTTAATGAGTTTCATATAGTTATTAACAGTGATGTTTTTTAATTAGAAAATGTTTTTTAAGAGATGTTGGCTCCCTTAATTGAACATGGTAAAAATACGCAGATCGGCACCTAAAAGTTACAGTTAGAAATGAATTTTGTATAAAAAGAAAGGTTTAACAGCCGAAAACCAGAAGCCTAAATAATTAAGGATTATTCGCACACAGTATTAATAATAACTTATTTTCCTTCATTTATGGCCAAAATGCCTAAATAAGTAAAAAGGATTGGGATATTAAGAAAGTGTAAAGATGCGAAAAATTCGTGCGGAGTGGGAGAAGTTTTTCATGCCGTAATTATAAAATCGTGTCCAATATATAGTTAAACACGTCGGACGTTACGATATTTTTTGACGCCCCAAAGTACATAATGTACATATGGAAACAATAAGTGATTGCCGGCGCGGGTAATATCATCGAGTGGCCAAAGAAGCATCCGTGAATAATTTGTCCGTTTTTGTCAGGATCTATCTGTCATCAGCAATGACTAGCTGAGAAATAGTCTCTGGTTATTCCGAATACTTTCCATTGACTCGTCAAGTGTTTCTTCAGCATTAAAAACCGGCAACACAACAGATACTCGAGGCCTGCTCATTTAATCATACATTTCCATGGTATCAATACGGGAGAAGTAATCCTGGGCTACTTCTTTAACTTTGGGTGCAAGTACGATGGTAGAGATCATTGTTGGGATAGCCATTAGGGCAAACATACCATCAATAAGGTCGATTACCGCACCGATTGATGCAATCGATCCGAAAATAATAGATCCAACATAAAAGTAATTATACCAGTGTTGACGTTCGGCACCAATTAGGTATCCAAGACATTTAGTTCCGTAATACGAGTAAGTAAGCATGGAACTGATAGCAAAAAAGACGACGCAAATAACCAGCAAATAAGTGCCAATTTCGGGCAATGCTTCGTTGAAAGCATTTAGCGTGAGCGTTACTCCGTTGGCTTCGGTAGATTTCCAGACACCGGTAACCAAAATTGCAAGGGCGGTCATAGTACAAGTGATAATCGTGTCTATAGCGGGACCCAACATAGCAACAAGCCCTTCACGAACAGGTTCTTTGGTCTTCGCCGCCCCGTGTGCCAGTGCTTCAGTTCCAAGGCCGGCTTCATTTGAAAATACGCCACGCTGTATTCCAATCACAATGAGTGACCCCACGGCACCGCCCATTACTGATTTACCGGTAAAAGCATCGGTGACAATGAGTCCCAGATAGTGGGGAATTTCAGTAACATGAGCGGCTAAAATAGCGATTACGCATCCCACGTAGATGATAACCATTGCTGGAACCAGTCGTGAAGTTACTTTTCCGATCCGGGTAATGCCACCAAAAATAACGATTGATACAAGTACAACAAGAACGAGACCTGTAATCAGATCGCCGCCCATATGTGCATTGGCAGCTACCCATCCCTGTGGTATGTAAATCGAATCGCGTAGAATCTGTGTTAACTGATTGGCTTGGAAAATAGGTAATGGTCCGAAAATACCTGCAAAAGCAAATAGAAAAGCCAACCCTTTCCACACTGGTTTCCAGAACGAGGAAGCCTTCTTGGTCAGTCCTTCTCGAATGACGTACATGGGACCGCCCTGGATTTTTCCGGCTGTATCTTCTCCACGATATAAAATGGCCAAAGAACAGGTGAAAAATTTCGTTGCCATTCCCACAAAAGCACTTACCCACATCCAGAAAAGTGCACCGGGTCCGCCCATGAAGATAGCTACGGCCACACCACTGATGTTTCCCATGCCTACTGTAGCAGCAAGAGCACTGGAAAGTGCCTCGAAGTGGGAAATATCTCCCGGATCATCGGGATCATCATACTTTCCGCGGAGAATATTCAAGGCATGTTTAAAGTATTTAAATGGGGCAAAGCGAGAATAGATCAGGAAGAATACCCCGCCGCCTACCAGCAAGTAAACCAGCGGCATACCCCACATAAAGCTTGAAAATTCGGATAAAATCTGTTCTATAAATTGCAGAGCAGAACCTCAGTAATTTAAGTTGGAAAATTTGTGCAGAAGAATATACTAATTTGTGCGGCTAAAAAAGATAAAGTCGGTGGCCGGCGGTGCAATATTTGCATCTCGTAACAATTTGGCAATCTGTGCCCGATGATGTTGTCCATGAATAATCACGTGATGTAGAATATCCGAGAGGGGCGTATCAAATGAAGTGCCTTTTGAGTTTTTATACGAGATGATACGATCCAGTTCAGATCGGTTTGCTTTAATAAGCTGCTGCCACTTTTCATACAGTGTCGTAATTTTTTGCAGGGCAACAGACAGATTGTAATCCGGCCAAACTTTCAGATCACCTAAAGGCTGACTCTCAATTCTGCGATACCAAAGGTCCTGAGCCCCGGCGATATGTGCAAAATAATTTACAGCCTGTTCGGAAAGAGGAAAATCGGGGTTATCTTGCAGGCTCAGCACTATCTGTTCGTTTGCCCAGTTATCGTAGGAAAATAGCCGTAAAAGTTGATCCGATTGATCCATGTACATGTGTTTTATTTGCTTGCTAAGGGTTGATCATATCAGAATCAAAGCTATTATACAAATTTTGATGTAGATTTAGCGCATACTATTTTTATGCCTCTTTTATGGGAGTTAGGGAGGGGCAAAATAAGAACTTAAGTATTACATTATGCTTTTAGCTTTAGATATCGGAAATAGTAATATTGTCATTGGGGTATCCAATAATGGTAACTGGATGCGGCAGTGGCGAATCCAAACTGATGATGACAAGACAACCGATGAATATGCTGTTCTATTCAGAAATCTTTTTCAGGAAGCAGACTTGAATTATGATCAGTTTGAAAAAGTTATCATCTGTAGTGTTGTCCCACAGTTAACCCAGGCTATCGATGAAGTTTTTGAGAAACATTCGAATACAAAGCCCTTAATTTTAAATAGTAATGTTGAAACGGGAATCAAGGTAAATACAGCAAATCCAGAAACAGTCGGCGCCGATCTTATTGCTGATGCTGTAGGAGCTTATGATGTATTTAATGAAGATTGTATTGTTGTGGATTTCGGAACGGCAACAACCTTGATGGCAGTACAAAATCCCGGCGAAATGATAGGCGGTGCCATTTGTGCGGGGATCAAAGTCACTATCGATGCACTGGTGGGGAAGGCGGCCCAGTTGGCCCAGATCCCGATCGAGCCCCCGAAGTCAGTCATTGGCCCCAATACGATGGAGGCGATGCAATCGGGGCTTGTGCTTGGACATTTCTGCATGGTTGAGGGATTAATAAACCGAATGAAGAAGAAATTAGGTTCGGATTCAGTCAAGGTAATTGCCACGGGCGGACTTTCGGAGAAAGTGGGCGCTCATACAGATTATTTCGATGTAATTGACCCGATGTTAACCCTGGATGGGCTGAGGTTGATTATGGAAAGGCAGTGAGGCAGATGGCAAATGTGAGACGGCAGATGTGTTGAACTTGGATGGGTAGGATTTTTAAAGATTTGCTGGATGAAATAATTGATAAATCACAAGCGATAAAATCCTGCTCATCTTGTTAATCCAGCTTACCGTGCTTTCAAATTGAGAAAACAGATTATTTACTGTGAGAGGAATAGCCATTATTATCCGTCTCACATTTGCCGTTTGCCGTTTCACATTTTACCGTCTGCCATCACACCCCGAAAAATCTTGAGATCCCATTTAAAATAAATTGTACCCCGATCGCCATTGCGATAAAACCCATCATGCGGGTAATAGCGCCCATTCCTGTAGGACCTATGTATTTGGCAGAGAAAGGTGCCAGGCGAAGTACGCCATAAGAGATCAAGGCCACCAAAAGAACTGCTGCCGTCATAATTATTAGATCCATAATGCCTGTAGCCTGCGAAGCAAGTCCGATTACGACAGCGATACTTCCCGGGCCCGACAGCATAGGCATGGCCATGGGACTAAAAGAAATATCCTCTTTTAATTTGGCTGCTTCTTCAGCTTCTTCAGAGAGTTTACGTTCTGTGTCACTGGGGTTAAGCATTGCATAAGCTGCACGAAGAATAATAAGTCCGCCGGCTATACGAATGCCCGACAGACTGATGCCAAAAAAGCTCATGATGTAATTCCCCGCCAGCAAAAATATAGCGAGCACCAGAAACATGTAGAGCGATGATCTTTTAGCTATAGCACTGCGTTCACTGGCGGAATTATGCTCGGTAAGCGATAAAAATACAGGCATTGCAGCCAGTGGATTGGCCACAGAAATAATAGAAGTGAAGGCTGCAATCAAAAGAGTGGTGGAACTGGAAACATAATCCACAAAAAAATTGCTTTGGGTCAGTATCTCTTCAAACATAGCTGCAAAGATAGGAAATCACTATTAAAATGTTAGACACAAAAATGAAGTAAAACTTTTCAAATGCTAAATTTACCCTTAGCTTTAGGGGCTGATGTAAATGAATTTAAAAGGAGTTATGAGTAGAGAAGTAATAGAAGAAAATAAGATTCTGATAAGTCGTGTAAAGAAAATTGTCGATAATCCCGAGCAGACGCGGGATGAAAAATTGCAGGACATTTGTCAGGTGCTTGCTGATGAAATTGATGTCTTTGACTGGGTTGGGTTTTACCTGATTGATCCAGATGCGGAACAGGAATTAGTGCTCGGTCCATATGTAGGCGAAGCCACCGATCATACGCGAATCCCATTTGGGAAAGGTATTTGCGGACAGGCGGCCGAGACAAATGAGACGTTTGTAGTACAGGACGTGAGCCAGGAAGATAACTACCTGGCCTGCAGCGTAGAAGTTGAGGCCGAAATTGTGGTGCCTGTTCGAAAAGACGGTGAGTTTGTTGCCGAACTGGATATCGATTCGCATACCCGAAATTCAATGACGGATGACCATCGAGTACTGCTTGAAGAAATTTGTGATATTGTATCCGAGCTATTTTAAATCCTAACAAAAACTGATAGTACCAATGAAAAAAATACTGTTAGTTGTTTTTGGATTACTCTTTGTAGCCAATATTGCTATTGCCCAGGAAAGTGATGAGGCTGTTCAACTGTCTGAACCGGTGGAGACCGGAGAAGACTACGAAGTTTATGGCTCCGAGTTTCCTGATGATGCACAGTTTTTTACGCCCGGTTATTTGATAAGAAACAGCAATGTTTTCGAAGGACAGGAAATAGCTACAAGAGGCACTATCAAACAGGTATGTCAGAAAAAGGGATGCTTTTTTATTCTCACAGATGGTGAAGATGAGGCCCGGGTAACATTCAAGGACTACGATTTTTTCATCCCCACAAATACGGCCGGCAAAGAAGTCAGGCTTGTTGGCACGTTTGATATAAAAGAGCTTTCCGAAGATGAGGCGAAACATTACGCCGAAGATGCTGATGAAGATCCTAATGAAGTTGAAGGCCGACAAGTAGAATATCAGATAGTGGCCACTTCTGTAAAAATTTACAATTGATATCTCATCTCTTAACTCTTGCCGCATCTGTTTCTCTAGCGGAACTGCCGGAGTTAAATTTTTCTATTGTGCATGCAGAATATTTGCATTAATGCCTTCTGATTAAATCTTTTGCGATGAATATTTATCATCCGTCTATAGCTATTATCCTCAGCATTTTACTCATCGGTTGTGGATCAACAGAGAATGTTGAGAGGAAGAGTGAGCGGCCTGATTTTTCCCATAAGATTGAAGAAGATAAAGTTATAGACAGGCTTAGTCAGGCTCTTCAGTATCAAACAGTTTCGCTTGAAGATACTGCAGAAATCGATTACGGTGCTTATGAGAACTTCATTGAATTCCTGGAGGGAAATTATCCCAACCTTCATGAAAAGACCCAGCTTACCCGTATTGGGGAATATAGTCTGCTCTATAAGTGGAAAGGCAGTAAAGAGGATCTAAAACCCGCGCTTATGATGGGGCATTATGATGTGGTGCCTGCGAAAGCCGATACGCTCTGGGAACAGCCTCCTTTTAAAGGTACTATGGATAGTGGTTTTGTCTGGGGGCGTGGGGCGCTGGATGATAAAGGAGGGATCATGTCTGCTGTTGAAGCAGTGGAGTATTTGACAGCAAGGGATTTTCAACCCGAACGAACAATATACCTTGCTTTGCACCACGATGAAGAGGTGGGAGGGGTGCGCGGAGCCAGAAAAGTGGCCGATCATTTGGAAGAGGAAGGGGTAGAACTGGCTTATCTGTTAGATGAGGGGCTGCCTATTGCCGAAGAGATACTTGATAATGTAGATGTACCCCTTGCCATGATCGGAGTTGCTGAAAAGGGATCGGTCAATATTGAACTTACCTATCGTCAGGATGGCGGACATTCCTCTATGCCTCCCCGTTCAACGGTTATTGGCACCTTGAGCCGGGCGGTTAATCGAATCGAGCAAAAGCCGATGAAAGCCAGTTACAGTGGTTTAATTAAAGAAACATTCGATCCACTGATTCCTTACATGTCATTTACGCAGCGTTTGGCTTTTAATAATACGTGGCTGTTCGGGGGAATCATCAAGAGAAAGTTGAGCAACAATCCGGCGACGAATGCGGCACTGCGTACTACAGCGGCCAAAACTATTTTTGAGGCCGGATTCAAAGAAAATGTTCTTCCAATTGAGGGACGGCTAATCATCAATTTCAGAGTGCATCCTAATGATACCATAGAAGATGTGAGGGAATATGTGCGCGATCGAATTCGAAATGACAACATCCACATTCGCGTGCTTGACCGTGCCCGCAATCCGTCCCCCGTTTCTGATACCCGTGCAGCACCATATCAAATGCTCCGAAGTACAATTATAGAATCGTTCGATCAGGCTCTTGTAGCTCCCTCGCTGTTTGTCGCGGCCAGCGATTCGCGCCATTTTCATGATCTGACTTCCAACATCTATCGCTTTCGGCCTATTCGCGCAAATTATGACGACCGGCCGAGAATTCACGGCATCGATGAGCGAATCCGCGTTAATAACTACCTCGAAATGATACGTTTTCATATTCGTTTTATCGAAAACGGTTCAGTCGAGCTGTAATAAAAAACGTATCAACGTACTTTGCAGATCAATCCATTATGCGCTTTAATGTATCCGGCGCGCAGGATTTCAAAACCGTGTTCCCAGGCATAAAGACCCATCTGGTAGATATCCATTAGCTCGCGATAGCCATAATTCATGTAATCACTCATCACCGTATAAAAGGCTTTGCTGCGCAGCTGATTACGGGGCGTTGTCAGGATGGCGTAGCCGTTCGGCTTCAAAAAACGTCGGTGCATCTCAAAAGCTTCATGTTTGTATTCATCAGGAAAGTGTTCGATTAGTCCGATGCTGACCACAATGTCAAACTCTTTGCCATATTTCAGGTTGCGGATATCATCCACAACGAAATCAATATTCAGCTCTTCTTTGTAATAGATTTTGTGGTTGCCAGTGGCGGGATTGTTGCCAAGGAAAGGATACTGTGCTGGAAACTTACCGAAACGATCAGTTTTGCAGAACTCGTCGTAATCCACCAGCACAGCGTGTCCGCCGGGATATTGCGCAAGCAGTTGCATCGCCTCGTATCCATCAGCCGCGCCCAAGAAAAGTACCTCCGGCTTTTCAACATCCAGTCCTTCAAACAAGGCACGCTTCCCGCGTGGATCCCAGATGGCGTCCTCCACACGATGCACTTTATTCCAGACCAACAGCTGAATAAGCTCTTCCAGCGCTTCGCCGGCACCATGAATATCCAGCTGCATCAGGTGCTTCCAGATATCTGAACGAGCCTGCTGTTTTTCTGTTGGTACATCTTTTATAAAAAGGCTGTGAAATGATTTGTTGAAATGTTTCCATCCCTCTTTAACGGGCATGCGTTCGTCATGCTCTTCCTCCCACATCTTTTTACCTTCAGCCCATTTATCCACTTTGTATGGTCGATCAACGTCGTCCCAGGAAAGATTTGACCAGTCGGTATAACTTACATCCTCAAACACATCGGGCGGAGTGTTACGGAGATCGCGGACATGGGTGGGGAGACGTTCAAAGAATCCAACCTCGTGTTTGGCATCTGCTGATGATCTTTTAGAAATAGATGAGTTCATAACGGCGGAGCTTTATTATGCTAACTATTTCATTATAATTAACTGAACGATTAAAATCATGATAGTTAGCACAGAGATAGCATTAAGATTGAAACTTCAGAGATGAAGTTTCGTGCATTATCCGTTGGCAAATTTAATGTAATGGGATTAAAAAAATGATACGACATTTCTTGGCTATTCTTTTTCCGCTTCTTCTGTTTTCTGCGGCGGAAGCACAAACACCGTGGCCCGATTCAACAGCACTTGATGCTTACATGGATGGATTGGTTAACACCTATATGGAAGAAAATAACATTGCCGGAGCTACAGTCAGTGTTACAAAAGATGGAGAGCCAGTGCTCCTTAAGGGGTATGGTGAAGCGGACGTGAAAAATGATATTGGGGTGGATCCGGACAGTACGCTTTTTCGGATTGGGTCAATCTCAAAGATGTTCGTGTGGACAGCCGTGATGCAGCTGGTTGAGCAGGACCAGCTGGATCTGGATGAGGATATAAATCAATATCTTGAAGATTTTCAGATTCCCGATACCTATGAGGAGCCTGTTACGCTACGGCACCTGATGACTCATTCGGCGGGTTTTGAAGATTACGTCATAGGTCTCTTTGCAAGGGATACAACCCGGCTTCGTCCGTTGGGAGAGATCTTGTTTGCAGAAATGCCCGCTCGAGTACGTCCGCCGGGAACTCATTCCTCTTATTCCAATCACGGTACAGGCATGGCCGCCTATATCGTGGAGCAGGTTTCCGGGATGGAGTTCGAAGACTATGTTGAAGAACGCATTTTCGAGCCGCTGGAAATGAATCAGAGCACCTTTCGCCAGCCACTTCCATCGGATTTGAGTGATCAAATGTCAAAGGGATATGCTTTTGAAGGTGGTGAATACAAAGAGAAGGATTTTGAATATGTGCCCCTGGGACCGGTAGGTGCGGCCAGCACAACGGCCGCCGATATGATCAATTATATGCAGGCGAATTTGCAGTATGGTCAATTTAAAGACACTGCAATATTAGATTCTGCGACCGCTGCCTTAATGCAGAGCCCCGCGTTCCGGCACGCTTCTAGTGTAAATCCCATGCGGCACGGTTTTATCGATATGAGTCAAAACGGTATTGAAATCATCGGTCACGGGGGAGATACATTCTGGTTTCACTCTTTGATGGCGCTTTTCCCGGATCAGGAGGTGGGATTTTTTATCTCGTTTAACAGTGCTGCGGGCGGTAGTGCTAAGGGAGAGTTGTTAGAGGATTTTGTCGATTACTATTTTCCTGAAGATGACCTCGCTGTAGATACATTAAAAATGGGTGAGGAAGAGCTCCAGCGATTTGCAGGCAATTACCGCGGAAATAGATATCCGCATGAGCGATTTACTTATCTGTTGGCACTTTTGGGATCAGACGAGATAAGTGCGACAGAAGAGGGAATGTTGAAAACGATGGACAGCGGAGAGGCTAACTACTGGTTCCCGGTGGACAGCCTGACATTTCGCAACACTGAAAACTCTGAGCTACTTGCTTTTGAGGAAAATCAGGAAGGGGAAATTACACATATGTTTCGCAGTGGGTTGCCTATCATCGCCTTTGAAAAAGTTCCTTATATATCCGGACAAACGCTCCACTTTATCCTTTTCGGCGCGGCTGCAATAGCATTTTTAGGAACGCTCATTTACTGGCCTTTGGCTTATGGCATCCGTAAGCGATACCGGCCGGGTGCCAAAGCACGTCCTCCACTATCACTGCCCAAAAAAGCTGCAGCCTGGATGAATGCATTAGTAATTCTGGCATTTTTCGTCTGGGTGGGAGTATTGCTAAGCCAGGGGAATGGAGAGGCTATTGTGTATGGGGTTGCAGGTTCTCTTAAAGCAGCATTTACGCTCCCATTTCTTTCTGTCTTTTTAACTATCGTAATGGGCTACAACACGTACGAAATGTGGACTTACGGGGAGAGTGGAATATGGAGCCGGCTTTGGTATACGATACTTTTTGTGCTGTCTGTGACTATGCTTTGGCAGTTATATTACTGGAATCTGCTGGGTTTTAAATTTTAACCCAAATATTCACGAAGATATATGAGATGAAGGGGTCAATCTTATTATTACAATCATGTAAAATTAATGAATTCCTCTAACCTGCTATCTGTCATCGCGAGGAAGTGTAGTTGCGACCGCGGCAATCTCCCAATGTTGTGTTATTTTCTCGTCAGGGGATTGCTGCACTTCACTCTTCCGAAGGCATTCGGAACGCTTCGCTCGAATGACAGTCCTAATTTCCTAGTGAATGGTCCGGGGCATAAACATGATGGCGCGGATTTGTTAAAGCCACTTTAATACATTGTCCTGAGGTTGTTCAACCTGCACATAGCTTTCGAAAATTTCACTGAGGCTGGAATCTTCTTGTAACTCTTTGCGGCTTTCCGAATCCAGATACGCAATAACTTTTTGGTTGTGCAGGATAGCGATATCATCGCACAGATTTTCGACAATTTCCAGAATATGGCTGGTGATAACAATGGTAACTCCTTTTTCCTGAAGATGTTTGAGAATTGTTTTCATCCGACCGATAGAAATAACATCGATGCTTTCAAACGGCTCATCCAAAAAAAGGATCTTCGGATCACTTAAAATAGCCGCGCAAAAAGATAGCTTTTTACGACTGCCTGCAGAAAGTTTATTAATTTTTGCGTGTTCAAACTCCGCCAGCCCCAGATAATTGAGCAGCGAGTTTATCTTTTCTTGCCGTGTTTCTGTGGGAATTTCATAGACATCGCAGATGTAATGCAGAAAATCGTGACTCGTAAAATGCTCAAATAGCAAGGGCGGCTGTAGGACAGAAGCAACCTGTTGCTTGATATCCAGATCATTGGTTTCATTCAGTTCCAGTCCGTTGATAAAGATTTCTCCGCTGTCATAATCCAGCAAACCGGTCAAGATACCAATCAAAGTACTTTTCCCAGCGCCATTAGGGCCAATCAGCCCAAATATGTTACCTGATGGCACTGACAGCGAAAAATTATTCAATACATCCGTTTCACCGTATGCCTTGTCAAGATGCTTTATTTGAATAGCTCGTTTCATAATTAGCACATCAAATTGGAAGTTGTAAACTTTCTTTGGATACAATTTAACTATTGATCCGCATCGGCCCACACCTGATGCAGTATATGTTTGTCAAAAGCTCTTACAAGCACATCCATATTCCGCCAGAGATAGATACTGATGGCAATAATTAAACCACCCATTACCCAGAGCCTGTAAATTTCGAGATCCCCAATCGGAGCAAATACGGCATAGCCGAGGCCAAAAATCAGGAAGATCATCATGAATGTCACTTTTTGCGAAATAATGGGATGCTTAAAACTGAATGAAGTATAGTTGGCTTTTTTGTAGTGATAAAAAGAGGACCACAGAAATACCAGCGTAAAACAAACAAAGAAAAAGGTATTGGCAATATAGATTTCGATCACAGATCCCAGCTGTGGCAAATAAAGAATTTCTGCAGTTGTAATAAGGTAAAAAATAAGCAAGGGCACTACGATAATCCCCAAAAAACGTTCTTTCAGTTGTTTTTCAAACAATTCTGGAAGCTGTTTGTGCAGCAAAAATTCTTTGTTCTCATATCCGTACATGTTGGCCATTCCCATCGCCAGAAGTGCAACTGGTATCGCCGCCAGCATTGTGGGAATAAGCAGACTGCTGTAATAGTTGTTGCCGAGCTGAAGCAGAAGCGGAATATAAACGGCAGGAATCAAAGCAATGGTTAAAAGCTGTAGTCGATTATATGGGTGGGCAAGAACATAGTAATAGAACTTACCGGCATTCTGTCCCAGCCATCTCTTCAGGAAATGCCACAGGTGATTTCGTTTATAAATTTTACGCTCTTTAACCGGTTGTTGCAATCCCTCCCGTGTCTTTAAGAAATGGTCACGCGAAATTAGCAAGATCAGCAGTGCGCAAAATCCATAAATAGCGGAGGCAACAGCCAGATTATACGAGCCGATGGCGGTGTATTCCAGCAGTCCCCCGGGTGTATAAAACAGGTACTCGTTTAAAGTGGTAACACCGGGTAAATATTGCGATACAATGACTTCAAACTGGCGGGAGATTATGGCAATGGCCTGTATAGTCCCAAAGATCAGGAAAAGGGCGCTGAATACGATGATCTTGAATCGTTTTTCCACAATTTTAAGGAACCGGTGCTTAATAGAAAAAATAATGGCGTAATTAAGCAGCACGGCCGCAATAACGACCGGTACATACATCAGATTCTGGATCTGCATTAGAAGAAAAACCAGCCAGGTAAAATTGTAGATCAGGTTAAGGGGATGGAAGAAGCCCATCAGATTGAGATGCCAGCTCAACTTTTTGACGGGATAACCATAGGCCAGTAGTTTGCGATTTTCTTCCATATTCAGCAGGCGCGTGCTGGTAAAAGAGAAATGCAGAATCCACAGCACGTTGGCAAAAATGAGAGTGATAAGCCGGTGAATTTCAGGTGTCAGCCATGGCATAGTGCGGGCAACAAGAGGATTCTGATCAAAGAGGACGATGACCAGAGCCGAGCCAAGCAGATTAGAAAACAACACCAGCAGAAAAATGATATATCCCACCATTAAAAAAGTCTGGAATTTGGATAGCCGATCTAAAAAGGCCGTCCAGTTGAGATATATCAGCTTACGCAGCATTTCTCTATCTATTTTTATAAGTAGTTACAGAAATGTTCAAAATACTATTTCGGGAATCAACCTAACAGTCTTATCTTTTGGAGTGATATATAAAACGATGTGAAATGATTTATGACATCCAAAAACACGCTCAAATATATATTTATAGTTATTGTGATTGCCTTGGCGGGATTGGCTCTGGCTGATGCACTTGGCTATTTTAATACCAAAAATTATACGGCGGTACCACATGGTTCACACAACCATTATGTGCCGGATGATCGCGATCCGAATGTGCCAATCGACGATTTTCCGCAGGAGGAGCCAGGACCGGGAGAAAAAATTACACCCACCGGACAAATTGTCCCTGTTGATCAGTAGCAGGTTTTAGTTCGATCCGAGAGTATATCGTATGCCGCCTTCAAGATGCTTTCGAAACAATGGCTCAGAATAACTTTCGGATGTGTGTCCGCCACCGGTGTAAAAAATGCGCCCTCCTTCAAATTCATGATACCAGGCAATAGGGTGATCTGTTCCATTTTCTCCACCTTCGTAGCTGGACTCCTCCAGGTTTAACAGCACGTTTATATCCGGATTGAGATCCTTGAAATTATACCACTCATCGGTGCGGATCCACTCGTCTGGCAGGAAAGAGGTTGAGGGGTGCTCCTTATCCAAGACGCTGATCGATGCTTCCTGCACTTCGGGATGGCTCTCGAAATACGCACCTACCATTTCGCCGTACCACGGCCAGCCGTACTCAGTGTCCGATGCCGCATGAATGCCGACAAATCCGCCACCACTTTTGATAAATTGCTGGAAAGTCTCTTGCTGTTGATTGTTGAGTATATCGCCGGTTGTATTGAGAAAAATGATGAGATCAAAATTAGCCAGGCTGTCGGATTGAAAATAAGCTGCGTCTTCGGTGTGGATAGTAGCAAACTCATTTTCTGAGGCGATCTCCTGAACAGCTTTTACGCCGTCGTCGATAGATTCATGGCGATAACCTTCGGTTTTGGTGAAGATGAGAATGGAAGATGATTCCGACGTAAGTACTTTTTTTGTTTCCGCGTCTATATCTGAGCAGCCGATGGCAAGAGATCCAAGAATTAACGCCACAGATAACATCAACATTAAACGGGTGTGAGTAAATAACATACTTAGATAATTGAGGTAATGTTCAGGATTTATAACATAATGAGATTCTTAGATCTATCAACGATAAATTTGATAGGAAGGGGTTATGGGTTAGCAATTTGATCTGCAATCTGTTTTGCTTCGTGCGAAATTTCACGCAGTACGCCGGTAGCCTTGACCTGAAATCCGCAAAAGAATAACCCCCTGCTTTCTCCGTCGGCAACCGATGGGGTGGATTTTAGGAATTTTTCCGTGGCTGGTTTGTATCCTGTTCCCAAAATTACAGCATCAAAGCAATGGCGTTTACCGTCTGAAAATAGCACTTCATTACCCTCAAATTTTTTAATATCCGGAAATACTGCTGCAGCTTTTTCCTTAATCAGTTTAATTGTCCCAACATCAATCAAAGGAATACGCTGCTGATTTTTGATTTGTGTAAACGGACCGTCTTTGGATTTGCGAAGCCCTAGTTTGTTGAGGCTTCCAAAGACGATTCTGAGTATCGGAGCCGTCAGCAGATCTGCCAACCGGCATGGAATTTTTGACAGTGGTATGGCAATGGCAAGGATGGGAATACCCAGTAGGTCGCGCGGAATAACATTAACAGAACTGCGTATCGAAAAGGCGACCTGGGCTCCATTCTCATGCAGATCGATAGCTATTTCTCCAGCCGAATTCCCGAAACCGACTACAAGCACGCTCTGATCTCGGAAAAAATGTCCGCAGGAATATTCAGAAGAATGTAAAATAGATCCCGGAAATGTCTTTTGTCCCGGCCATGAAGGTATGTTGGGCCGATTGTTGTATCCGGTGGCAACCACCAGGTTTTCCGAGCGGAATTGATGTTTTACCGTACGAATTTTCCAGTGGCTGCCTGAATATTTTGCTGATATAACTTCCTCATTAAACTGCGGATGCAAATCAAAATGCTGGGCGTAGTCGTTAAGATATTGTATTATCTGACGACGCGACGGATAGGTTGGATAGTTTTTCGGATATGAATAGTAAGGCAATTCCGAATGATTTTTATCGGTATGCAGGTGCAGCCGCTCATAATGCCGGTGCCAGGAAGCACCAATTTTATCACTTTTTTCCAGGATCAGGAAATCACGTCCTTTTCTTTTTAGACAGGTTGCAACGGCCAGTCCTGCCGGACCGGCACCAGCTATAATTGTTTCGGTACGCTGTACGGATGAACCAGCCACTTTACTCTCTCTTTGAGGCGGTTAGTTTTCTTTTATATAAAGATATAATACCGCTAAAAAAGAAGCCAAAAACTCTTTCTGCCAGTTTTTTCAGTCGAATGAGTGGTTAAATAGAAAAGATAACTGCAGGAAGTTTAAAATGAGAAAAGCTGATTTCTGTAGATTATTTAAAAAAAATCAAAAGGCTCCAGAATGGAGCCTTTTGAAAATCTTACTTTATAAGCTGATACCGGCCACAATAGAGAATACGCTGTTTTTACCTTGACCGTCTTCATATGCATCCACAAAACCAAAACCGTACCGGAGTCCGATATTAAACTCTGTTACTCCTGCATTAATATCAACACCGCCACCTATGACACCACCAAAATCTGTTTGGGCATCATCAACATCAATACTAACGCCGCTGCCGGATACTTCGCTATTAAGCGAAAATCCTGCATAGGGACCTAAATAAATATGTGGCTGGATTGGGCCGGGTAGAAAACTGAATTTAGCAAGGACCGGAACTTCCACATAATCTGATTTTAGTGTAGCACCACCCTGTTCATAGCCTTTTTGCGTATATAAAACCTCTGGTTGAATTGAAAAAGGACTCATTGGGACACTAAAATCAGCATAAGCACCCACCATAAATCCGGTTCTGGAATCTGGTTCAAAACCATCGGGCAGATCATTATAGTTGGAAAAGTTAAGCCCCGCCCGGAGGCCAATATCTGCCTGCGCATTGGCTTGTTGAACAGATAAGGCTGTTAATAATCCACATAAAATAAATATTGATAAAAGTGACTTCTTCATAATATCTCCTGTTTGTTAGGATGAATAAAAATCTACGTCCGTAGAGGAATTTCTAAGAAGATATTACAAAATATAACTACAACCTCCATAGCTTGTGCTGAAGATTGAGCTTGGAAAGCAAACTTAACTGTGAGGATCTGTGCGGATTTGTGGCAAAACGTCGTGTCCTCCAACCAATTCTTTGCTCATCTTCATAAGAGGAGTGTTATAAATAACACTCTGCGCAACTTTGCGCCCTCTTTGTGAAACTTAGTATAGAGCCTTTGACCTACAGCACATCCTGCAGATACTTTCCCGTATAGCTTTCATCTACATCAGCAATCTCTTCAGGCGTACCGGTAGCCACAATTTGTCCGCCGGCAAAACCGCCTTCTGGGCCGATATCAATGATATGATCGGCGCATTTGATCACATCCAGATTATGTTCAATAATTATAACACTGTGACCATTATTAACCAGCTCATTGAACGAGTCGAGCAACTTAGCAATATCTTCAAAATGGAGGCCGGTTGTTGGTTCGTCAAAAAAGTAGAGGGTATGATTGCCGACCGACTTGCCCAAAAATTTTGCCAGCTTTACACGCTGTGCCTCACCGCCGGAAAGCGTCGTTGCACTTTGTCCCAGCTTCAGGTATCCCAGACCGACATCCTCGAGTGTCTGTAATCTGGTGGTGATACGATCCTCATCCACAAAAAAGTCGATAGCCTCAGAGACCGACATATTTAGCACGTCATGAATATTTTTGCCGCGGTATTTTACCTGCAGTACATCCTTGCGATATCGTTTGCCACCGCATTCTTCGCAGGTGAGCTCGATATCGGCCATGAACTGCATCTCAATCGTTTGTACGCCTTCACCCTGACATTTTTCACAGCGTCCGCCGGGCACGTTAAACGAGAAATGCCCGGGCTCATAGCCCATAATTTTGGCTTGTCGCGTATTGGCAAACAGATCGCGAATACCGTCAAATGCTTTGGTGTATGTAGCGGGATTAGATCGCGATGAGCGTCCGATCGGCGACTGATCCACCATCTCAACAGAATCAATATTGTTCAATCCGGTTACTTTTCGGTGATGACCAACTTTATCGTTATAGGTTCCCAGCTGATTTTGAATAGCAGCATAAAGTGTATCATGCACCAGGGTAGACTTGCCCGACCCACTTACGCCCGTCACGCAGATAAGTTTGCCGAGGGGGAATTCTACATTCAGGCTCTTGAGATTGTTTTCCATAGCGCCTTCCAGAACGATCGTATCACCGGATCCCTCACGTCTTTTTTCAGGCACTGGAATCTTTTTAGTTCCGTTAAGATACTTGCCGGTAAGGGTTTTAGATTCCAACAAGTCATCATAGCTTCCTGTATAAGTGACTTCACCGCCGTGAATACCTGCAAAGGGGCCAATATTTATGATGTTGTCGGCCGATTTGATCATCTCGGGATCGTGCTCTACCACAAGTACCGTGTTGCCGATGTCACGCAGTGATTTCAAAATATTGATCAGCCGGTCGTTATCGCGTGGATGTAATCCAATGGTTGGCTCATCAAGCACATAAAGACTACCAATTAGTGAGCTGCCCAGCGAATTGGCCAGGCTGATCCGCTGTGACTCACCACCGCTAAGTGTTTTTGCCAGCCGGTTCAGCGTTAGATATTCAAGCCCTACCTCATCGAGATATTTTAGGCGTTTTCTGATTTCAAACAGTACCTGGTCGGCCACTTCTTTCTCAAACTCAGTAAGTTCCAGATTTTCAAAAAACTCACGTGCATGTCCGATGGTCATTTCGGCGACTTGGCCGATATGTTTATCATTGACTTTTACATATAAGGCATCTTGGCGAACACGATATCCTTCGCAGTCGGGGCAGCGGCTGTATCCGCGGTAGCGTGAGTAAAATACGCGCATATGCACCTTGTATGACTGACTTTTAACCTCCTCAAAAAACGGTCGAATACCGATATATTCGTCTTTGCCTTCCCACAGAATTTTTTTGACCTCATCGCTTAACTCTTGGTACGGGGTGTCAATCGGCAGGCTGTAGCGGGCAGCAACTTTGATGAGGTCGCGCAGATGACGGCTGAACTTTTCTCCGCTGTACGGCGCGATGGCACCGTTACGAATCGTTTTCTCAGGATCAGGAATAACCAGGTCTTCATCAATTCCAGCTATTTTTCCAAATCCTTCACAGGTGTCACAGGCCCCGAATGGATTGTTAAAAGAGAACATCTGCGGTTTGGGTTCGGTAAATTCCATCCCGTCCATTTCAAACCGCTCGCTGAAATTCAGCTCTCCATACTCGCTGATTGGTGAGCTTTGGCTAGATTCTTCCAGGGATCCATCTCTGTCCCCTCCTTGGGAGGGGAACTCTTTAATTTTTTCAGGGAGATCGGCTTCACGTATTTTAACCGAACAACGTCCACGTCCCTCGTGAAAGGCAGTTTCCAGCGAACCGGCAATGCGCGCTCGGGTATCGTCATCACTTTTAAGAATTAATCGATCCACCAACACGCGGTATTCATCAGGATTCATGTTGTCGGTATCCACATCGTCAGCAGTCAAATCCAAAATCTGTTCATCTTTGATATGTAACAGGCGCGGATACCCTTTTTCCTTCAGTACCCGGAGCTCATCGTCCAGCTTTTTTTCTTCGTGTTCAGGGATGGAAAAAAGCACATAAAACTTAGTGCCTTCCTCAAACTGGCGGTGTAGCTCTTCAATGGCAGTTTTGGTACTGTCCTTTTTGACCTCACGTCCTGACTTCGGTGAAATGGTACGACCGATGCGTGCATAGAGCAGGCGCATGTAGTCATAAATTTCAGTTGTAGTACCTACTGTTGATCGCGGATTACTGGAGGTTGTTTTCTGTTGAATAGCCATGGCAGGAGAAATTCCCTGCATGTAATCAACATCCGGTTTATCCATTCGGTCCAAAAACTGCCGGGCATAACTTGAGAGACTTTCTACATATCTGCGCTGTCCTTCGGCATAAATAGTGTCAAAAGCCAAACTTGATTTTCCCGATCCTGAGACGCCGGTAATAACCGTCATCTTGTTCCGGGGGATCTCAACATCGATATCTTTGAGATTGTGTACACGCGCCCCTTTGACAATGATGGGACGTTCTTCAGTTGACTTTTGTTTGGTGCTTTCAGAGGGAGATTTGGTCTGTGACATTCAGTAAATCTTTACGTTTGTATAAACGGGTAAAGGTAAGAATTTTATGGCAAAAAGTGAGGTATTGTTCGCATTGAACATTCAATGGTAACATGCTTATAAAAAGATACGTTCAAGTAAAAAATGGATAGAGAGGAGTCGATAATGGAGAACGAAAATCAAACAGAGAGCTGGCTTTTGGCAGTGGAGGGTGCCTTATTATTTATTGGGATTCCACTGCTGATGTTTTGGGAATTGATACCAATACCAAAAATTTTACTGCTGATTATGGTAGCGGGATATTGCGGATATCAGCTTTGGGGCGATTCCGAATTTAGCCGTGGAATTTTGACCCGGAAATTTACAGAAGATGTGAGCAAAAATATCCTGATCAGAACACTGTTCGTCATTGCTGCTCTGGTTGTTCTTGTTTGGATTCTTCACCCCGGGCGATTTTTTGCGTTTCCTTCTGAACGTTCTCTCTGGTGGATGCTTGTAATGATTCTATATCCATTTCTCTCGGCATTGCCGCAAGAATTCATCTACCGGACGTTTTATTTCCATCGTTACCGCCAGCTCATACCTTCAGAGAGTATGCTCGTGTTTACAAGTGCTATCTTATTTGCGTTTATGCACATTGTCTATTTTAACTGGTGGGCAATTGCTATTAGCTTTGTCGGCGGACTCCTATTTGCAATTACCTATATGCGCACGGAATCGTTGTTCTGGGTTACCATTGAGCATACTATTTACGGTTGGCTTGTTTTTACCTTGGGTTTAGGCAGGTATTTTTATGAAGCGCTTTAAGTACGAAACGAGATGAGTAGTTAGCTATTTCTTAAAATGAAGCTAGTGTCTCCAAAGGAAGAATCCTATATTCATGGTTTCGATTTAATGATGTAATCATAAGCGTTTTCATAAAAACAGCTCCATGAGTCTCGACGTTTCTCCGCAACAGTTTGATCAGTGGATAAAACAGGCTGGAAACTTAGTTACTAAATTTTATTCAGAAATGGATGAGTCACCGGTTTTTGCCGGAAAAACACCCGCCGAAGTCCAAAAATTGCTGAAAGAACCACTTCCTAAAAATTCCGAAGATATTACTGAGCTGCTGAATGCAGTAGGTGACAAAGTACTCAAGACCATAACGAATAGTAGCGGCCCCCGGTATTTCGGATATATTACCGGAGGTGGGAATCAGGTGGCTGTATTGGCTGAATTGATTAAGGCTTCGCTTAATCAGAATAATCTAAAATGGCATTCGTCGCCGGTCAGTACCGAGCTGGAACGGCTGGTGATGCGCTGGGTGGCAGAGTTCATCGGTTATCCCAAAAGCAGTGCCGGAGTGCTGCTTAGCGGGGGATCAGTAGCGAATTTTAACTGCATGGCGGTGGCACGTAAGATAAAAGCGCCTGCTGACATCTCTGGTGAAGGATTATATGGCTCGAAACCAATGACAGTGTATGTTTCGGAAGAAGGGCATTCCAGCTTTGATAAAGCGATGGATATGCTGGGACTCGGTAAAAATTACTTACGCAAAATTCCGGTGGATAATCAGATGCGTATACATCCCGAGGAGTTAGAAAAGCAGATACAGGCCGACAAAAACAGAGGTTTTCATCCTATCTGTGCTATTGCCGTAGCAGGGACAACAAACTCTGGCGCCGTGGATAATTTAAATGAGGTGGCGAAAATTTGCCAGCAGCACGATCTGTGGTTTCATGTTGATGCGGCTTACGGCGGCCCGGCGGCCAAAGTTGAAGGTGTTTCTCATTTGTTTGAAGGTATTGAAAAGGCAGATTCGGTGGTTGTAAATCCCCATAAATGGATGTATGTGCCTTTTGAAGCTGGGGGAGTACTGGTAAAAGATCCGGATCATCTTCGCAAAACATTTAGTACCATTCCCGATTACCTAAAGTCCGATGAGCAGAATGGAGGGCGTATCGATCTTATGGAATACAACCTGCCGCTGACGAAGGAATTTAAGGCACTTAAAGTTTGGATGACTATCAAAGCTTTTGGTGCAACCCAGTTACGGAAAGAGATAGCGGCCGATATTGAAAAGGCACAATATTTAGTAGAATTGGTAGAGGATAATGACCAGCTGGAAATGATGGCCCCGGCGCCACTGTCGATTGTTTGTTTTCGCTATAATCCAGGTGGTTTGGATCAAAATAAATTAAATGAGCTTAATGATCAGATCGTCAACAATATAGAGGATGACGGACGCGTGTTTTTAACCGGAACAAAGATTGATGGAGCTACCGCACTGCGGGCTTGCTTTATAAATCACCGTACAAAAAAATCAGACGTGGAATATTTACAGGATGTTGTTTTAGATATAGCAGGGTCTTTGGAATAATTAGCTAGTAATAGTTTCTGTTAACGATTTCTTTTATTGAAATCGGTTAAAGAGTATTGTACTATTCAGCAAAGTTTAATAGGTGATTTGTTGAGCATTTAATATAAGGTCAACAGAAACAGGTACTTAAGGGATGTTCGATGGGAGTACCTTATTTTTGACAATAAGGCTTTTTTCATTACCTTTTTTAATTGTTTTTTCACGTTGAGCTCTTGTTGAAAAAAGTCATCTACGCAAAATCAAATCAAAAGATATAGTTTGGCAGTTTTATGGATTTATTTGATAAGCTTCAGAGCAGACCAAGCCCGTTAGGGGAATTTACTTCAGATGGTTATGGCTATTATACGTACCCTAAGCTAGAAGGGCCATTGGGGCCGGTGATGGAATTTAATGGTGATGACGTCATTGTGTGGAGCATTAATGATTATTTGGGGATCGGAAGCAATGAAGAAGTAAGAAAGTATGATGCGGAGATTGCCCAGGATTATAGTCTGAGCAGTCCTATGGGAGCTCGTTTGATGACGGGTAATACTTCGGAGCATGAAAAGCTGGAGGAGGAATTAGCTGATTTTGTACATAAAGAAGATGCTTTTCTCCTGAATTACGGCTATCAGGGCATCATGAGCGTGATTCATGCTTTGGTTGATCGCAAAGATTTTCTCATTTATGATGAGCTCAGTCATGCTTGTATTGTAGATGGCAAGCAGTTGGCGATGGCCGAAAAATATGTATTTCAGCATAACGATATTGAAAGTTTTGAAAAGCAGCTCAGACGCGCCCATCGCAATAAGCGTGATGATTCTGCCGTATTGGTTGTCACCGAAGGTGCGTTTGGAATGACGGGCGATCTGGGAATATTGAAGGAGATGATTGCTCTCAAAGAGAAATTTCCGTTCCGTTTGTTAGTGGATGATGCTCACGGCGTAGGAACGATGGGTGAGGATGGTTCAGGTACGGGGACACATCTTGGTTGCCATGACGGAATTGATCTTTATTTCGGAACGTTTGCCAAAGCGTTTGCTTTGATCGGTGCTTTTGTTGCAACTGACGATAAACGCGTTGTTGAATTTCTGAAGGCAAACGTTCGAAGTCAGATATTTGCAAAGTCGGTACCTATGCCGATAGTTAAATCCGCTCGCAAGCGTTTGCAGTTGATTCAGGATAATCCCCAGTGGAGAGAAAAGCTCTGGGAGAATACAAATATGCTGCGCGGTGGGTTGCGTGACCTGGGATATAACGTGCTGCCCGCTGAATGCCCGGTAACGCCTGTGCTTACGAAAGGAAGTACAGATCTTTGTACAACAATTATGAGGAAGCTGCGCGAAGAACACGGAATTTTTGTCAGCGGGGTCGCTTACCCGGTAGTGCCTAAAGGAACAGTACTCATCCGCCTGATTCCGACGGCCGCACATACCGAAGAACATATTCAAAAAACGCTCGACGGGTTTGAGGCGATAAAGGATGTGGCACTTGCAGAAACCAAAAGCCAGCAGAAAATGACTGCCTGATAAAGGCAAAGACAGAAAACTTTTAAAGCCCCCGCTACTTAATTGTGGCGGGGCTTTTTTATAAGTGGGTATTGAGCCGTTTTTCCCAGTTAACCATTCTTTAATTTTATCTCATCCCGATCTCTTGCTTTGGAATACAACACAGCTCAACCCGGTGCCGGGAATTGCATCTGGTGATATAGTAGCATATAGATCCACCAGCCGCAAAACCAGCGTGCAGGCGGAATTAGAGTTATCTTGCTCGTTACATACCTCTGGTGCGTAACGAAAATTTTATCTGATTCCCAGCTTCTGTGGTCATTCTCACTAGAAGCTCCTGCTTCGTAATGCAATTGTCTGTTGGAAATGGAATTTCTCATATCCGTTCCGAAGCTGGATCTTCAGTTCGAGGTTGAAACCACAAAGTGTAACAAATGCCTTTCTTCCCCTGCGATAGTAGTGGAAGAACAAGAAGGGGTCAAAAATAGAGCAGTGTAGTCTGAAGAGAATACTTTTACCCTAAGAACTTTGAGAGAAGCTCACTTAAGTGAGCTTCGGTTTTTTTGCTTATTAGCCTGATGATTTATCTTCAGGCTTTAAGCTACCAATTACCAAAACAAAAAAGCCCCCTCACTTAACCGTGAGGGGGCTTTTGCTTTAAGTGTGGTAATTAACCGTCTTTTCTAGCTAAACAATTTTTTAATTAAGCCCATTACGCCGGACTCTTCCTCTTTTTCTGATCCGTCGCCTTTACGTCCACCGCTTAGTTTTTCATAACTGGGACGCGGAAGTTGTAGCTCATCATCTTTTTTATGCTTATTGCCGCGACCGTTCTGGCTGCCTTTGCGGTGTGCTTTTTTCTTTTTCCCTTTGCCTTTCTTTTTCTTCTTCTTACGCTCCTGCAGCTTCTGCTGTACCTCATCAGGCAGCGAAAGCTCTTTGGGAGCTTGACCAAGGGAATTTTCCAACTCATTGATATCGCTGCGATCCTGTTTCGAAACCAGTGAAACCAGTCGCGAAGCTTTTCCGGATCCCACCAAATTTGCTCGATAGCGATACTCATCGGGATTGTTGGGCACATCGTAGTTGATGACCTGTGTCACACGATTAAGGTTGAGTTCAGCGGCAGGAATATCAGCAACTAACAGATACTGTACATCCCCATTTGTAAAATTGGCAAATCGCTGAGACCGCTTTTCATCAGACAGCTTGCCGTGCAGGCTCGTAGCTTTAAGATTTCGTTTGCGCAGTATTCGATACAGCCGATCGGTTCCACGCTTTGAGGCTGTAAAGATTACGCAATTATCTGTAGGTGTTTCCTTAATATGAGCCATCAATGTGGAAATTTTCATACGATTTGGCACATAGATGTAGCCCTGATTAAGACTTTGGTCCACTTTTGGTGGTTCTGTCAACATACCGGGCTTGTCTTCAAACCCGATGCCGACCGGATCATCCAGATATTTTTTGGCCAGCTCTTTTACCTCATCATTAATGTCATCAGCATAGATGAGCGTTTGATGTTCATTCAAAACACGTTTAATAATATTTTTGATCTTTGAATGCAGATTCAGCGAAAGCATCTCATCTGCTTCATCAATAACTACCAAGTCGACATCCCGGAATATAAACCGTAACTCCTGGCACACATCCAGCAGGGGGCCCGGATTGCCGACAATCACTTCAACCTTGCTTTTCAAAGCTTCGGCCTGTTCCTCAAAGTCACCGTCCATATCAACAGATGCACATTCGATTTCGGCGTGATAACCCATTGCCCAAACAAGATTATCTATCTCTTTTGATTCTTCGGGATTGGGAGTTAACACTAAAACCGATGTTCCTTCTTTAGGATCTTTTTTATCGATCTGTTGAAGGGCCGGTATTACAAAAGAGGCAATTTTGCTGCTTCCGGGTTTAGCTTTTATTAATGCATCTTTTCCATCCAGTATAACAGGAATTGCTTCTTCTTGTAATTCTGTAAGTTCAGTATAATTAACATCTTCAAGCCCACTCATGATATTGGGGCTCAACGTCATTTCTTCAAACTTCAACGTCCTCACCTTTCATTTTATTAACGTTTGCTTCTTCATGCATCGCTTCAAAAACAAACGATGCTAATCAAGTGGCAGAATATACAAAATTTATAAGGCTTGCTCATCTGATTTCATAGCTAATTGTTCGTCTTTCTTAAATAATTCTGCGACAGCGAGTTCGCCTTCTGCCCACTTAATATAAACGCAGGAACCCCCTACTATTATTGCCATACCTAGTAAACCCACCAAACCGGCTTCGGGACCAAAGGCACCGCCCGTCCAAAGTTCAGGACCGTCTTGACGTATACTAAGTACTGTTATTTCTATTGTTTTACCACTCACAGGAAATCCCAGCACACCGGCCATTACAAAATTCCAGCTGAAATGTAATCCCACAGAGAGAGCCAGCCTGCCGGTTAAAACATATGGCACTGCTAAAACAACGCCAGCCAAAATGATATTGAATGTAGATATCAGTGATGCATTGGGATTGGAGGCGTGCATGATTCCAAATATTGAAGAGGTTATTAGAACCGCAATTATCAAGGCTCCTCGGCGTCCAAGAGACGGATAACGAAGTCCCTCTGTAATATTCAGAATCTGATAGCCGCGTGAAAAAAGTTCTTCATGAAATCCTACAGCCAGCATAGCAACAAAGAAGCCAGCTATTCCCAATCCAAAGGAACTTTCCAGGGGAAGATTCCAGCCATAACCTGTAAATGTGATCCATCCCGCCTGCCATTCTATAAGAAAGATGACACCTTGAGCTGCTGCGGCAATTCCGGTACCGATCAAAAATTCTTTACCCCAGGTTTTATTGAAATCAATTCCATATTCAGTAATAGGACGTTTATCAAAATAGCGTGCGGCAATCCAAACGCTGATAATAACACCAATAAACATCGGAATAACAGAAAAGAGAATGGATAGGCCGGGCATGAAATAAGAAATACCGGAAGATATGCCCCATGTAGTGGCAACCAAGATTAAAAGCTGGAACAGAAGTCGCCAACCTGCTCTTAAACGCTGTTCGTTTTCATTGATGAAGATATTCATAAGAAGAAACATTAGCAGTTTTGAATAGGTTACATTAATATAAAAGGCACGTAAATCTACAGGAAAAGATGAAGGAAACCATATTTTTATGAGTGACAGATTTGTATTTGAGGCTTCTCAGGAAGATGTAGAACAAAAATTCGGGGTTTCTACCGAGAGAGCGGATTTTTTTGAATCAGAATATAACATTGCACCCGGTGCACGTATCCCCGTTGTTTATCAGGAAGATGGGGATCGTAAAATATACAGTTTTAACTGGGGATTGATACCGCCGGATGCCGATATGGAAATGGAGGGCGATGAAAATTATGAAGTGGCTTTGGAAGAACTGGAGGAAAATGAATGGTTTTCTGATTGCTTTGAAAAGCGCAGATGCTTAATTCCTGCCAACGGGTTTTATAAATGGAAATTTACTGAAAAGAAAAGTACACCTTTTTACATTCGTCTTCTGACAAACGAACTAACAGCGTTCGCTGGAATTTATTCCGTTTGGAAATCTTCATCGGGACGTAATGTCTATTCCTGTGCCATGCTCACAACCGAAGCGAATGCCTTGGTGCAGCCTGTGGATGATCGTATGCCAGTGCTGTTAAGTCCGGACCATTATGAACGTTGGTTATCTAAGGATGAGTTAAGCGATACGGACCTTGAAAAGATAATGAACTCCTACTCATTAACCGAGCTGGCGGTCAATCGTGTATCAGAAGATGTCAATGATCCCGAAAACAACAGCCCCGAACTGATACAGCCCATTCCAAAATAAGATTGCTGATGACCACTGATTATGCAGATTAAGCAGAAGAAATCAGCGATTCGTGATGCGCATAGTGGGATAGGCCAGATCGATGTCATCATGTTCCTCAAATTTTCGCAGGATGTCTTCCCATATTGATTGTGATACACTCCGTCGCTGCCTGGGATTTGTGAGATGACGTATGGTCAATCGGATGCCGCTGTCCTGAACATCGGTATAGACAATTGGAGTCAAATATTGATAATAAATAAGATATGATTTTTTAGCTCGCAAAACCTGTTCCTGTGCCTGTTCTACGAAATCCCGCAGCTGTTCATCAGCGATTTCCTGCAAAATTTGCTTGGCTTTTTCCCAATCGCTCTCGAACGTGACAAGTACTTCCAGTTCATTCCAAATGAACTCAAAGTCGCTGGTGTAGTTGGCCAGTGATGCTGAAAATATTTTATGGTTTGGAACGTGTACAACGCGTCCTGTACTTTGATCGGCGTGAACCCAGTTGCCGATTTCCAGAACAGTAAATTTGAAAACGCGGATATCAATGACGTCGCCTTTTATATCCTCAACCTGGATACGGTCGCCAACATCCAGCGGTTTACGCCAGAGGATAAAAATCCATGCTGCAAAATCAGTAACCGGATCCCGAAGAGCTATAGCCAAACCGGCCGAGAGTAATCCCAAAAACGTCGCAAGAGATTGTAATCCCTCAAACCAGATCCTTCCGACAACAAGAAAACCCACGAAAACCGAAACATAGGTTAAATTTTTGCGCCATTTATACCGGACTTTGGCCTCAGGTATTTTCTTATTGATGATACGAATGGCAATAAACCAGATTAGCCATATTAAAACTATGGCAGCGACAGACAGGATAATCTGGTAGGTAATGCCCGGGGAATTTTCTATGAATTGTGTGACTTGATTAGAGATATCCTGCACAGTAGAAAATTAATTGATTAACAAAATAAAACTGATTTTTAACGGTTACCTAATACCACTGAAAACAATAAATGGTGTATATCATTATTGTAAAGAAAAGGAATTTTGGATAACTTTACCGATCTGAAAATACTGTCATATAGATTCACATTATGCTCTATTATATAATACTAGGTACCATAACGATAATTTGTATTTTGTTAGTCATTGTTGTGCTGCTTCAGCCTGGCCAGGGGCAAGGATTGGCTGGCGGCATTGCCGGTGGAATGGCCGGTGGCGGTGGATTGGGTGCTCGACGCACGGCTGATCTGCTTTCCAAATCGACTAGCGTGTTAGGCGGCGCGCTGCTTGTGCTTTGCGTGCTTGCTAACTTTGCTATTGATCGCGGCGGAGCCTCAGAAAGTGCCGTACAGCAAAGTGGAGTGCCTGTTGAACAGCAGCAAAACCAATCACCTTCTGCTGTCCCCGAATTACCACAAAATCAAAACAACCAAGGTGGAAGCAGCGATGATGGCGGATCCGGTGACGGAAATAACTAAGAAGGAAATCTTAGGAATTTAATAGGAAAAGCCCGATTCCAGATAAGAGGAGTCGGGCTTTTCTGTATTTTTGTCATATCTATCCTAAGGGGCAATGACAATCTTTCCGGTGGTATGTAGCGTTTGGATCTGCTCGAGTGCTGAGGCTGTTTGTCCCAATGTATATCTATTAGTGACTGGCACTTCTATTTGTTCGGTTTCAACGAGTTCCCGAAGATGATCGAGCTGACGAGAATGAGGTTCAACAAAAACGTATTCGAAATCGATATCCGGATCAATATTATCGCCTCTGTTAAGAATAGAGACTAGTTTGCCATTCTCTTTTAGCGCCGGAAGGCTTTGCTGCAAAGTTTCACCACTGGCGCAATCAAAAATCAGATCCACTCCTTCCGGTTTTATTTCGTTAAGGGCCTCACCGACATCATTATTCTTATAATCAATGGTAGCGTCTGCGCCGAGCTCATTCATAAAATCTTGATTTTGTTTGCTTGCTACGCCAATAACATAAGCATTTTTGGCCTTAGCCAGCTGAATGCCCATACTGCCAACACCACCCGATGCTCCGAGTATTAAAACCGTTTGATTCTCCTCGAGGTCACCGGCTTCGTACATCGATTGATAGGCAGTAAGGCCAACCAGTGGAACACACGCGGCTTCTTCATGAGGGATGGTTTTAGGCTTACGGCAGAGATAGCTTTCGGGAATTACGGTATATTCGGCAAAGGTACCCCATTGTACAAAAGGACGACGGGCATAGGCATATACCTCATCTCCAATATCAAAACGCCGGGCTGCGAAGCCTCGATCTTCAATTACGCCCGACATATCCCATCCTGGAATAAGCGGAAATTCGTGGGGCATGGCGTTGTCCAGATGTCCTTGGATGACAGACGCATCCACAGGATTTACACCCGCTGCTTTGATATTGACAAGTACTTCACCTTCTCCGAGATCCGGAAGTTCAATGGTGTCAATATTTACATTGCTGTGTTCGCCAAACTCTTCAAAAAAAGCTGCTTTTGTTTGTGCCATGATTAATCTGCTTTTGGATAGCGATTCTGATGAGACGGCTACCAGATTTTAATAACCTGACCGCTTATGGCTCCCAAAACACTTTTTCGATATCCTCTTACTACCCTTTCCATTGCAACAGGATTATGACCGGGAAAAGCATCGAAAAGTTCCGGTGAATCTTCGACCACACCCGGACTCACAGCATTGATTCGAACATCATTTTCAAGCTCCATAGCGGCTGACACAACAAAGCTGTTGATAGCCCCATTAACAGCAGCAAGATTGGCCGAAGCATATACCGGATCATCAGACAGGATGCCGGATATCAGCGTAAAAGATCCCTTGGGGTTGATATAATGCTGTCCTTTAAGAACCAGAGTAATCTGTCCAAGTAACTTGCTCTTTAATCCCACTTTAAAATCATCAGTAGTCATTTCTTTGAGCGGACCAAAATGGCCGGCTCCGCTTGCACTGATAAGAGCGTCAAAAGTCCCAACTTGTTCAAATAGATTTTCAATTGTTTCGGGTTTCGTAATATCAGCGTGGATATCACCACTACTGGAACCTACTTTTATTATTTCATGATCCTGTTCAAAATCTGCGGTTACTTTACTACCGATTGTACCGGTAGCGCCAACGATAATAATTTTCATAATGGAGGTTTTTGTTTGATCTGATTTTGCTTTAAGTCTTAATAAACTCTATAAAACTGAATATAGTTTGATGAAAATTTTGTCAGGGCTTGTTGGCATATTTCGGCTGATATTATTGATTGGATCTGAACGAATTAATGAGCAGAATACGCAATGTAAAGGTAGAAATGGATTAATCCATGTAACAAACCTTAAAACTAAATTTATCATTTTGACTATGAAGAGAGTAAGTTACACAATAGTTGTTCTTATTTTTTTGATCGGAATTACCGGATGCGGTGATGATGGATCAACATCATCAGAAAGCGAGTTGAATGGATTAGCAGTAGTATTAGAACGAACCGGGGATGAAGAGGTAGAAGTTTCTCAAGGATCCTTTGCAGATGCCGATATAGGTACAGTACGTTTCTGTTATGAAGGTGAAGGATGTGAAGAAAGCAGTGGAGGCAGTACCGAAAGCTGGGGTGGTCCGACAAGATACATTATGGAAAGTTCTGACCCAGGAAAACAGGCCGTTGGTGTTATCGTTGAGTTTGAAGTTAATGCCGGAGAAGGATTTGCCGAAATAGTGAGAGGAGAATCTTATGAAGAGGAGGGTTTTCCACGCTTTGACGAAGGAGAGGCAGTTGAAACAATTGATTCTTTTAGCGAGGGAGATGTCATCGAGTTTACTTATGGAGAAACTGATTAAGAAAAAAAAATTAGCCCCGGATATTCTGGTCCGGGGATATCATTTTGTTGATTTGCTGATCTGATCAGTTTGCTATTTCAACTTTTGCAAAACTTATCTGCATGATCCGGTGATTCTGCGTTATCTGCGTTATCCGCGTTCTATTACTTACCGATACAGAAGCGCGAAAAGATAGAATCCAGAATATCTTCGGTGGTAATTTCGCCGGTGATTGTACCCAAATCTTTAAGCGCCGAACGCAGGTCGATGGAAAGAAAATCGCCGGTCATGCCCTGATCAAGTGCCTGTAAGGCACTTCGTACATTTTCCTGGGCACTTTGAAGTGCATCACGATGTCTGCTGGAAGTGACCAATAGGCTCGATGAGTCATATTCTTTATTTTCGAGGGCGCGCTGCTTCATCAGCTTTTTGAGCTCGTCGATCTTTTCTCCCTCAAGCGCCGAGATTTTCAGATCATAATCAATACGTTCATCTTCCACATCCAGGGCAATGTCATTCTTCGTGCCGATGAGCACGAATGGTGTTTCTCCGGCACTTTTTTGAAACCTGGCTATATCTTTGCGCTCTTCCGGGGTCAGCTCGCGGGAGAGATCCTTTAGATACACAGCCAGGTCGGCTTTCTCAAAGGCCTGCTGTGAACGTTTTACGCCTTCGGCTTCAACGATATCTTCCGTTTCACGGAGTCCGGCAGTATCGGTAAGAATAAATCGGAGTCCGTCGTAACTCCAGTCCACGTCAATAGTATCACGAGTGGTTCCTGCAATTTCCGTAACGATAGCCCGGTTTTTACCTACCAAGGTATTCAGCAGGGTTGATTTGCCGGCATTGGGCAGGCCAATAAAAACAGTTCGAACACCATGTTTGACTAACCGACCCGTTTCATAGGTAGCCAGCAGATTATCAATCTCTTCATCCAGCTCTTTGAGGAGTCGTTCAAGTTCCTCCTTGTCAGCGAACTCGACATCTTCTTCCACAAAATCCAATTCCAGCTCTACCATGGCGGTAGCATCGATAATTTGCTGGCGGAATTGCTTGATGTGTTCACCAAGTTGTCCCTCCAGCTGTTGATGGGCAGCATCCAGTGCCTTTTTACTTTTCGCATGGATGAGATCAGCGACCGCCTCGGCCTGACTAAGTTCCATCTTTCCATTTAAGAAGGCGCGCTGTGTAAATTCACCGGGTTCGGCGGAGCGAATATCCAGATCCAGCATTGCTTCCAAAACGGCTTGTGTAACCAGTACACCGCCGTGACAGGAAATCTCAACTGTTTCTTCTCCTGTATATGATTTGGGAGAATGAAAAAGCGTAGCCAGTACCTCATCGACAACCTCTCCATCGCCATCTAAAATTTTCCCGAAGTGTACGGTATGGGAATCCTTTTCTGTTAAATCAGCTCCCTGGAACGCTTGGTTGACAGTTGCAATTGCATCTTTCCCGGATACACGAATTACGGCTATGCCGCCTTCCCCAACAGGAGTGGCTATGGCAGCGATAGGTTTTCGCTCAGTAATTTCGGATTGTTTGTTTTCAGATGTAGCTGGCTTGTTTTTCATAGATACGAATATAAGGAGTACGTGAAGATTAATCAGTACTATATAGCATGATAGCTTCGAGGTTTCAGAACCAGTCTAAAGCAAATAGTGCCGAAGTGAAGTTCCTGTAATTTTACGTGCAAATAACTTTCTTGTGAATACCATCTTACAATCGTTAAGAGAAGTATTCCCTGATTTGCATTTTACCACCGTTAGTGGCTTATTTTGAATACATTTTAATTATCTAACCTTAATAATTATGAGAAGCCTTACTCTTTTTATTGTTCTTCTGTTTACCACATCTGCAGCTGCTCAACAAGATATTACCAATGAAAATAAGCAGCAGGTGGTTAGCTCTATCAATAATCACGCGTCAGCTCTTACTGATCTAAGTGATGCTATTTGGGAACACGCAGAAATTGCCTTTAAGGAAAATCAATCTTCTGAAGCGTTAGCCTCATTTGCTGAAGATCAGGGTTTTACTGTTGAACGTGGAATAGGGGAAATCCCTACCGCATTTACTGCTGAATATGGAAGCGGCGAGCCGATTATCGGAATTATGGGAGAATTTGATGCTCTGCCGGGATTATCCCAGAAAACGGTGCCCCACAAAGAACCGCTTATAGAAGGCGCTCCCGGCCATGGGTGCGGTCATAACCTATTTGGAGTTGCTTCACTTGGCGCCGCTTTAACAATAAAGGAGTTAATTGAAAGTGGTGATCTTGAGGGGACGATCCGGTTTTATGGTACCCCGGCAGAAGAGAAGTTTTTTGGCAAATTATGGATGATTCGGGCCGGAGCTTTTGACGATGTAGATGTAATGATGGACTGGCATCCCAGCGACAATACCGAAGCAGATGTCCAAAGCAGTTTAGCCCTGGTTGATTTTTTGGTTGAATTCCACGGTCAGTCTGCGCATGCTTCGAGCGATCCCTGGAATGGGCGTAGTGCCGGTGATGCGCTGGAACTTTATACCGATGGCATCAATATGTATCGGGAACATGTAAAGCCAACTGTGCGAATTCATTACCATATACAAGATGCCGGAAAGGTCGTCAATGTTGTCCCTGATTATTCCAGAATTTGGGTCCGTGTCCGGGATACAAAAAGAGAAGGCATGCAAAAAGTCTGGAAAAGGGTAGAAGCGATGGCCGAAGGTGCAGCAGTAATGGCAAATGTAGATCATGAAATATCGCTTATCTCTGGTATTCATGATATATTGGTGAACCGTACCGGAGGAGCAGCGCTGCAATCGAACCTTGAGACGCTGGGAACGATCGATTATACAGAAGAAGAACAAAATTTTGCTAAAGAGATACAGGAAGCTACCGATAGTGAGGTTGTGGGAATAGATATGGAAATAGAACCACTCAAAGAGACAGCCGAGCACCCCGGTGGAGGTTCTACTGATGTAGGCGATGTTAGCTATATTGTACCTACAATTCGTTTGGGGGCAACAACAGCACCCAAAGGGACGCCGTGGCATTCATGGGCAGTGGTCGCAACTTCCGGGATGTCAATCGGGCACAAAGGTATGCTTTATGCATCCAAAGCGTTGGCTATGACCATGGTTGATTTATTTGAAAAACCCGAATTGGTCAAAGAGGTTAAGGCTGAGTTCAAGGAAAGAAAAGGTGATTATGAATATGAGGGAATGATACCGCCCGGACCTCCGCCACTGGATTTTGAACAAGATTGAGATAAAAAAGGCTTCCCAATCGGGAAGCCTTTTTTTTACCGTACCCTCAGACCGCTGATTTACGGTCGGGCGGATGAGGAAAATTCGTACCTTTTTAAATATTATTCTACATCACCCATCAAGCGTTTTACAGGTGGTGCTGCAAGCAGGGCAATGATTCCGCCGCCGCCAACCATTAACGCTACACTCCAGAAAAGACCGGATGGTTCAAGCGTTTCAAGTTGCCCCGCCATAAGACCAGCGAACAAGTTACCAAGTGCAGCGGCCACAAACCAAACACCCATCATCTGGCTTACAAGGCGTTCCGGCGCTAGTTTAGTCATAGAAGAAAGACCGACCGGAGATAAGCAAAGTTCACCACAGGTGTGTAAAAAGTAGGTGACGATTAGCCAAACAGGAGCAACAGAATTTGGGCCAGTGGCGTTAGCAGCTCCCCAGGATATTACAAAAAATCCTGCAGCCAATCCCAGAAGACCCAGTGCAAATTTTACGGGTATAGAGGGGTTGGCATTTCGACTAGCTAACCAAGTCCAAAGCCAACCGAAGACGGGGGCAAGAATTACAATAAATAGCGGATTGATGTTTTGAAGCATACTTGCCGGCATTTCCCATGTGGTGACAAGCTGGGTAGAAACGTAATACGTAAAGCCGATTAGCAGTAGTGAAAGACCTGCTACACCAGCTTTGCCCACCCACCAAAGATTATCTCGTTTGAAAATTCGCCAGCTGATATATCCGAGGGGAAGAGCGATAAGTAGTGCCGGTAAAAAGGCTCCAACTTGACTGATCAATCCATATGGGCCGAAGGTGCGATCAGTTTCACGTTCTGCAAATAGGTTTAAAGAAGATCCCGCTTGTTCAAAACCACTCCAGAAAAGTGCAGCAAGGATGAAAAGCCAAAAGATGACAAACAGCCTTTTCTTTTCTAAAGAAACTTGAAGGCTTGGCATGAACATTCTTACGGTATTAAGGATCAGAAATGCTATAACTGTAATTCCAATGCCGATTTGATACGAAAATATCGTAGGTCCCCAGTAAAAAGATGCAACGTAATATCCCGCGGCAGCTAATAAAACAACTCCCGCGATCCATTTCGGGTTGTTTATCAAATAAGCAAAAAATATGACAGCTATAAGGGCTACGCTGGTGCCAAGCGATTGTGCGAGCTGTTGAAGAGAAATACCGATAACGCCCGTATTCATCAAAAAGCTAAAGAGGACAATAACTGCCGTACAGATGCCGGTAGTTAACCAAAAGTTTCGATTGCGTCGGGAAAGTACTTCCTGGCTATCGTCGACTTTAAGTCGACCGGCGTCTCCCAGATTTTTTTCTCCCACTTTGTAAGAGATGAGTCCGAGCAGCATGCCGATACCGGCCAGTGAAAACCCCCAGTGCCAGTTATAGCCTTCACCAAGAATGCTGCAAAGTGTGGGACCCAAAATAGCACCGAAATTGATCCCCATATAAAAAATGGAAAAGCCGGCGTCGCGTCGGGCACCGCCTTCGGGATAGAGCTCCCCAACCATCGAGCTTACATTCGGTTTCAAGAGGCCGGTTCCAACTACAATAAATACAAGTCCCAGGTAAAAAGAGGGTTCATCCGGAAGTCCTACCAACGGACCGGCCATCGTAAAGTGACCTAAGGCAATGATACATCCGCCAACAAAAACACTTTTCTTCTGGCCCCATAACTTGTCGGCTACCCAGCCGCCAGGTAATGCCAATACATATACAAAAAAGGTATAAAGGCCATAAATAGCAGTAGCCCTTCCATCGCTAAAGCCGAGCCCGGGGTTGTCTCCCGTTACGGCTGCTGCCATAAAAAGGACAAGCAGGGCGCGCATTCCGTAATAACTGAAACGCTCCCAAAATTCTGTAAAAAATAATGTTGATAACCCCCGGGGATGGCCGAAAAAATCGTTTTTTTGATCGGCAGTCTCTACCGTTGATGTTTGTTCATTTGCCATTGGGTGGTGAGTTTATTTAGAATTGCGATTTCCCAATAATTATTTTGATTCACGCCGTGCATGATAATTAAACCGATATAGTGAAGCAACTTTTTCATATTTCGGATTGTGTAGTGCGTAAGTGATTGATAGAATTGGAATACGCAATACGGTTGATATTTATTACTTTTAATAAAATCCGAAGAAAAACATACTGGCAATGAGCACAGGTAAAGGCGTTGTTGAAAATATAAAAGCACCAACCGGAACCGACTTGCAGTGCGAGGGTTGGCACCAGGAAGCTGCCCTGCGCATGTTGATGAATAATCTCGATCCGGATGTAGCCGAGAAGCCGGACGAGCTGATTGTTTATGGTGGAGGCGGCAAGGCGGCGCGCAACTGGGAGTGCTACCACAAAATTACGGAGACGCTAAAGCGGCTGGAGAATGATGAAACGCTGTTGGTACAGAGTGGAAAGCCGGTGGGCGTATTCAGAACGCATGAAGAAGCTCCCCGCGTGCTTATTGCCAATGCACACCTGGTGCCGAAGTGGGCTAATTGGGATGAATTTCGTCGTCTCGATAAAAAGGGATTGACTATGTATGGTCAGATGACCGCTGGCTCGTGGATTTATATCGGTACGCAGGGCATTCTGCAGGGGACCTACGAAACCTTTGCCGAATGTGCCCGACAAAAGTTTGACGGTACGCTGGAAGGAAAACTTTTGGTTACAGCAGGACTCGGAGGAATGGGCGGCGCGCAGCCGCTGGCCGCAACGATGAACGGTGCTGCATTTATCGGCATCGAAGTAGATGAGAAGCGGATCGACCGGCGCGTGGAAACCGGGTATTGCGATGAAAAATGCACTAGTCTTGATGAAGCGCTGGAAAAGGCGTTGGATGCTAAGGAAAAAGGAGAAGCATTGTCGATCGGCTTGCTGGGCAACGTGGCTGAAGTATTGCCAAAGATGCTGGATAAGGGAATAATTCCCGATGTACTTACCGATCAAACGTCAGCTCATGATCTCCACAAGGGCTATATTCCCGCAGGCATGTCACTGGAAGAAGCCGCCGAAGAGCGAGAGTTAAATCCGGAGATGTACCAGGATGCGGTACTTGATTCGATGGTGACGCATGTAGAGACGATGCTTAAAATGCAGGAGAAAGGAGCCATCACTTTTGATTACGGCAACAATATCCGCGGACAAGTAGCTGATAACCGGGGTTTGGATGAGGCCTTTAACTTTCCGGGATTTGTACCAGCATTTATTCGTCCGCTGTTTTGTCGTGGATCGGGTCCGTTTCGCTGGGCAGCACTTTCCGGCAATCCCGAAGATATTTATACGACTGATCAGGCGGTACTCGAAACCTTCCCGGAGAAGGAATCGCTGAATAGGTGGATCAAAAAAGCCCAAGACCAGGTGCAGTTCCAGGGTTTACCGTCGCGTATCTGCTGGCTTGAGTATGGTGAACGTGCGGAGATGGGTGCCAAGTTCAACTGGCTCGTGAAAGAAGGTAAAGTAGATGCGCCGCTCGTTATCGGACGAGATCACCTGGATACGGGGTCGGTGGCATCCCCTAACCGTGAGACCGAAGGTATGAAGGATGGATCGGATGCTATTGCCGACTGGCCGCTGCTCAATGCAATGCTGAATACAGCCAGCGGAGCCAGCTGGGTATCACTGCATCATGGCGGTGGCGTAGGAATCGGTTATTCGATTCACGGCGGAATGGTGTGCGTAGCTGACGGTACTGAAATGGCAGATGAACGACTGGAACGGGTTCTTACCAACGACCCGGGTAGCGGGGTCATGCGTCATGCCGATGCCGGTTACGATGAAGCCATCAAAACGGCCAAAGAGCGCGGTGTGGACCTGCCGATGGTAGAGTAAGATAGAACGCAGATTATTGGATTTATTAGTGCGCAGGTTTAAGCCGCGGATTTACACGAATGAGAATTTTTATCAGAATTCTTTATTCCCCTTCTTTTGTGAATTCGGGAATGAGTCAGCAAAATGTATTGAGCTTGAAAAGCGGGTGTCATCCCGTCCGCCAGCCGGCGGATCAGGATTCATAGATAAAACTCTGTTTAAAAACTTTAAATAAAAGCATATGAATTACAGATCGTTTGATGATACAAAAGTGGCTGAAGTTGGATTGGGAACCTGGCAACTTGGCGGAACAGAATGGGGAGACATCTCCGATAAAGAGTCATTGAAGTTGTTGAAAGCATACGTAGAAGCCGGAGGTAATTTTATTGATACTGCCGATATTTATGGTGGTGGACGCAGTGAACGTCTTATTGGTAAGTTTATAGCTGAAAGGGATGAAGAGTTGTATGTGGCTACCAAGCTGGGTCGCCGAGAGGATGGTGATAACGGCTGGCCTCAAAATTTTACTTATGATTTTATAAAAAAACATATCGAGGATTCATTGGAACGGCTTGGTGTTTCAGAGCTTTTCCTGGAACAGTTTCATTGCATTCCCAAAGAGCAGATGGAAGATGGAAAAGTATTTGAGCATCTTCGTAAAATGCAGGACCAGGGACTGATACGCCACTGGGGAGCCAGCGTAGAGACAATCGAAGAGGGGCTCATTTGTCTCGAATATGATGGACTGGCCTCGTTGCAGGTAATTTTCAATATCTTTAGGCAGCACTTGGCTGATGAACTATTTGAAAAAGCCAGGGAAAAGGGAGTTGCAATTATTGTCCGGGTACCGCTGGCTAGCGGATTGTTGACCGGGAAATTCAACAAATCAACAACGTTCCCTGAAAACGATCATCGAAATTTCAATGCCAACGGGGAGGCATTTAATGTTGGAGAAACCTTTTCCGGTTTACCTTTCGAGAGGGGAGTAGACCTTTCGCAGGAAGTAGCCGAAATGTTGCCGGGTGAGATATCGATGGCTCAGGCTGCTTTGCGATGGATTCTCGATCATCCGGCGGTTACAACGGTTATACCTGGAGCTTCAAAGACTTATCAGATTACGAGTAACGTTAAGGCTTCAGCTCTCGATCCACTGCCGGAGGAGATACATCAAAAACTGCGAAATCTATACGATGATAAAATACGCCCGGCTATTCGAGGCGAGGTATAAAATAAATTCATTTTATATTGGAATATAGCTAATATGAATGATACACTTTGACAAGAAAAGGATTGGGACTGATCTTAATTCAGAATATTTTTAGGGATAAATAAAATGGCTTATAGAATACTAGCTTTTCTGATAGCAGTATGTTTTGCAACAGCTTGCGGACCTGACATTCCGGCCGACTTGATTATTTCCGATGCAAATATCATTGATGTTGAATCCGGGGATATCACAAAGAATAAGACTATTGAGATACGGAATGGTGAAATTGCTGCTATACACGACGCCGGTGTGGAAATTACTGCAGATGATTCCATAAATGCATCAGGCAAATATGTAATACCCGGTCTGTGGGATATGCACGTGCATTTCCGCGGTGGCGATACATTGGCAGCCGAAAATAAAGAGCTGCTCGATCTTTTTATTGCCAATGGGGTGACGACAGTGCGCGATGCGGGCGGAGATATTACCCCGGCTATCCTCGAGTGGAAGAAAGAGATTGAAAACAGTGAGTTGACAGGTCCACAAATTTTTACCTCGGGTCCTAAAATTGATGGTGCGGATCCCTCCTGGGCGGGATCGATTGAGCTTACATCGGTTGATGGGGTATCGGCGGCTTTTGATTCTCTGGAGTCGCTGAACGTTGACTACGTAAAGCTTTATGACAGCACCATACCGGCCGATGTATATTTGGCGGCGATAGAAGAGGCCGAAGGACGGGGGATGCTGGTTACGGGACACATGCCCTTTACCGTTAATTTTACTGAAGCCGTAGCAGCTGGGCTTGATGCCACAGAACATATGTATTATGTGTTGAAGGGGGCATCATCCAGTGAAGAAACAATTACCAAAGCGGTCCGCCAGGGAGAGTATGGTTTCTGGTCAGCACTTTCTGAAATTATCAAAACGTATGATGAGCAAACTGCCCGTGAAACTTATGAACAGATGGCTGAGACTGGAACCGGAGTTGTCCCTACGTTATATATAGGAAAAGTGCTGGCGTATTTGAATGAGGAGGATCACAGTGAGGATGAATATCTGGAATATATCGGTGAAGGAATTCAGGAAACGTATCAGGGACGTCTGCAGTCCGCGCGTAATCAAAGTGAAGAAGCTACTCAGCGACGCCGAAATTTGGAAGAGCGATTTGTGAATATGATTCCGGATATCCATCAGGCCGGAGTGCCGATATTAGCCGGATCAGACAGTGGTCCGTACAACTCTTTTGTCTATCCCGGGATTTCTCTTCACAAGGAATTGCAAGAGCTGGTAGCAGCGGGTTTGACTCCATTGGAAGCATTGCAAACCTCGATAATCAATGGCCCCGAATTTTTCGATGTTGATAATCGGTATGGAAAAATCCAGATGGGATATGCTGCCGATTTGGTGCTGCTAAACAGTAATCCGCTTGAAGAGATCAAAAACACCGAAGATATTCATACGGTAATAGTACAGGGTTCACCGGTCGAACCATCACTTTAACTCTTCAGTAAGATAACATGGGAAAATATTTATGGAATTTAGCGCTGACTGTTTTATTGCTTTTTATGATAACAACAGCAGCAACAGCCCAGAATACGAATGAGAAAAAAGCAGTTTTGGAAGCGGTGCAGACAGTTTTTGATGCTATGGCTGAAGCCGATTCGGCCAAAGCTGCCTCTGTTTTTCTTGAGGGAGGTCATACTTTTCGTGTTGACGAGCAGGGCAACATATCATTAAACGAAAATAGTGCATTCGCCCAAAGTATTGGCAACTTTAAACAGCAAGTGGTGGAGCGTATGTGGGATACGCAGGTTTTGGTGGATGGAAATATAGCCATGGCGTGGACTCCATATGATCTCCATGTTGACGGACAGTTTTCCCATTGTGGAACAAACCTCATCTCTCTGATAAAAACCGATAACGGATGGAAGATTTCAGATATCACTTATAATGTTAAGCGGGAAGCATGTGAGGAAAGTCCGCTCGGTCCACTTGAGCAGTAAGTTTTGCAACACTTCTTTTTGCTTTTCGTCTGATAAGAATGTCAACATCTCATTAACTATTGCTCCTATGGAAACCTTACTTGTCATTATTGGAGGAATCTGCATCATTGCCGGCTTTTTGGGATCGTTTGTCCCTATCCTGCCCGGTACACCAGTTACCTATTGCGGATTGATAGCGCTGCAATTGGCTCATCAGCCGTTTACTGCAACCTTTCTGATCGTATGGGCGCTTATCGTTGTCGCGATCATGATATTAGATAATGTGATTCCCGCCTATGGCACTAAAAAATTCGGTGGATCACCCTACGGAATATGGGGAAGCATTATCGGGTTCATTATCGGGATTTTCTTCTTTCCGCCTTTCGGGATGATTGTTGGTCCGCTGGTTGGGGCGTTTGCCGGAGAATTGCTGGGCGGGAAATCTTCCGACCGGGCACTGAAATCAGCGATTGGATCATTTGCCGGGCTGCTCGTAAATACGCTAATGAAAGTTATCGCCAGTGGAGTAATGGCTTATTATTTTATAACCGCTTTTTAAGGATTTATCGGTAATGTCTGATACGTAATACGGAATGCGTAAAAAACCTGCATCAACGAATAATTAAATAGATTCATAGTGAGGCGGCTTCATTGACTTCTATCCAGTAGCCATCAGGATCGGGGAAATAGACCTGCCGGACTCCATCGGCGCGGGTGGTAATGTTTCCGGCCTTGCCTTTTGAATTATGTGGCTTAACATCATGCGATTTTAAATGGTCTAAAAATTCATCGAAGCTTACCAGTTTCAGGGCTAGATGAACTCCAACGTTGGTTTGAATCTCTTCTGTTTCTCCCTCCACAACATGTAGCTCGGTTCCGTTACCCAGCGAAAACCAGCGGATATGAGGTTTTTCCGTGCGGTTTTTGATCTCATTGAGATCAAGCACCTCGCTGTAAAATGATGCACTTACTTCAAGATCGGAAACTTTTATGGTGTAATGGTCAAAAGTCAGGTTAAACATTTAAACTAAATCCGGATTTGTAATATTTAATTCAAAGGTAAAACTAATCTGCGCGCTCTGCGAGATCCGCGGGAAAATAATAGAGTGATAAAGTTTGCTCCCGCAGATTCCGCTGATTACGCAGACCTTTTTATTCCAGCAGCTTGTAACATTCATATCTGAATTCTTGTGAGATCCATAGGTAGTAAAGAGTCACAATTCAACATTTTTGCTTTATTTATTTAATTATTGCAGATTTTCTTATGACTGAAAATGAACTTTCTTATATCATCAGGGGTGCTATTTTTGATGTTTACAATACGTTAGGTCCGGGATTACTGGAATCTGTTTATCAGCATACTTTAGCGTATGAGTTAGTGGACAAAGGGCTGAATATCCAAACCGAAGTAGGTGTTCCGGTTTTTTATAAAGATCAAAAAATGGATTTAGGTTTTCGTATGGATATTCTGGTTAACAGAAAAGTGCTCGTTGAGTTGAAATCTGTAGAGCAATTACATGAAGTTCATCATAAACAAGTGATTACCTACTTAAAACTTACTGATCTTAAACTTGGGCTTTTGGTAAATTTCAATGCTAATGATATTTCAAAATCAATATATAGAAAAGTGAATAATCTGTAACCTCCCGCCGATTACGCAGATTAAGATCACTAATATCCCGTGAACTTTTGTTAGTAACTTTACTGAAATAAATTCAGTAAAGAAGCTTTCTTCTTTTAAAATATGAGGTTTTACATCTGCGCACTCTGCGAGATCCGTACTTAGCTTACGTCCGCAGATTCCGCTAATTACGCAGATTAAATTCATTTTACACTTAATTAATCAGATTTCTGGAAAATAATCACCCGGTCGTCCGGAAAATCCACTGAAGCATCCAGGTAATCGGCCAGCCAGCGGAATGTATCCTTCGAGAAAAAAGTAACATGAGTTATATCTTTTTTGTAGTGCCAGTCGGCAAAAAATTCTTTATCGGCTTGGGCCATTTTGGTCATAATTCCCAGATAGCCGCCGGGCTTCAGGATTTCCCACAACCGGTCGATCTCTTTCCGTGGCTGATGTAAGTGTTCAAACGTTTCGGTGGAGGTGATAAAATCATACTCCTCTTCAAAAACGCCGGGATCAAAAGCGTAAAAAGAATCGTACAGGTTTACAGTATGTCCTTTTTCCTCAAACATTACGCTTAAGGTCGGACCCGGTCCTGAACCGAAATCGAGTCCCTTGCTGTTGGGTTCCAGCAGGGATTCCAGCGGATCAAAAAGCTGACTCAAAAAGGCCCGGTAATCGGGATCGTCCGGATCATTTTCGTGTTCGTCGTAACGCTTCTTCTCCTCCTCGGGAGAAGGCAAATCAGTCGGATCGGAGGAGATAAGTCTACATATCCTGCATAGATAATGTGTGCCATATTCATCGTTATGGAATAGCGAAATGTCTGTACTATTGCACAGCGGACAAATGATACGGCTCATAAAACACTAGAAATTTTTGGTCAAAAACTATTCTCATACCTCTAAATAAAAGTTCCCCTCCCGGGAGGGACAGGGCTGGGTTTAACAGCGGTAACAAAGCGAAAATTTTGAGTTTCCCATTACCTTTCTCCTAAGCTTTATTAACTCAGTTATTTTACCTTATTGCCTCTGCGTCAGCCTGTAGATTAACAAGGCAGCACGTTTTGTAAGATCCTTATAGGTGTCCAGGTTAATCGTTTCTTCGGGACCATGAGCCCCTCGTCCCATAGCACCCAAACCATCAAGTCCGTCCACGTAGTCGGCAACGAAGGAGATATCAGCGGCTCCGCGTTTTGCCGGGTCATAAGCCTTGACTTCTCCCAACTCCATATCCTGACTTACCTGATTTAAGACTTCAAGAATTTCCATATTTCCCTCCGTTGGTTCCATTGGGGGATATCCATCCTCGGAGAAGGAGATTTCCGCTGAAGTTTGAGGAAGATTTTCTTCTGCTATATCTCTCATCTTTTGGAATACTCGGTCGCCTTGCTCCTGTGTCAGGAATCGGATCCCTCCGTGAGCAATCGTTTTCTTGGGAACAATATTCGTTTTTCCGCTAACCGAACCCTGGATATTTTCCTCATCATATTCGACTTCGTTACCACTTAAGATCACTCCTACGTTGTAGGTTACATTTTCTTCTCGCAATTCTTCATAAAAGCTATTCAGGATGCGTGAGGTTTCATAAGCAGAACCTGCTCCGGTACTTTCGCTGAATATGCCCGATGAGTGAGCTTGCTTTCCCGTGACTTCAAGTTTCCATGAATAGGAAGCGCGGCGGGCTACTGTAGCGTAATCAAAACCGGAAGCTGTTTCGAAGCCAAGTGCTATGTCACTTCGTTTTGCAGCTTCAACGAGATCTTTCCGGCTTTTTGAAATCGGGCTCCCTGCCTTTTCTTCATCACCGGTCAGAGCTACAATGATTTGCGCATCGGGAATAGCACCGGCCTCTTTTAATGCTTTCAGAGCGTAAAGAATCATCACGTTGCCAGCTTTCATATCGTTAACCCCGGGCCCGGTGGCAACAGAGTCATTCAGCACCTCGTATTCCTGAAAAGGACTGTTCGTTTCAAATACCGTATCCAAATGTCCTATAAGCATTAAGCTTTTTCCTGTTGATCCTATTTGCTCGGCAAAGAAATGTCCGGCGCGGTTTACTTCATCCTGAGGTATCCAGCTTGTTTCAAAGCCCAGATTGTCATAGGCTTCCCTGTATCTTTCTCCCACTTTACGGACTCCCTCGAAATTCATGGTCCCACTGTTAATATTTACGTTGGTTTCCAGGAACTGCAGCGCTTCTTCGTGATTGGCCTCCACGTTGTTAAGAATTTCTTTTTCCGTATCCGAAAGTTCCTGTGCAAGTCCGGCGGCAGTCCAAAGCAATAATAAGAGGAAAGTAATTGAGTATTTCTTCATGTCTACATCAAATAAATGTTCAAATTTATCTTGCTGCAGTTAAGGTAGGAAATCAGATGCCCAATTGCTTATGCCCCCGGTATCTGAAGGTCTGATTGAATTAGGGGTCGGGATTTTGTATTTCTAGGTATAAACTAGAAATCTTTGCTAAACAACATGTCATGCTGAACCCGTTTCAGGATCTGTTGCAATGAAAAGTTAGATGCTACTAAAGATATTTTCTGCAACAGACCCGATCCGCCAGCCAGCGGACAAGGTGACACGAGTTTTGTTATGATTTCAACAAATAAAAAGTATTTGCCGATTAACCATACACAACAACAAGTACTCAGTCATCCCGCACCCCGACCGCGTCCGACTCCCGGCGGATGCGGGATTTCGTATTGCAGAGAACGTTGATTAAGGGTCTCGTACTACTTATCAAAGTTACCTGCTGTACGAGATCCTGAATCAAGTACAGGATGACTACGAGGCTTTTATTAGTGTTTAACAACTGGTAAAGACGTTAATTAAATTGAACTATTATGACTTTTTGGAATTCTATTTGTGCCACAACAACCTCTCTTTTTATTGCGGGCTTATTACTTTTTACAACTGCCTGTTCACACACCGATTCTGCTGAATCAGTCAAGGTAGTAAGTGGTGCCACTCTTTTTGATGGAACCGGTTCGGAGCCGATACAAAACAGCATAATTGTTATTAAAGATAAAGTGATTGAGTGCGTGGGAGCCGAAGAAGATTGCGACATCCCGGCGGAGGCCGAAACAGTTGATGCAAGTGGAAAATACATCACACCGGGATTGATCGATGCGCATGTTCATTTCTTCCAGACCGGCTTTTTCGATAGCCGTCCCGATGCATTGGATTTGCGAGATACCTATCCCTTTTCGAAAGTAGCTGCTTACCAGAAACAAAATCCCCAGCGCTATTATGATTCGTACTTGTGCTCGGGGATAACGGGTGTTTATGATGTGGGCGGATTCACGTGGTCGATCGATTTTCAGGAAGAGGCAGAAGAGAATCCCCAAGCCCCGCATGTAGCTGCCGCGGGACCATTAATTACCCCCGCTCCCGGAGCTCCCTTTGACTTGCCGTCGGATCGTGCGCTGGTAAATCTGGATTCTGAAGAGACAGGAATCCGGACCGTACAATATTTGTCTGCATTAGGCAGTACTGGAATTAAGCTGTGGCAGATTCGCGCGGATGACGAAGAATATATGCAGCGCGTAGAAGCAGTAGCCCGGGAAACTCGAGAAGAGGAAAATCAGCTTATTGCCCACGCCACCACTCTGAAGCAGGCCAAAGCAGCATTGCGAAATGGCACTAAACTGCTGGTTCACAGCGTAAGCGATCAGGAGGTGGATGAAGAATTTATCGAGCTGGCGAAAGAAAATGAGACTATTTACAATCCCACGCTGATTGTCAGCAGCGGATATATGAAAGCGTACCGCGCGGCGGCCGATGTTGCTCCTTTTGAGATCAATGATCCCAATGGTTGTGTGGATGACAAAACCCGAGAACTATTGGGATCGGCAGATCAATTCGAAGATCATGAGCGATTTTCAGAATCATTTATAGATCGCCTGGAGTCTTTTGATCCCAAAGTCGACCGGACCAGCGAAACGGATATGCAAAATCTCAAAACGTTGTATGAGGCCGGCATTCCCATTGCTGTTGGAACGGATGCCGGGAATCCGGGGACGCTGCACGGGCCCTCGATTTATGAGGAGATGGAAGCGATGCAGCAGGCGGGAATTGCTCCGGAAGATCTTATCGTGATGGCTACTCAAAATGGTGCGAAAGCGATGCAGCGTTTTGATGATTTTGGCACTTTGGAAGCTGGCAAATTTGCTAATTTGATACTGCTTGATGAAAATCCGGCCGATGATATTGCTAATATACGCTCTATCGACCAAACAATGATTAAAGGGAATTTAATCAATAATTAGCTCGGGCTACCTTTCCAAAGTTATTAAGGAGTAGATATGAAAATTTAGCTCGTAATATTACCAATGACAGAACTGAGCCGAACAGATATTATCACATCGATAAAAGGGGAGATAACAGAGAAAAATTATTCTATACTAAAAACTAAAGACAACTATGAATACTTCCTGGCAAAATTTCGGCAACACTGCCTGCATGTTTTTGAAACCTATGCCTTTTTGCCTGATGAGTAATCATTTTCACATGGTGGTAAGTGTCAGGTCTGTTGAAGAGCAGAAAAGACAGTATAAATCTCGAAACTTGAACTCAAAGATATTACGTTCTTCTTCAAAAATCGTGCTCATTTTTTAGCTCATATTCCCAATCTATTAATAAGCAGGAGAACAGAGTTGGCAGTTTATTCCAGAAAAATTTTAAACGAAAGGAAATAGATTCGGAAGAGTATTTTCGAAAAATGGTAATTTATATTCATCTTAATCCTCTGAAACATGGGTTTGCTACTAAAGCTCAGGATTATCCTTATTTCTCATATGCTATATATAAAGATTTTGAAGATCCATTTTTGAATCGGACCAAAACTTTAGACGTTTTTGTAGGACTTGAAAATTTTATGGTTGCCCATGAGGAAGAATCAAATAGATATTAGCTAGTAATAACCTTTCCAAGGTTATTAGGAACAGGTAATATTGAGACCTAGTTTATAGTACCTTTGGAAAGGTTGACCAACTGAAAAATCCACCACAAAAAAGTTAGCAATAAATCTTTCCAAAACTACTAAGGAACTGGTGTGAAAATTTAACTCCGATACCTTTGGAAAGGTTTAAGACTAAAAAACATTGTTATGAAAACTCATACCAAATATCTGGCTGTTTTTATTGCATTTCTAATTCTCCCACAGTTGGGCAGTGCTCAAGATCAGCTGCTGGGAGAGATTAGTTTTCCCAATTCCGGAGCTGAAGAAGCCCAGGGTGATTTTATAGAGGGCGTCCTTTTTCTCCACAATTTTGAGTACGAAGATGCCGCTCGAGCTTTCCGAAGGGCTCAGGAGAAAGATCCCGATTTTGCCATGGCCTACTGGGGCGAAGCAATGACACATAATCATCCCATCTGGATGCAGCAGGACCGCGATGCGGCGATGGAGGTTTTAAATCGTCTGGGTGAAACCGTAGAAGAGCGACAGGCAAAAGCCCCCACGCAGCGCGAAAAAGATTACCTGATGGCGCTGGAAGTGCTGTATGGTAATACGCCGGAATCAGAGGGGAAGTCGAAGGAGGAGCGGGATGATCTGTATATGGAGAAGATGGAAGAGCTGCATGAGAAGTATCCCGATGATAATGAAATTACCGTTTTCTACGGACTGTCGATTTTGGGTACGGCGCATGAGGGAAGGGATTACGGCATCTACATGAAGGCGGCAGCCGAACTGTTTGATGTCTGGAATGAGAACAAAAAGCATCCCGGTGCAGCGCATTATCTCATCCACTCATTCGACGATCCCGACCACGCCCCGCTGGGACTGCCGATGGCAAAAGTCTATGCTGAAATTGCACCGGCCGCGGCTCACGCCCAGCATATGACATCCCACATTTTTTTGGCGCTGGGGATGTGGGAGGATGTAATCGACGCTAATATCGTGGCCCGCGACGTGCAGACATCCCGACAAAAAGAACTGGGCGAACGTCCAACAGTTTGCGGACACTATACTTGGTGGCTGCAGTATGGATATCTGCAGAATGGAGAGCCCCAACAGGCCGCCGATGTGCTGAACAGATGCAGTAATCGCGTAGAAGCCGGGACGAATGCCAGCGAGCGATGGCACTTTGCCATCATGCGTGCGCACCAGGTTGTGGATACCGAAAACTGGCAGCAGGCTCAAAAATGGACGGCCGATTTCGATACAGGTGAACGAGGCAGCTTTCACTATTTTTATGCTTCTGCATTAGCAGCTATAAAGTCCGGTCAAATTGAAAAAGCACGGACGCTTCTAGATCGAATGAAGAAAATCGAGGAGAATCCTGATCGGGATATTCAGATTAAGCAGATTCAAAGCCTGCTGTTTATAGAAGAAGGTAAAACCAACGAAGGTCGTACGCTGCTCGAAGAAGCCGTGGCGGAAGAAGCTGAACTTCCCGTTGATTTTGGTCCGCCGACCATTGTGAAACCTTCCCGCGAGCTGCTGGGAGATCTGCTTTTGGAGCTTGGAAATTATGATGAGGCGCTTGAAGCTTACGAAGAACAGCTGGAGCGTACGCCCGAGCGACGAAGATCACTGCTTGGAAAAGAACAGGCGCAAGAGATGATTGCTTCTAATTAACCTTTCCAAAGTTACTACGTGGCAATCTCCCAGGTCGAATCTATTTTAACTTTGGAAAGGTTGGCATTACGATTCTCTGGCCCGCACTCGTCGATTGTCGTTTGAAATGGTGTCAATCAATTTGTAGTAGGGATCAATTCCCGCAGGGGTTGTTTTTTCATCGACAGTAATAGTGATTTCATTTAGAATATCGGTGAATTTTCGCTTTTCAAGATATAATACTTTTTCATTTCCATCTTCATCTATTCCGAAAACGCCAACCTCAATCCAATCGTTAAGCGGGAGAGATTCCACCGGACGCCTGCGTCCTTCTATTTCTACGGCCAAACTATCTCCGGCCTCATTTTTATAAATTCGTTGCCGGTATCACTGGTTTGGTAAACTTAGAAGCTTGCAAGGTCAGATTCACCTCATATTTACCGTTCTCCAATTTTTTTGTAGCTTGCTTCTTCCACGCGGGTTGTCGTACAGCGTGATTGTTTCAAACATATCTTTGATAAGATATTGCAGTGAGTCAGGTGTAGCAGTTTCAGGTGTTCCAGCAGTTCAAGCGAGGTAATATAAGGCGGTTCCTGAAACGCTACCTCATCGATATAGTTATTCAGAGCTGTATTCAGATTTTCTTCGCCGAAAGGACTGGGCAAAATTTCCGTTGGTCCGGGGAAATTGTATAAGCAATTGGGTAGAAACAACAATTCTACTATTTTCAGAAAAACAAAACATCCATAAAATTATCAGCTCATTGCATATTTCAGTTTCAAACTTATACAGTGATTTAAAAGAGAGTATTAGCACGCTTAAATCAGATAGATCTTCTATCCGAAATTCCAGGTCTGTGGTCGAAAATGCGCTTGATCTCGACGAGCCGATGTATGGCATCAATACCGGTTTTGGAGCTCTGGCTAACAAACGTGTGAGCGATGAAAAACTGAAGCAGTTGCAGCGGAACCTTATCTTATCACACTCCGTGGGAGTCGGCGATTTAATTCCCAAAGATATTTCACGGCTGATGCTACAGCTTAAAATTCATGCTTTGGGACTGGGTAACTCCGGAATATCGGAAGAGACCTTTGGCCGGCTGATCTATTTTTTAGACAATGATTTAATTCCTGCCATGCCTGAAAAAGGAAGCGTTGGGGCATCCGGTGACTTGGCACCGCTTGCTCACATGTCACTTCCGCTCCTGGGTTATGGCTTATTTTGGAATACCGATGGCACCGATACTATTTCTGCAGAAAAGGTGTTGGAAAAACACGACCTGGAACCTATAGAACTGCAGCCCAAAGATGGACTTTCGCTGATTAATGGGACTCAGCAGATGGGAGCTTATGGAGCGTACGTACTGGAAAAGTCAATCAGCCTGATGAAAACGGCCGATCTGATTGCGGCCATGAGTTTGGAAGCATTGCAGGGCAGTATCAAACCTTTTGATGAGCGCATTCATGAAATTCGCCCGCACAAAGGACAAAAGGAAGTGAGCCGCAACGTCCGTGAATTATTGGTGGACAGCGAAATTTTGGAGTCGCATCGGCATTGCGGAAAGGTACAGGATCCCTATTGCCTTCGGTGCGTGCCGCAGGTCCATGGTGCAAGCCGTGATGGATTGCGATATAGCCGACAAGTTATTGAAACAGAGATGAATTCGGTCACGGATAATCCGCTGGTTTTCAAAAATGGAGATATTATTAGTGGAGGCAATTTTCATGGCCAGCCGTTAGCGCTGGCACTGGATCATGCAAAAATTGCACTGGCCGAGTTTGCCAGTATTTCGGAGCGACGGACCTACCTGTTATTGGAGGGGCATGACGGGCTTCCCGAACTACTGATGGAGGAGACCGGGATCAATTCAGGCTTTATGATTCCCCAATACACAGCAGCATCGCTGGTTTCTGAAAACAAGGTACTTTGCCATCCTTCGTCAGTCGACTCTATCCCTACGAGTCTGGGACAGGAAGATCATGTGAGCATGGGTAGTATCAGTGCGATGAAGTTACTCGAAGTGTATCAAAATGTGGAGCAGGTATTGGCGATTGAATTATTCACCGCGGCCCAGGCGCTGGATTTTCGAAAGCCGCTAAAACCGGGCACGGGCGTAGAAATTGCTCATGAATTCGTGCGCGATGCCATTCCCCATGCTACTACTGATCATTATTTTAAGGATGATATTAACAAGGCAGTGGAACTGGTACAGAACCGCAGTATGGTACATGAAGTGGAGGGGAATCTGGTCTCCCTTTCTTAGTCCAGGATTATTTAAGAATATTTACCAGAGGCCTGTCCTCCAGAACTTCAAGGTCTTCAAAATCAGGTTGTAAATTAATCGGACGTGGAAAAGTGATTACATAGGCATCGCTATGAATTTGTGTCATTATTTCCCGGATATTTTGAGCCGATGTATAATCACTGAACACCCCAATCAACACCTCATAGAACTGCTTTCTTTCTATGACAAAAATATTCTCTTCCGAATCCGCAAACGTTGACTTCAAGCTCTGAAAGGCTTGTTTTCTAACGGTATGGGCGTTATCGGGGTTATAGCTGGCAAAAATTTGAACGTAGTGACCGCTTGGCAGCACTTCAGCAAATCCCGTTTCGTTATTCATATCAACTCCGGTTACTTTTTCGCGATAATCGGCGAAAGATTTCTTGAGTTCTTCAGTTCGCTTATCCATCTCTTTCAGCTGATTTCGTAAAGAATCTATTTCAGCTGATTTTTCTGTGAGTGTCTGCTCAAGCTCTTCTTGCTCTTTCTGTTGTTGGGTAATCGCATTAATGCGCTGTTCCATAGTATCAATCTGCTTGGTCTGGGCCATGAATCGGTTATATTCAGATGGACTTATCTCTACCGGTGCAGCTCGCCAGGAGAGATGTTTGGCTTTCTTTTTTCCAAAGTTAATTCTAATGCCTCCTGTCAAGGAATTTATGAGATCTGATCCATACCCTTCTGTAATATTATCCGTAGCATTTGAAGCTAAATGATATTCGTAGTGTGTAAACAGATCTATAGCATTTGACAACTTATAAGTAATACCAAAGCCAGCGTTATAGCTGGAATTATGATCATAGAAGTCATCATCGGGTCCGTCGTAATTGTACATATCATAGCCGAATCCAGCAGTAACATATGGATTGAAGCGATCGGATATCTGATTGATAGAAAAAATCTGATTCAGGTTGAATATATTTTTGAGCGTAATCAGATTAAGCGAAGTTTCAAAAGGTATTGATCTGCCTCTTATATGTGAATACTGATATCCCCCCTCTAACGACCAGGCAGGAGTCAGGGCATACTGGACCCCGGCACCCAGCGTAAAGGTATTTTCGATATCAACGCTGAAGTTGCTCGACATGAAGTAATCATTTTGATTCATATCACCCAGACTGGCCCCGCCGTAAACAGAAAGGCTGACTTTCCTGAAATCTTCATTTTGATAACTTTGGGATAATACTGTTGAGGAAGCAAGCAGCATCAAAGTAAAACCGAGTACCCATATTGTACTAATTGATCTGAACATATTGTCCCCTCTCTTCTCTTTCTTAACTATTCTCTCTTTATTAAATAATTCCTTGTAAAAATAAGGTACTAAAAACTTACAGGGAATTGTAATAACAACACATTTGAATCTTCTAATAGTTAGTTAAGAAAAGCGAGAGCAGGAGAAATAATTAAGTATTAGACAGAGAACAGATCCTCTGAATAGGTATTTTAAAGAGTATACATTAATTCCAATGGAGGGCGGATAGAGTCAGATGAGCTTACAGTAGGGACATGCTCAGATCCAAGCTGAGATGACTTATATATATCCTAGCCTTTGATAGATCAAAAACAAATAATACATCAACAAGTTAATTCTGCTTATTGATGACTAATACTCCATTTCTGCCCTCTTCACCATATCGGGTTGTTGCACGTGAGGAAGATAAAAATTCAACTGATACTCTTTGATTTTGATCAAGCACTTGTAATATTTGACCGAAATCTCTTCCCATTTGAATGCCATCTATAACAAACAGAGGGCTCGTAGAGGTTTGAATTGAGCTTACAGAAGTATTCGTAACAGTATAGCCTTGAACATTTAATCTCGGAAGAGAGTTGATGTAATTAGCAAGTTGATCTACTTTCACATACGAATTTTCATCATCACCACCAGTGGTACTTGTACCGGATTTTGATGCAGAGCAACTAATTAAAGTGAGGGCAATGATGAATACAAGAGGAAGTGAAATTAAACGAGTCATGATTAATAGTAATTTTGATTAATAGATAACAGTCTCTCTCTTACACGAATATAAAATGATAAAGTTATAAAATCTTAAATAATTAATACTATAAATATTAGCAGGAATCAAATTGTGCTTTATTTTATCAGTTTTATAAATATATCTGAAAAGAATTTACTAACTAAGGTAAGATTATGCCCATATTAGCTAATATTGGTTATTTGGCAACATGTAAAGACGAAGGGAAACAGAGTGAGATCTATCCTATTAAAAATGCGGCAATTGCCTGGAAAGATGATACCATAGAATGGGTCGGGGCAGTACCTGATCTTCCCAAAGAATATGAAGAGGAAGAGAGAATAGATGCTGATGGTAAGATGGTTATTCCCGGTTTAATCGATTGCCATACCCATTTGGCCTTTGGCGGATGGCGGCCGGATGAGTTTGCCATGCGTGTGCAAGGTAAAAGCTACCTTGAGATTGCAGAAACAGGCGGAGGAATTTTATCCACAGTACAGGCTACCCGAAAAGCAACGGAAGATGAGCTTTTCAATAAGGCTTCTGGATTCCTAAAAGAAATGACCAGGCTGGGCATAACTACTGTTGAGTGTAAAAGCGGATATGGGCTATCGCTTAAGGATGAACTGAAAACGTTGCGGGTATATAGTAAACTGGCAGATGAGCAGCCATCACATATAGTCTCAACTTTTCTTGGGGCTCATACTATTCCGCCGGAATTTAAGGAGGACCGGGAGGGATATATAGATCTGATCATTGATGAGATGATACCGGTAGTAGCCGCTAAAGAATTAGCTGAATTTTGTGATATCTTTACTGAAGAATCGGCTTTTTCGATAGAGGAGTCGCGGCGGATATTGCTTGCGGCGAAAGAGGCGGGACTCACACCAAAGATACATGCCGACCAGCTTACTTCATGCGGAGGGGCAGAGTTGGCAGCTGAGGTTAACGCTGCCAGCGCCGATCATCTTGAAAAGATTTCTGAGGCGGGTATTGAGGCAATGGCGGAGGCTGGAGTGGTGGGGGTTACGCTGCCGCTGGCTTCGCTGTACACGCAGGAGGAGCCGCTCGATTGTCGTAAGCTAACAGAGCGTGGGGTGGATGTGGCAGTGGCTACGGATTTCAATCCCGGTTCGGCACCGAGTTATGATCTTCTCCTGGCAATGATGCTGGCATGCAACCAGGGCCGGATGAGCCCGTCTGCGGTTTTAAAAGGGGCAACCATCTACGCCGCCAAAGCAATAGGACGTAATCATAAACTTGGGTCTGTTGAAGAGGGAAAATCAGCTGATTTTGCGATTATTGATGCTCCTGATCCTGATTTTTGGATGTATCACTATCGCGGTGCACAGTGCATAAAGTCGTTTGTGAAGGGAGAAGAAGTTTATTCTGAATAGTCAGTTTATTGTTTTTACCTATTGGAGATTTTAGCGCCTTGCCCGCAGGGAGAGGCAGGAGAGGATCAAAACAAAAGACGGGAAAGTTTAAAAGTAAGTGCAACAAGCAACCCAAAAATATAGTAGCACTACGTCGTTTCTGTGAATATTAGAGGTATAGCTAAAAAAGTTGCAGTTTAAATCGATTAGGAAGAACTCCCTCTCTCTGTTTTATTCTGTCATAATGTTAAAAATCTCGCAGGTTATATTTTTGATTTATATTAACTTAGTTATGGCAGTTTTAGTCAGAAAAAAAGAGATTAAAGCTGCTGTATTTCCACCCTAAAATAAAGAGGAGAGTTATTATGTCACCAAAGACAATGAAAAAAATGAAAAATGCTATTTCCTGGTTCGAAATTCCGGCAAAAAAACTGGATCGCGCAAAGAAGTTTTATGAGTCTATCCTGGAAGTCGAAATGGATGATTTAGCGATGGATCAATTCAAGATGTCAATGTTTCCTGTAGAAGAAGGTGGTATCGGTGGAGCACTTTGCGAGGACAAGGAGTACTACCAACCCAGCCGCGAAGGTACATTGATTTATATTACTGCGAACCCAGATCTGCAAGCCGTGTTGGACAGAATTGAAAGTAATGGGGGAAAAATCATACAGGAGAAAACCAAGATCACCGATGAATATGGATATATGGCGCTATTCGAAGATACTGAAGGTAATCGTATAGGCCTGCATTCAGATAAGTGAGTTCATTGATAGTTTCCTGACAGGGATAAAATTCTGTCAGGATTAAATTAACAGAAGTTCTTTAACCAGCTCGTTTTATTTCTGATTTTTTATCAGGTACGATTTCTCCCACTGATCTATAGGATCGATTATAGTACAGGAGGCTCGCATTCGTATTTTGTTGGTCGACTTCTAGTACCTCACCAATAAAAATTGAGTGGTCACCGGCCTTAATTTGATCATAAGAACGGCACTGAATAACCGTTGGAATATCCTTTAAAACAGGACTGCCATATCTATTGCGATGATGGTCAACGGCGCGAAACTGTTCTTTACCGGTTTGTCCGGAAGTAGCAAAATGATTACAGAGAGTACGCTGATCGGGTTGCGGAAGATGAATGGCAAAATGCGTGGCCCGCGAAAGTAGGGGATGCATTTGTGCCTCACGTTCTATATTGAACGAGATAAGCGGTGGGTTGAGTGAAAGACTGGTAAAAGATCCGATGGTGATGCCACGCTTCTCTTTGCCGATGGCAGCAGTTGCAATAGCAACCGGAAAAGGAAGGTGGCGCATGGCTTCTTTTAAAGCCGCGGCATGCTCTTCTTTAGATGTCGTCATATTAGTGGAGTGTCTGTTAATTAAAATTGAGGTCCGAGCTGTGACAGGTAGCTACCTTCATCGATAGCAAAGGATAATTCTGCGGTAGCTTTACCGAGAGTTTCCAGACGATGGACGACTCCCTCGTCTGGGATCTGATCTCCTTCAAATTGCGAGCTGTTAACGTATACGCCACCTCCCACTTGATAAGCTCCAAAAAAAGAAACGATTGGACCTAATTCCTGAGCAACTGTCAAAAAATGATGATCAGTTGCGCCGGTGGCGATCAATCCTATAGGACGATTCTCCAGCGGTGCTTTATCTGACTGCCATTTACCGCGGGGAATAAGGTCGAGCAGATTTTTGAGAAGGCCGGAATAGCTTCCCCGATAGACAGGTGTGCCTATCAGGAAAGCATCGCTATTGATAATCAAATCCAGCGCCTTGGCCGTATCACCTGAATATTCATCCAGCTTACGTCCGTCTGCGGTGGCGATATCGTATTCGCCCAGATGAAGGGTTTTGGCTTTTACATCAAATTCGTTCTCGGCTGCCTGTAGAGCTGTTTCAACAGCTGTTCTGGTTTTTGAGGGATTTGAGATGCTGCCTGAAATTCCTAAAAGCTGACTCATAATGTTTTGTAATTAAATGTGGATTTTAAGCAACTTCGGATTTTTCCAGGAGTTTAGCCTGCTTAACAGCGGGAATAATTTCCTTGCCGAATTTTGGTAACTCATCAGTAAAATGCAGAAATCCTGTGAGAACAAGATCTACTCCGATAGCATCGAGTTGACGTATGCGCTCAATGATCTGCTCATTGGTACCAATTAATCCGGTTTTAAAACCGTCGTTATATTGTACCAAGTCATTGAAATCGGAATCAGCCCACATGCCTTCACTCTCGGGAGCAGATTGACCGGCTTCTTTAACCTGTTCCTTAAAGCCTTCTACGGCTTCATTCGTTGCATTCTCAATGATATTTTCGAGTTCTTGCTTAGCTTCGGCCTCGGTATCGCGGGCAATTACAAATGAGTTGACACCAATCTTCGGAGGTTCGGTCCCGAACTCCTCGGCATACTTTCTAACTTGTAGAATCTGGCCTTGGATCTTTTCCAGACTGCCGCCATTCAAAAAGAGCCAGTCCGAGACCCGTGCGGCCATCTTAAGAGCTCGTGGTGAATTTCCGCCCTGGAATATAGCGGGAGGTGTGACGGGTTTGGGTTCCAGGGGCGCTTCGTCGATCTGATAAAAGCGACCGTCAAAGGAAAAGGTTTCTTCGCTCCATAGCCCTTTTAACACCTGAATAAATTCTTCACTTCGCTCGTAACGTTCATCGTGTGCCAGCCACGGTTCACCGAAGCGAGTAAATTCATCCTTAAACCAGCCGCTCACTACATTCAAGTGAAAGCGACCGTTGCTGATCCGATCAGCTGTAGCTACAAAGTTGGCAATGGGACCGGGTTTCCACTGTCCGGGATGTACGGCGCCAATGAGTCGCAACTTTTCGGTATTGGCAGCCAGAGCATTGGCAATGCTGAGAGCTTCGAGCTGCTTTTCTGCGTTATAGCTGCCGAAAAAGCGGGCTTGGGCAAGCGCATAATCAAAACCAACCTTCTCTGCAGTTTGTGCTAATTCTTTGTTGTATTCGTAACTCCAGTCGGTATTCATGGGCCAGTCGGTGATTACAAGACCACCGCTAACATTAGGGACCCAATATGCAAATTGTGTATCCATTGTGGTTTTCGTTTTTTATTTGTGTTGTAGTTAGTGGCACATTCGGTTATCTGGATGATGCAGAATGTGCCAAATAAAAAAGCCCACTCACCTGCTTGGTGAGTGGGCTTTGATTTTCCGCCAGGAAAAATTATGTAGTGCTAAAAAATCATGTGGCCTCTGCTCCCGTACAGGTGTACGCTTGTTGTTCGGACATCATTCGGTCCGCCATACAACAACACATACATAGGAAGCAGAAAAAGTTCATAAAGTATTTTGGCAAAAATTTTCTTTTAATTGAATTGCAAAGTTAAAGCACCACTGGCAGAATCCAAAAATTAATTTTCTTTTGTTTCAAAAACAGTTTTTGTCTGCATCATCTTTATTCTCCGGTAAAAAGGTTTTTTATTTTTTCTGAAGTTTTGCTGCCATTCTTCTTATCTCGTGTGTCACCGATAAGGTACGCGTAAGGCTCCAGCGAATCGATATGACTGAAAATAATTTTGACGATTCCCAACATTGGGATGGCCAGGATCATACCTGCCACACCCCATATTTGTTCACCCACAATAATAATGACGACAGTAAAAAAGGGATGAATATCTACCTCTGCGCCCACAACAAGAGGTTCCAAGATATAGCTTTCAATGAATTGTACTATTGCAAAAACAATAAACACACTCATATACATCCAGGTATCACCACCCTGTGCCAGTGCCATAAGCATTAATATAGCAAAGCCGATAATATTACCGACATAAGGAATTATGCTCAGAAGAGCTACGATTACAGATAAAAATATAGCATTATCTAAACCGATGATGGTTAATCCAATAGAATATAATGTTGCAAGAATGAGGATGAGAATTCCGCGTCCGACAAGATATTGCTGGGCAACCTGGCTGGATTCGTCGATGATTTGTTGCGTTTGTTCTTTTTCATCTTCTTGGACCACTTTGAGTACAAATTTGGGAAATCGTGATCGGTAGTATAACAATAAGAACATGTAAACAAGTACCAGCAGTGAACTGGCCATTATTCCTGTGAAAGAATTTAGAAAATTTACAACCATTCCTCCTAGTCCACCTGATCCCTCGGAGCCATCCTTTACAGCTTGCTCTTGTTCCTGAGGCGAAATCCCAAAGGTTTCTTGCACATACATTTGAACAGACCGTACCTGTTCATTTATCCGCTTCTCGATTTGCGGGATATCTTCTGTGAAACTTGCTACTTGCGTAGAAAGTAAAAATCCAATTCCGACAAAGAACAGAACAAGGACTATGATACATAAAAAAGCAGCAACTGCTTTGTTAACACCTCTTGCCTCGAGTTTTGCACTAAGTGGTGACATCAACATGGCAAGTATTCCGGCAAAAACGAGAGGAATTAAAAAGGAAGAAGCGAAATACAGCCCGCCAAATACCAGGAAAAAGAGGAGTAGGATGAGATTGAATTTAACGAGTGGATGTAAATTCCTCATTGCATAATTTGTTAGGGAAATTGATGAACAGTTTAAATCAGCTAACAGTTGAATATTTTTTCTTTTACACTTTGGGAAGATGTTTAATGTTCCAATTGTTTATACTCTAAATAAATGGAGCAAAGCAAAACGAAAAACGGGCTGCTGATCGCAGTAAGTTTTTGTTATTTTCCGACACTTAGGAGACGTTAGTACATTTTCAATTTTAAAATCCTGATATCTTGTTACAGAACGTAGATATTTCGATTCCTGATACTTCAGAGGACGATCCGCGTATTGGAAGCCTTTTAGATCACTCACTGGAAAAAGAAAAGAAGCCCAAAGTTGTCATAATCGGCTTTCCATCGGATAAAGGAGTAGAAATAAATGGAGGACGCCCGGGCGCATCGGAGGCGCCGGAAGCAATTCGCCGACAACTTTATGGCATGACACCGAGCGCGGAATATTATGAGCTGCATATGAAATTTATCACTCATTGCCGTGATGTTGGAAATCTGCAGATCAGCGGAGAGGTTGAAAAAGATCAGGAAAAATTCGGTGAAGTTTTAGCAGAATATTTGCAGCAGGATGTAGTGCCTGTTATCCTGGGTGGCGGACATGAGACTGCATTTGCCCATTTTTCGGGCTATGCAGAAGCCGACCTGGACACTTCCATATTTAATCTTGATGCTCATACTGATGTGCGCCCGTTAAAAGATGGCCGGGCTCATTCCGGCTCTCCATTCCGGCAGGCGCTTGAGCATGAAAGTAATTGCGCTGAAACATATTTGGTTGCCGGTCTGCAGCCGCATTCGGTAGCTCAATCACATTTAGAATACATAAAAAGTAAGAATGGTTATTTTCTTTTTCGGGATGAAACCAACATCACCTCCATCTCCGGATTTTTCCATCAGCATGAGAGCGATCGGCTGATGGTGACATTTGATATGGATGCCGTGGATCAGTCTAAAGCTCCGGGCGTGAGTGCCCCTTGTGCTAACGGATTGCCGTCTGATTTATGGTTAACAGCGGCGTATCTGGCAGGCCGAAACGAGCGGGTGACGTCTTTTGATCTGGCTGAGGTTAATCCCAGATACGATCACGACGGACAAACTGCAAAGTTGGCTGCACTTACGATATGGCATTTTCTGCTGGGATTGAGCCAGCGAGAGTGAGGAACCGCAGAATGTTCAGCGGTTCGACATTCTTCTTAACCTTTACGACTTGCTGATCCTATTTTCTATCACATTTCTTTAGAGATTTTTTCTGCCTAATTGCAGAAATGCTTCAAAATTCAAAAGTGTTCTAACAAAACACTAAAAAGAAAATAAAATGAGGATCTGCAATGGCTGAGCTATCTATCTTTGCCAAGACAACACAAAAGTCGATGGAAATGATAAAACATGTACAGGAAGAAGCTCACCTGGAAGATGAGCATAACGCCTTTCAGGTAATGCGGGCAACCTTAAAGGCATTGAGAGATCGACTTCCTGTAAATGAAGTGGTAAATCTCGGAGCCCAGCTTCCGAACTTAATTGCCGGCTACTATTATGAGGGATGGAAACCAGCTGCTACACCGAAGAAGGATCGATCCCAACAAGAATTTCTGGATCGGATACGAGATTATCTCCCTGATATGAATGCACAGATTGATGCTGAGCATTCAGCAAGAAGCGTTTTCAAGGTATTACAGAAAGAAGTTTCTGAAGGAGAAATCGAGGATATTCTTAAAACGTTACCCGATGAACTTCGGGAGTTGTTTCCGGAACATGAAGTCACTAGATAAATGATTAGAACCGCAGAATAATGAACAAGGAATAATGAATGACGAAGTGATTCACTTCTACATTCGACATTCCTTGTTCTGTGGTTCGATGTTCCTACGGACGAATTTTGATATCTATTTTCTCTGTAGGCGCCTCCTCCTGGTTGCGAATGGCCAACTGTTGAATAACGTTATTCGATAATTCAACAAATGCTTCTGCCGATTTTGTTTTCAGATCACCAAGTACAATAGGCTTTCCCTCATCGCCACTTTCACGGACTTTTTGCTCCAGCGGTATTTCACCCAGAAAATTCGTACCCATGCGCTCTGCCAGATTGCGGGCACCGTGCTTACCGAAGATGTAATACTTCTTATCTGGCATATCTTCGGGAATGAAATAAGCCATATTTTCAACCATTCCAAGTACGGGCACATTTACCTTTTTAAACATGGCTACGCCTTTGCGGGCATCATCAAGAGCTACATTTTGTGGGGTTGATACAATTATAGCCCCAGTCAGCGGTACGGTTTGTACCAGCGTTAACTGGATATCACCGGTACCCGGAGGTAAATCGAGTACCATATAGTCAAGTTCGCCCCACTCTACTTCGTTCATAAACTGTTTTACCGCGCTTGTCACCATAGGACCGCGCCAGATCATCGCCTGGTCGGGATCAACAAGCAAGCCCATCGACAGAAAACGAATGCCGTATTTTTCCATGGGGATAAGCTTTTTCTGTGTCGTAATATTGGGACGCTGATGGGTATCCATCATTGTAGGAATGCTGGGGCCATAAATGTCCGTATCAAGCAGACCAACTTTAGCACCGGTGCGTGCCAGTCCGCAGGCCAGATTTACTGCAACAGTAGATTTGCCGACACCTCCTTTACCCGAGGCTACTGCAATAATATTTTTGACTCCGGATAATATTTCTTCGTCATCATCTTGTTGTTCCTGCTGTTTCTTTTTCCGATGACCTTGTCCCGGAAACTCACCTTTGTCTTCGTTATTACGAAACTTTGAAATATTGACCGCCGTCGTTATATCCAGCACGGCATCCTTGTCGACAAACTTGCGGATCGCCTCTTCACACTTTTCCTTGAGCTTGGCTTCTAATTTTGCATCCTTTTCAGGCAGGTCAATCGTAAAGGTGATAAATTTGTCCTGCACGATCAGATCTTCAATCATGTCCAGCGTCACCAGATCCTTTTCCATTTTGGGATGCATCACATGGGTAAGGGCGGTGCGTACTTGCTGCTTATTAATGGCCATTATTTAAATGATATCTTCGGTTGAGGCTATTTTTTTCAGTCTTGTAAGATAAGGATTTCAATACAGATGCTAAACGCTTATTACCAAAAAAGAATTCAGCAAGTATAAGACGAATTACGCTTATGGGGTTGGTTTCTAAAGAAATGAACCGGCTATCTGGGCCAACCAGATTCATCAGTTAAATCTGCGTTTTATTCTTCATTCTATTTTTAAATGCGTATTTTAGGCTCCTTATTTTCAGGATGCAGGAGGCAGGATATTAGTAACAAAGAAATATAATCATACAATCACCATAAATAATGCTTAAACGAACTCCTTTCTACGAACTTCACGAGCAGGCCGGAGCAAAGCTTATTGATTTTGGCGGATTCGAGATGCCCGTGCAATACGACAGTATCCGCAAAGAGCATAACGCTGTGCGGAATTCGGTAGGTATGTTTGATGTATCTCACATGGGCGAATTTTTTGCAAGTGGTCCCGAAGCACTGGACCTGATTCAGTATGTGACAGTAAATGATGCCTCGAAGCTTGAACCCGGAAAGGCGCAGTATACCGTGATGTGCTATGAAGATGGCGGTATTGTAGATGATCTGATTGTATACATGCTGGATGAGGATGAGTATATGCTTGTGGTTAATGCATCGAATATAGAGAAGGATTTTGCGTGGATTGATGAGCAGAATAATTATAATGCCGAGCTGACTAATAAATCGAACGATTACTGTTTGTTAGCCGTGCAGGGACCAGAATCCGTAAAAACGTTACAGAAACTTACTGAAACCGATCTGGGCGATATTGGATTTTATCGCTTTACATTCGGCGACCTGGCCGGTTTTGATGACATCATTTTATCAGGGACAGGATATACAGGTGAAAAGGGCTTTGAAATTTATTTTGACAAAAATGAAGCAGATCCCGCTGAAATATGGAATGCTGTTATGAAAGCCGGCGAAGAGTTTGATATTGAGCCATGCGGACTGGGCGCTCGCGATACGCTGCGCCTGGAAATGGGATTCGCCCTTTACGGCAATGACATCACAAAAGAAACCAATCCGCTGGAGGCGCGCCTCGGCTGGCTTACAAAACTGGACAAGGGGGAGTTTATCGGACGTGATGCTCTTAAGAAGGTGAAGGAAAATGGCCTTAGTCGAAAACTTGCGGGCTTCACCATCGATGATAAACGATCCATTCCCCGGAAGGGATATACGATTTTGGATGAAGATGACAACCAGATCGGAACAGTTACCAGCGGATCGCGTTCTATAACGTTAGGCAAGAATATCGGGATGGGTTATATTTCCATTGATTATGCCGAAGAAGGAAGTGAGGTGTATATCGAAATACGAAACAAAAAGGCTAAAGCAGTAGTTGAAAATCCTCCATTCATAGAAAATAAATAGTTTGTGAAATCTATTTAGCAGTTGCAAATAGAAAAGATGTTCTAATTAATAATGAAAGTTTACAACACCCTTAAATCTTCTCTAAAGAGGGATTTAGAAGCTTTTTTTGAACTAAAGAGTTCTTCCGAAAGCTTTCGGAGAGGGGAGAGGGGTGGGTCAAAGTAGTTTAGAAATAACATTTTGCTGATGATATGGCGGGTAATAATACTAAGAGAGGGGTAAGGTTATGGTAGACACACTGGATGTTTTTGCATCAGCGTATTCTTTTAAGGAAGAAGATCTCCGGGGGAAACCGGTTGTTATAATTGACGTTCTGCGGGCCAGTTCCACCATGGTTACGGCTTTGCATAATAATGCAAAAGGTATTATTCCGGTCGAGGATATGGATGATGCCAGCAAAATTTCACATAATCTGGATGAAGAAAGTTTTTTGCTTAGCGGCGAGAAAGATGGGATAAAGATTGAAGGCTATGATCTCGGTAATTCACCACTGGAATACAATCGGGATACTATTGAGGATAAAACCATCATTTTAAACACGACCAATGGTACCAAGGCCATAAAACGATGTAACCTGGCAAAAGAAATTATTGTAGGATCTTTTCTGAATCTGGATGTTATTATTGATCATTTGAAGTCGATAGATGAAGAGGTAGTGCTGGTTTGTGCGGGATGGAGAGGCCGGCTTGCCCTTGAGGATATGCTTTGTGCTGGTAATATTATTTACGAACTTAGTGGCGGTCAACTGCCAAACAAGACTCGTGACGGGGCAAAAGTGGCTTTTGGTCTTTATGAAAAATTTGGTGATGATATAGAAAGCTGCATCAAATCGTCGAATTATGCCGTACGACTTCAAGGTATTGTCGACGAAGAGGATTTATCATATTGTTGTCAACGCAGTATAATGCAGGTACTGCCGGTTTTAAATGAAGGAATCATTACAGATCTAAATGGCAAAGCAAAACAGTTCTGACAATTTTTTTGGAGGTATCTCAGAATCCCGAAAGATGGAAATACTCGGGATTTTAGTAATGGCTATCGGGGGCCTTATCGGGCTGAGCATAGTCACCTACGATCCCGCTGATTATACTCTTATCCAATCGCTTTCTACAGAAGCGGCTGCCCAGCGTATACAAAACGGACTGGGGCAGGTCGGTGGATATATTGCTCATTTCTTTGTGTATATGCTATTTGGCTATATTAGCATCATCATACCACTCATTTTCCTGGGATACGGCTGGTTCATTTTCCGAAACCAAAAGGTTGATCTACTGTTGTGGCCAACGATTTATGGAATTTGGAGCATGGTGCTATTGTCTACTATCCTCGGGTGGTTCAATATTAATTACGAGTGGATGCCTTCAGTCTGGAGTGGATCAGCCGGCATACAAACGGCGAGCCTGTTACAGATTTATACCGCCAAGATCGGCTCAATGGTGATTTTATCCGTGTTGTTAATAACAACACTGCTGGCACTTCTGGATCGCGACTTGCAGTACACGGTAGAATGGTTTAAAGATTCAGTGGCGGGCATTAAAGATTCATATGAGGATTGGAAACAGCGGCGCCAGGAAAAGAAAGAAGCCAGGCGTCAGCAAAGAGAAGCAGAACGGCGCCGACAAAAAGAGCAGGAAAAACAGCAGCAAGAACAACAACAGATCGACAGGCAGCGCCAAGCTGAGCAGCAGATGCGTCAAACACAACAAACTACCGGCAAACCTACAGCTGATCGGCAGGAGCAGGCGGATGAAAACCCGCGATCCATTGACGAAATCGTTGAGCAGTCGCAGCAGCAGGATCGTGAACGGATACGTCAGCAGCAGGAAGAGATTCAATCATTGGATCAGCGCCCACGTGCAGACATTGAAAAGAAGAAAATAGCCGAAGAGGCGGATGATGACGTGGATATTTCGGTCTATGTGGGTGAAGGCGACGAGCAGGCGGGAGATAAAGAACTTGATAAGCAAAATCAGGACAAGGCAAAAGAAGTACCGAAGGTTAAGTACAAGTTTCCTACGATTGATCTGCTGGATTCTCCCCCCAATGAGGGCAACGAGGTTGATCTGGAAGAGATCAAAGATAACAAGCGCATCATCCTTGATAAACTGAAGCGCCATAAAATCGAAATTCGCAGCATTAATGCGATTGTAGGTCCTACCGTTACGCTCTATGAGCTCGATCCTGCGCCGGATGTGAAAATCAGCAAGATAGAAAGCTATGCCAACGACCTGAAGATGGCGACGGCCGCCAAAGGGCTGCGTATTATGGCGCCTATTCCCGGAAGGTCGGCCGTGGGTATCGAGGTGCCTAATGGCAAGCGCGAAACGGTTTATCTGAAATCGGTGCTGAATACGAAGAAATTTGTGGAAAGTGATTACGAGTTGCCGATAGCTTTCGGTAAGACGATCGAAAACGATGTTTTTATGGTGGATCTCTCGCTGATGCCGCACTTACTGATTGCCGGAGCTACGGGGTCAGGTAAAACGGTTGGGCTAAATACTATTATTACATGTCTGCTGTATAAATGCCATCCAGACGATCTTAAGTTTGTACTAATTGACCCCAAAAAAATTGAGCTTTCGCTATTTCAGAAAATTGAACAGCAATTTCTGGCAACGATGCCAGGCGCAGAAGAGCCGATTGTGACCGATACCAGTCGCGCACAAGAGACGCTGGAAAGCCTTACCAAAGAGATGGACGAGCGCTATGATCTGCTCAAAGAAGGGATGGTTCGCGATATCCGGGCGTATAATGAGAAATTTGACAGTGGTGAACTTGATGAAGAGGAAGGACATCGCCACCTGCCGTATATTGTTGTCATTATCGACGAGCTGGCCGATCTTATGATGACCGCCGGTAAGCAGATTGAAGAGCCGATTGCCCGGCTTGCTCAGCTGGCACGGGCTGTGGGCATTCATCTGGTGGTAGCAACCCAGCGTCCTTCGGTAAATGTTGTTACCGGAACGATTAAGGCTAATTTCCCCGCACGTATCGCCTACCAGGTAGCTTCAAAAGTAGATTCGCGAACAATTCTTGATACGGGCGGTGCCGATCAGCTTATCGGAAATGGTGATATGCTGTTTACCAACGGCGGTGGTATGACGCGAATCCAGAACGCTTTTGTATCAACTGAAGAGGTTGAAAAAATTACTGATTTCATCGGAAATCAAAGAGGATATAATAATAAGTACGAATTACCTGTTTTAGAAGATGAGTCTTCATCGGGCGGCGACATCCCGGATCCGCTGGATGATATAGACGAGCTCTTTGAATCTGCAGCTAAAGTTATTGTCCTGCATCAACAGGGATCGGTATCGCTGCTGCAGCGTAAACTTAAAATCGGATACAATCGCGCCGGAAGAATTATTGATCAGCTTTATAATGCAGGCATTGTCGGTCCTTATCAAGGAAGTACGGCGCGCGATGTGCTTGTGGAGGATGAAGAAGAACTAGAAGAAGTGTTAGATGAACTGGAAGAATTTGAACGATAAAGTGGTGCGTTTTTTATTTCTGGCAATATTTTGTTTTGGATTTACAATCTCTTCTTATGCCCAGGAAAACCCATTCAATTCGCTAAAACAGAAATTTGAGCAAGGGGATATCTTTTATGCTGATTTCCATCATCAGTCTATAGATTCCTATACCGAAGATACGGTTGCCAGCAGTGGAAAGATTTGGGTCGCGGAACGGCGATATAAAGTAGAAGCTGATGACCAGATGGTGGTAGTCGATGGTGAAACATCAAAAGTGTACGATGAAAGTAGAAATCGGGTAATAATCAGTAAATATGAACCCGAAGAAGATGACTTTGCTCCATCCAGAATTTTAAACGGAGTAGATTCTACGTTTACAGTTGCAACCGAAGAGCAGCGGAGTGATCAAATCTATATCCGGCTTACTTCTGATGATTCATTTGCCATCTATAAAGAAGTGGAAATTTATCTTTCTAACGCACTGGTGCCACAAAAAATTCGGGCGGTAGATCCGGTGGATAATGAAATTACAACGACCTTTCAACAGGGTAAATTTATAGATTCGGGGGAAGGTATGTTCCAACTCGACTACCCCGACAGTGCAGAAATTGTTGATATGCGCAACTAGCTCAATGCTATACAAAACAAATAATGTTTAAACGATTTTTAAAAATTGGACTCGCACTGTCGTTAGGCGGAGTATTTCTTTGGTTGGCTTTTCGTAATGTACGCCTGCAAGAGGTTTTCGAGTATTCAAAACGTATTCAGTTTGGGTGGATAATTCCCTTTGCCATTTCCGCATTGTTCAGTCACATTTTTCGGGCGGAGCGATGGCGTTTGCTTATTGAACATGACAAAAAGGAACTGGACAGGCTGACCCTGTTTTCGGGAGTGTTGGTTGGATATGTCATGAACCTGGTAGGCCCCCGGTTTGGTGAGGTGTCGCGTCCGTTTTACGTAGCAAAAAAAGAAGATTTAAGCACCTCGAAATTAATGGGCACCATTGTGCTCGAACGTATTATTGATGTAGCTGTGATGGCTTTCCTGATGTTGGTAGTATCAGTTTATGTGATTGCTGATTTAAATTTATTGCGCAGAATCTTTGGAGATGAAACCATTGAGTTGTTAACAAGTCAGCCAAATCTGTTAACATATGCATGGGCAGCACTGTTTGTGTTGCTGATAGTATTTGTCGGATATCTGGCTCTCAAACTGTTGTTGTACCTGGGAACAAAATTTGAGGTGCTCCAGGAGTGGATCGACCGTGCCAAAGAGGCTCTTATTATGTTTAAGGATGGTATACTTTCAGCGAGAAAGGTAGAGCGGTGGTGGCTTTTCATCGGATATACGGTACTCATTTGGCTTTGCTATACATTAATGACATACATTCCGTTTTGGATGTTCGATATGCAAGAAGCGTTTGATTTAACTATGCTGGATGCATTGGTAATTACAGTGATCTCAGCCATCGGTATTGCCATACCGTCTCCGGGTGGTGTAGGGACATATCATTATTTCGTAAAACAATCGCTGTTGGTTTTATATGCTGTCCCGGCGGTCACAGGTATTGCTTACGCCACGATAACACATGCCAGCATGGTGGTTTTCGTATCTTCTATTACACCTATATTTCTTTTTATTGATAAGTTGAGATCAACGAAAGCCGGTAAGCCGGTATTATAATTTGTTGATTGCACAACGGATCAGGGTCTTGTTGCAAGCATTAATGGCTGGTAGCCCGAGCGTTAACGCATGGGTTACCCATTTCGGTTTACAATAAGAAACAGCTGCAAAAATCCACAGCTTATAACAATTCAAAGGTTTCTTTTCCGTTATTCGAAACAGATGTACATAAATTGGGTATATATGTAGTATATTTTAGCATTATTCGTTGCTAAAAAATTAGTACCTTTAACACCTGATTTCTCTAGCACCAGGATCATCAAAATTCGTATGAATCGTTTTCTATACTTAATCTTTTCTCTATTTATTCTTGCTGTAATGTTTAGCCCCTCTATGGCCCAGGATCAGCAAGAAACTGAAAATTCAATGCTGCCCGAAATCGATCCTCAGGATATTGAGATTCGCAGCCAATTCCAGGCACGATTTCCCGGATTGAGACGGCAACCAATTCTCGGTTTCGATCCAAATCCGCGGGTGTATCAAATTGATCCGGACAGAACTCCATTTATGGAGACTGATGATCAGGTTATTGCCGACCTACCTGTTAGCGAACTCACGCGTCCCGATCCTCCTCCCTATACTCCTTTACCTTATTCTTCCGATATCAATGCTTTTAGCCGTCTTGGATTCGGAAGTTACATCAGTCCCGAAGCACAATTCTGGGGGGTAAAACGATTGAGTTCGACAAGCTACATCGGTGGAGATCTGGATTACTCCTCTTCTGACGGGCATCTTGACAATCAGGAAAGCAGTTTTCGCTTTTTTGATGCAAATGCCGAGTTCGCAACAAAGCTGAATGAGCAGTCGCAACTTGCTTTCGACGGTGGGTTTGAAAGCAGTTTTAACGATATGTTTAATCTTCCGCAGACCAATATTCCCAATAGTGCCGGCAAAGAATATAGCAGGTTTAATCTGGGTGCAGACTTTCAGCGATTCAAAAATACCATTACCGGCTGGAAAGTAGATGCCAACATTAGGTATTATGATGCAAGCCTTAATTCGGCAGATGTTTTGTCAGGAACCAGTGAGGAACGTGTGTACGGTGGATCTGTTGCCAAACGATGGGCTGGCGGTAATGTTAATGAAACGTTTGCGATAAAGGCCGGGGCTAAAGGCGGAAACTATACAAATCCCCAGTATTCAGACGAGTGGTTGACAGCACAAGGTGGCGTTGAGTATGAGCGACTTTTCAATTATAGCACAAAAGTAAAAGCCGATGCCAGTGTCTATTACGGAACAGACAATTTTGAAAGTAAAATCTACCTTGGACCTTCAGTTACCATTGAGCATCCCCTGCTCGATATTCTAACGCTGACTGTAAAGGGGAGTGCCGAACCGTATGTGAAAACAGTCGAGCAACTGCATACCAACAATCGGTTTTTAAATGTTGATAACGAACTTCGACACTCCTATCGCATCAAAGGGCAGGGAGAAGCAAGCCTCGAATATGCAAATCATGGCAGATTAAATATGGGAGTTCAGTACGAAAATACGTCTGATCAACCGATATTTGCCAGAGAACTGAGATTTTCCGGTACACAGCAACTATTTTATGAAACCAATTATGTAGATACCTATAACGCCCGGGCATATGCAAGTGTAGTTCACCAGATTATTCCCGATCGTTTTACAGTCAACGGCAAAGTATATCTGCAATCACCGCAGATACAGAATGAGGATAGACGGATTCCTTTTGAAGAAAAAATCGGGGTTAACTCAGGTATTTCTGTGAGCCCGATCGATCAGATTACTTTCGAAGCTTGGGCTGATTATGTAGGTTCACGAAGGACGTATCAATCAAATGAAAAGCTGGACGGATTTTTCCTCATAGGTGGTCAGGCAGATGTTGAGATCACTGATCGTTTTGGAGCGTATGTTAAACTGGTGAATTTATTAGATCAGGATTATGAAGTCTGGCAAGGATACAATGAACGTCCATTTCAGGCATATGGGGGAATAACAGTAAAACTATAAAGGTGATGAATAAAGATTTTTTAAAAGCTTTTTCTGAAGTTGTCAGAGAAGAGGTTGCACAAAAAAATAAAGTAGAGCTTGAAGGGGTCGGGCATTTTAAATTTGAACATAAGAAACAGTTTCAAAAACAGTACGACAATGGTCGCGTTGTGATGATGCCTCCCAAAGATACCATCACATTTGTTCCGGAAAACTAGTGGGGTTATGATTATCGACAAAGAACAGCTGATATCACTTCTTGAAGAAAAAACAGATCTCGAACGCGATAAAGTAGAAGATCAGCTTACCCAGTTGGTTAAACGAATCCAACAGGCAGCTGAAAAGAATAAAACGTTTGAGATTGAAGGGTTCGGTACCTTTAGTATGCAGGGTGATAATCTTCAATTTGAGCCTAACGATACGCTTGAGACAGAGATTAATAACAAATATGCAGGCATGAAGCCTATAGAGCTGATCGGTGCCTTTAAAGAGCCGGAAGGCGATGAAGTGCCTGTTATCGATGAAAATATAGAAGGAATTAACGACAAAGCCTGGGCATTTGATAAAGAATCTGTCTCCGAAGATGAAAGCGAGGAAATCAACGAACCGGTTGCGGAAAGCATCTCTGATGAAGAACAGAAAGAGGAGATAACAGAAGAATTGCCTGCAGAGCCTGATGATAAGCAGGAATCTGATACCTCTGAAGATGAGTCCAAAAAAGTATTGGAGGAGATGGTCAACAGCATGGAAGACCAGCCGACAGGTCCGGAAGTTACTATTGAAGAGGAGAAATCCGATCCCGAAGAAAGCCGTTCGGATGAGGCAGAGGATGATCCCGAAAAAGAAGGCGATCTGGTTGGCAAAATGTTGATTGCTGCTGTAGTGGTCATAGCTATCGGATTGAGCGGATGGATGGCATACGATACAGGACTGATAGGTGGCAGTGATGAAGCGGATAGTTATTCGCAGGCTGGTCCATCTGTTGCACAGCAAAATGAGCAGTCACAAATGGCTGACGAGCAAGATGGTTCGTCGCAAAATTCAGAAGCGAATATTAGTTCGGAACCTGAACAAGAAATGTCAGTAGGAACACAAGAAGATCCCCCACCTGAAGCAACCGAAGAAGAAGCGGGGTTTGGTTTGAAGGGCAAAGTAAACGAAAATATCAGCAGCGGCTATACTATTGTCGTACACTCACTGCGAAGATTAGACGAGGCGGAAAGCAGGAAAGAAAATTTGCAGGAAGCCGGCTATCGCGCATTAATCAGTAAGGCTAATGTACAGGGAACTACCTATTTTCGTGTAGGATTGGGACAGTTTGAAACTGTTGAAGATGCTCTGCAAGCCGTAAGCGATATACCAGAATCATTTCAGAAAGATCAAGGTCATTTTATCAAACGAATTCAATAACTCAACCGTAATAAGATTATGCAAGCGTTACTCTTCTTTTTGATTCAATCACAGCCCGATACTGCAGCAGAAGATACCCTAAGTCTGGCAACCGAACAGGAAAGTATGTCGATGCTGGAGCTTTTGGCGGAAGGTGGGGTGCTGATGATCCCGCTGTTTTTACTTTCAATTGTAGCTATTTATGTGATTGCGGAGCGGTGGCGATCTCTGAACAACTCTCGTATAGAGATTGAGGGATTTTTGCGTACCGTTGAGGGCATGCTCAAAGATGGCGATCGCGAGCGGGCTCTTACCTATTGTGATGGCATCGATAAGCCACTTGCCCGTATTCTTAAAGCTGGAATACGACGGCTGGGACGGCCAATTCGTGACATTGAGGATGCCATACAGAATGCAGGCAAAAAGGAAATTTTCCATCTTGAAAAACGTATGAACTGGTTGGCCACGATTGCAGGTGTCGCTCCACTGGTAGGATTCACCGGTACAGTTACCGGGATGATTGAGGCTTTTATGGATATTCAGGCACTGCAGGGAAATGTTAACCCAAGCGTGTTGGCCGGTGGTATCTGGGAGGCATTGATAACCACCGCTACAGGACTGATTGTAGGTATTATCGCTTATGGATTTTACAACTTCCTGCAGGGTAAAATTAATCGCATGATCCATGAGTTGGAAAACGCATCTGCCGACTTTATTGATATGCTCAATAAACCGTCGTACAAGAAAGATAAAGAACACCAAAGAGTAGGTTAAGACCATGGACTTTAGACGAGATGATGAACGTAGAGAGCCGTTGACGATGTTTTCGCAGTCGTCATTGACGGACATTGTACTGCTGTTGCTTATCTTCTTTTTGCTGACATCGTCATTTGTGACAAATTTTGGCATTAAAGTGAATATCCCCAAAGCAGAAAGCGGTGCACAGACCGAAGCACAGCATATAACTGTGGCAGTGACAAAAGACGGTGAGTTTTATGTAGATGGGGAGATTACCAGCCGGGCACAACTGGCGTCTGCTCTGCGAGAAGCCAAAAACAACAAACCCCGGGGCACACTCGTTTTACGGGCAGATAAGGACGCTCTGATAGATGATGCCGTCCGTGTTATGAACATTGCCAAGGCACTGGAGCTGAATATCATGATGGCAACTGAACAGACATCAAGATAATTTTTGTTAAGAAAGATTACCTATGAAGGCACCGGAATTAGAAAATGAAGATCGCTTTGCCCTTGCTGTTTCGGGTGGACTGCATCTGGTGCTGGTTGTAATTTTTCTGTTATATACCTTTTCTATCGAAGCCAACGTACGCCCATCTTTTATAGAAGTTGAGTTCGGTGAATTCCAGACCGGGACTCCGGCTGAATATGCCGAAGAACAGGCTGAAGAGGTAGCTACACGCCCTGACCCCTCCGAGACAGAACCTGAAGAGCCCGAACCCGAGCCACCAGAACCTGTGGAAGAGCAACAGGCTACGACTGAAGAAACGGTCAAGCCTGTGGATGTTCCCGATGAAGTGGAAGAGGTTGAAGAAGAGGAAGTTGAAACGCCTGAAACCGATAAAGTGGACCCGCAGGAAGAAACAGCTAACGAGGAGCAACAAGAAGTAATTGTTCCGCCCAAGACCGAAGAGGATGAAGTACAGCAAGAAGGTGCTGAAACCAGCGGCGATGTGCAGGGGAATACCGGTGAACTGAATGCCGATCAGGGTACTGGCAACCAGCAGGAAAAGTCTGCTCCATATGAGCTGAACTGGGAGGGCGATGTAGATCGCGATCCGATGGTGCAGCCACTACCCGAAAACACAACAGACGAAGAGGCTACGATTACGATACGATTCGAAGTGAGGCCGGATGGTTCTATTGGACGAATTATTCCTCTCAAGAAAATGAATCCGGAACTCGAGCGTGAAGTGATGAATACACTTCGCAGCTGGCAATTCTCGCGTCTGCCTTCGGGTGTTCCTCAGCAATCACAATGGGGTGTTATTACTTTCCGATTTGTGCTTGAGTAAAGGAAGATCTATACAAAAGCTGTCAGTAAGCTACACTTAGTTGTATAGCCAGCACATCATCATTCAGGCCGGGGCCTGAGTCAGCTGAATATAAATAGGAAGTTTTCAGGGTTATATTTCGGTGCAGTTTATACCCCAAGAGCATCTCCAGCCGCTGCCGGCCATAAGTCCAGGATTGTCCGCTGCCATAAGGGCCCGAGCTGATATCGCCTGAAATTAGTTGTTCATATCTGATTCCAGAATATCCACCTACAAAAAAGGGAAAGTTGATAACAGCCTCCGCAGAAATATGATTTACAGATGCTTCTAAGGTTTCTCCAACAGGAGATTGCTGAACAACATAGGGAGCATTCCATTGGCTCCAGTTATATTCCAAAACAAACGTGTAGTAGTGGTATGAAATTTCTAGATCTGTGCCAATCGCAAGCTGTTGATATGAATCTGCATTCGAATAGGATTCAGAATTTATAGCATTTCGTTTCATAAACGGACCCGTACTAAAGGAAAGTCCGAATTGCCCCCAAATCTTTGGTTGAAATACTAAGCGGCCGACAAACGAGGGGGTATTGTATTGTGCAATTTCAAAATAACTGGAAACCGGGCTTAGGGTAGCTGTTAAATTATAGCGCAGCCACTCCGACTCCCCAACCTGATTGCTAATACTGATCCCCTGTGAATACATACGTTGATACACCATGGAGAGGCCGGTAACGTCCTCTCCATAACTAACACTGTTGTCCAGAATGCCGAGTTCTTTGCTAACTGGCAACCCTGCAGAATGAGATAGGGGAAAATGCACGAAAGGGTTATCAGATGAGAGAATACGTTCGGAATAAATACCGTATGGGGTTACAAAACGACCGGCCGTAATGGTAAAATCAGACTCTTCTTTTGGTATCCAATTAAGATTAATTACTGAAAAGAAAGGAGGACCTAATTCTTGACCGTTGTAGTAATCTGATTGCAGGGCTGATGATATGAACCAGTTATCAGCAATATTGGCATTTGCAAAAAGTCGGATATAGGGCGTATAAAGCATCCATTTGTCAGTAGGAGTTTGATTGACATAGGGCGAAGAATCTGAATCACCTTTCCTGAGCTCAAAATCTGCAAGTCCGCCGAGCTGTATTTGTGCTTTTGCCGGAAGAGTGACAGTCAAAAAAAAGAATAAAAAGAGATATAGCGATCTATGCCGAAGGTTCATAGTGTCTCCTTTTTTGTGAAGTGATACTCCTCTTCCCAATTTACTTCATAGATTTGAACAGGATTTGCAATTCCTTTGACTTTTATTTTTTCCAGTTTGTCAGTGGGAATCCGCCGCTCAAGATTCAGATACACTGAATTCGTTATTAATATCTGGCTATGTCCCGCAGCCGAACATAATCGAGCACCGAGGTTCACAGTATTTCCCAGTACGGTATAATCCATGCGGTTTTTACTCCCCATGGCTCCCATAACCACTTCTCCACTGTTAATGCCGATACCTACAGACATATCTTCGTGTTTATCATCCAGAAGGTCTGACAGTTTAGTCTGTATTTTAACAGCTGCGTGCACAGCTTTTTGCTCTTTATCTTCGCCCTGGAACACCGCTACTAATTCGTCACCGACAAATTTATCTACGTCACCGTCAAACTCCTGTATGATTTCTGCCTGTAAGCTTAATAGATTATTAAGAATATCAATAACCTCCTCGGGAGTACGTTTTTCACTCCACGAGGTAAACCCTCGAATATCAGAAAAAAGTACGCTTATATTTCGTCTTTCTCCGCCCGGTTCAATTCGGGTGAGGTTACTTTTGATAGCGTCAAGGGTTGCTTCAGAAACAAATTTCAGCATATGCAGACGTTCCTGAAGGCCTTGTACAAGATCATTAAAAGCTTGAGTTAGTTGTCCGATTTCATCGTTGCTGGTTATAGGCACCTGTTTGCTAAAATCTTCTTTTTCAACGCGCCGGACCCCCTCAACCAGCTGATCGATCGGCTTTGTGATGCGTCGGGTAAGCCAGATACTGATTAAAATTGCACCAATGACAGAAAGTATGCCGATTCCGAAAATTAATAACTGCAGGTTTTGTAGCGGTACCAGCGCCTCAGTCAAGGATTTGGCTACAGCATAATAGCCGTTGATACCCTGCGAGGGATGCTCTGTTTCGAACATTGGTGCTATATAAACCATCCATGTTTCATCATTCAACATAACTTCGGTAGAGGTAGCTTCTCCACTACCAAGTACTTCAAAAGTTGCAGAATGAATACTCTTTGAAAGTACCTTTTTATTTGAAGTAGATAAGCCATCAAAAGAATAGGTCAATAGTTGATTGTCAACATAATAAAGCACTTCAAGACCTATATCGCGGGAAAGCTGCTTTGTTTCCTGTTGACGCATCGGGAATCCGTAGGAAAGTGTTCCCTCCAGGCGATCTCCGGCCCATATGGGGATTGTAATCACATTAAAGTAGCGTTCTTCTTGTTTCCATATGTAAGATTGGGAGGGCATCTCCCCTAGTAAGGCTCTGTTCATTCCGGGTCTATCGGCTATGGAATATTGTGGCAGGCTTTCCGAAGCCATCTGCCCTAAAGGTTTTCCTTGTGAATCGGTGATTAGAAGTAACCCGGCAGAATCGGGATTGGTATAAAACTCAGACGGGACAAGCGAGTCGGGAATAACCGGATCAAAGTCAAGCAGGTAGAGAAGTTCTTCTCTGATGGTTTGATTGACAGTAGCTGTGTCACCGGTGGAGATTGCCGCTTTCAACTTGGGAGTGTCAGCTAAGAGGATAGCAGTTTGCCGCAATTGCCGGAAACGAATATCCTGGATACGCTCAAAAACTCTCCCCGCCTCAACAAAGTTGGTGTTTATGTTAGCACGGATACGAGATTCTACAATCTGGCTGGAGCTTATGAGTAGAATGAGCACAGAGACTAACACCAGCCCCACAAACCCAATCAATAACTTCCAACGCAAGCTAAAAAACTTGTTCTTCATAACTTCAGGAGTTCAGGGTTATGGTACCGATATTTAAGTTTTCCCCTGTACTAACTTCAATCGGTATGGATTGCTCCTTGTATCCCAGTGCATAGAATTTAAGTTCATAACTACCTTCGGGGATTTCAGAAAATTCGAATGAGTTGCCGCTTTTTGCCTTTTTCCATGTTAATACTTCAGAGGGCATAACATAGATAACGGCATGCATATTTGAGTGTATATCGCAAAACACATCCACAACACCAGGTTTTTCGAAAGTAATTTTTATGTTATCTCCTTTCGGTCGCCTTCCGGCATCAAATTTTTTAGTGCTTGAGAGGCTGAACACATTGTGATAAACCGGATCAGAATTTTGAATACTTATAGTTGCATTCTGCGGAATAGCCAAAAGTGAGGGGTTAAATTCTATATTCCTTTGATCCAGAATAGCGGACGATTCAGATGGTGAAGCATCTACCTCTTCGGTGCTGACGAGCCAAATTAAAACCGAATCCTCAGGAGAATTGGAAGTACTTTTTCTTCCTTCTGAAGACCTTCCATAACGATTTCCGGCACCCCCTAACTGTACTGGTGATTGCTGAACCCCAAGTATAACCGTCCCTTGGATACTTCCTGTAGAAAATTCTTTTTTCCTGTCAGGTTGAGACAAGGAGAGGTAGCAGAACATCCCGAAAGCCAATATGATGGATATTTTTCCCTTCATAAAGGGAAAATGTATTCAAAAGTGGGAACTAATCATAATTGCCTAATATCGACGCTGAAAAGTTTAACAGGTGTATATTCAGAGGAATAAAGTGTTAAAAAGACGTAAATTGGACTAGCGTCTTGGAATCAACTGTTTATTTTTAAGGCACCGAATATTAATAAACCAATTGCTCATGCTACGACGTCTCTCCCTTTGTATACTTCTTTTTCTACTTAGTATGTTCACCTTTGTAAGTCGTGCCGACGCACAATCAGATATCTTTACACTGGAAGATGTGTTTGACATCGAGTACGCCTCCGATCCACAAATTTCTCCGGATGGATCGAAGATTGTTTACCAGCGGAATTTTTCTGACATCATGAAAGACCGCAACCACTCGAATTTGTGGATTATAAACACAGACGGCAGCCGTCACCGTCCGCTGACATCCGGCAATAACAATAACTTTTCGCCACGATGGTCGCCCAGCGGAGATCGTCTGCTTTACGGCTCGACAAAAAGTGGATCTACAGAGCTTCATATGCGCTGGATGGATACCGGGGAAAGTGCTAAAATCACTAATTTAACAGAATCTCCGAGCGATATTACCTGGTCACCTGACGGGGAGTATATTGCCTTTACCATGTTTGTCCCCCAAGTTGAAAAGCCGATGGTGTCTCTACCCGGTAAGCCCGAGGGAGCAGAATGGTCTGAGCCCGCAAATGTCATTGATGATTTACAATATCGAAGAGATGGATCTTCAGGCTTTGTTAAAGATGGGTATCGTCATGTTTTTGTGATTCCCGCTGAAGGTGGAACGCCTCGTCAGATCACGAGAGGAGATTACAACCACGGTTCGCCCGAGTGGACATCAGACAGTGAGCATCTGATTATTTCCACTAACCGAAAGGAAGACTGGGAATATGATGCGCGCGATACAGAGCTGTATAAAATTTTAGTTGATGATGGTTCGATGACGCAGCTCACCGACAGAGAAGGCCCCGATAGCAGTCCTGCCCTATCACCTGACGGCAGTAAAATTGCTTATCTCGGCTATGATGACAATATGGATAGTTATCAGCTTACAAACGTATACGTGATGAATAGTGATGGATCCGAAAAGCAAGAACTGACCGGTGATTTTGATCGCAGCGTTGGTAATGTGCAGTGGGCAGAAAACGGAGATGGACTTTATTTCGAATATGATGATGAAGGAAATGGAAAGATTGGTTACATATCTTTGAATGGTGAGGTAGAAAAATTGGCTGACAATAGAGGGGGTACCACTATTGGACGTCCTTACGGGAGTGGTTCATATACGGTAGCCCCAAATGGTACTTTCGCCTATACCTATGCTACGCCAGAACGACCGGCTGATATTGCTGTAAGTAGCAGAGGCAATGAAGTAGAACGACTCACCGAAATAAATGAAGATCTTTTCGGACATAAAACGCTGGGAAAGGTTGAAGAGATTTGGTTCGAATCATCATATGACGGGCAGGAGATCCAGGGCTGGATCGTGAAGCCACCGAATTTTGATCCCGATAAAAAATACCCGCTTATCCTGGAGATACATGGAGGTCCGCATACAAACTATGGCGATCGTTTTTCTGCCGAAATACAGTTGATGGCAGCGGAAGGATATGTAGTGGTGTATATCAATCCGCGGGGAAGTACGAGCTACGGGAAAGAATTTGGCAATTATATCCACCACAATTATCCCAGCGAAGATCACGATGATTTAATGTCCGGCGTAGATGCGGTGATTGATAAGGGATATGTGGATGCTGACAGACTTTATATCACCGGGGGCAGTGGCGGTGGTGTGCTCACTGCATGGGCTATCGGAAAGACCGACCGCTTTAATGCAGCGGTGGTAGCTAAGCCGGTAATCAACTGGTATAGCTTTGCGCTGACATCCGACGGTGCCTCCACCTATTATAAATACTGGTTCCCCGGCTTTCCATGGGAGAACCTTGAGCATTATATGGAGCGATCTCCCATATCGCACGTTGGCAATGTGAATACACCTACCATGTTACTTACCGGCGAAGAAGACTATCGGACGCCGATGTCAGAGACGGAACAGTTTTACACAGCACTGCAACTACAGAAGGTAGAATCGGTAATGGTACGAATACCAAAAACGAGCCACGGCATTGCCAGCCGGCCCAGTAACTTAATGAGCAAAGTTGCTCATATATTGGAGTGGTTTGAAAAATACTAATCCCCGTTTGCAGAACATATCTCCGGCTTATTGGCCGGGGATATTTATTAACAATTTATTGACCGGTTTGGGTAGTAATTGGACCGATTCCCGATATTTCCAAGAGATCTGCTTTAGAAAATACTTCAGGAGATCAAGGTACAGATGAAGATACCGTACTTATTATCACTTGTCTAAGTATAACCAGAACTAGAAATGATTAATAGCTTTCGGTAACTGTAGATGATTTTTAAATGAACCTAAACGTTTTTAAGAAAGCTTTTCGTCCAGTTCTTTTATAGCCTCAATCAGGGGTTCAACGCTACCTCTTTTTAACCGATTATTTACTGCCTGCGGGGTAATGCCCAGGTGTTCAGCAACCATTTTTTGATTAACATCTGCGTCAATCATCATTTTGATTACTTCCTTCTCGGCCTCGTTGCGATTTCTTTTTTGCATTTTACGTAGGATTAAATATGTTGATTTATAAATTATAGAAATTCACATATTGTGAATTTATGAAATACAAGTATTAATCGAAAGTGAGCAAAATAATAGAACGTATCAAAGAGGCGTATCACTTAACCACCGATTCAGAAGTTGCTGATTTTCTGGATATAAATCCCAGCACTTTGAGCATGCAGAAAAACAGGGGCCGCTTAGACTTGGGACGGATCATCAAGAAATGTAGCGATTTAAACAAGAACTGGCTGCTTGAGGGTCAGGGCCCCATGATGAAAAATGAATTGGTATCTGAAACCGAACAAATACCTATATATTCTGCAGTATACGTAGATAAAAATAATGAACCTGATTTTGAACGCAGTATCGAAGATGGAAAAATGATGCTGGCTTCTGAACATTTGAGCGAATTTTCTCCGGATTATCTGATAGGATATACCGTTCCTGAAAATTTGATGGCTCCTACTGTGCAAAAGCATGATATAGTATTTTTCAACACGAACAATCCACAACCCAACAATGAAGATATATGTTTGATTAGTTGCAATGATGATATAATATGCAGGAGAATCCGGGAAGAAAGAGATAAATATATCATTAGCTGTGATAATGGCGAGCAGGATACTTTAAAGATATCCAAAAATAGTGAAAGCCATAACATAATTGGTAAAATGGTCTGGGTTTTCCGGCGAATGCAATAATTAAGCGGATTGTTGTTCTCTTTGATAAGCTAGTTTGAATAGTGAATTAATGTTATTATTCAACAGTTAAGTTCTTTTTGGATCAAAGTTAACAGAAAGCAGGTATATTCGTTGTTATTAGCACTAATCAAATAAGTGATATGAAGATTCGTCCACATTTTCTGTATCTGCTTATTCTATTCTTATTATTAGGATGTGGCGATAATCCAACCTTGTCAGATGACGATAATTTAGATATTCCTGAGAATTATAAATGTACAGATGGAGTGTCAGATGATATGTATTCTTGCGATAATATCGATCTAGTAGCTCATGTATCGGTAGCGGAGCTGCCGACAGAGCCACTGGATGATGGAAGAGCTTTGAATGATATCTGGGGCTGGACAGATCCACAAACAGAAATCGAATACGCATTGGTTGGCTTGGTTGACGGTGTTGCCTTTGTAGATATTTCTGATCCTACAGAGCCGGCAGTAGTGGGGAAATTAAAAGAGACAGCTTCTGCATCCAGATCAAATCGAAAAGAGAGTGGGGCAAATCTTGCTCATGAGACAAAATCCGGTTGGCGTGATTTCAAAGTGTATCAGAATCACCTTTTTGTAGTCAGTGATGGACAGGATCATGGATTACAGGTCTTTGATTTGACTCAGCTGCGAGATATAGAAAATCCACCTGAAATATTTAGCGAAGATGTTTTGTACGAAGATTTCGACAATGCTCACAATATCGCCATCAATGAGCAAAGTGGTTATGCATATGTAGTGGGATCGAATACATATGGCGGCGGGCTTCACATGTTGGATATAAAGAATCCGGCCGATCCCGTATTTGTAGGTTTTCACAGCGATTCTTCGGTGGGATATAACCGGACGGGCTATGTTCATGACACGCAGTGTGTTAACTATCATGGTCCCGACGCCGATTATCAGGGTGAGGAAATATGCATCAATTCTAGTGGAGACTATCTGGTAGTCGCCAATGTTTCAGACAAGCAAAATACATCAACTATTTCGAAGTCTACATATAATGATGTAGGATATATTCATCAGGGATGGCTGACAGAAGATCATCGTTATTTTCTGCAGGATGATGAATTGGATGAATTCGAAGGTATAAATACCCGTACTTTTGTTTGGGATGTTCAGGATCTTGATGATCCCCGAATGATCGGCATATATGAATCTGCGTTGGCATCCACCGATCACAATCAATTTGTAAAAGGCGATTACGTGTATCAGGCGAATTATACTGGTGGCTTGCGTATCCTGGATTTAGAAAATATTGCCGATGGTACATTAGAAGAGGTGGCTCACTTTGATACATTTCGTACAAGAAATGAAGCTGGTTTTAAAGGTGCCTGGAGTAACTATCCATACTTTGATAGCGGAGTTGTTGTTGTCAGCGATATCAACCGAGGATTGTATGTTTTGAATCCCCATTTAGAGTAATATCATTGACATCATCTCCAGAATTCGTATGTTTTCTGCGAATAAGCATTAACTAGTGGAAATGGTATGAATATTTTATTGAAAGTTGGGGCAAGTCTTTTAGGTTTCCTATTTATTGCTGCAGTAGTAGCGGAGGCTCAATCAAAGCAGTTGTCAGAGCATAATCAGATCAAAGCAGCAGTAAGCCCTGCGCCGGAAAATATGCAGGACCAAGCAACCGTAAAAGGGTATGACGAAAATGAAAATCTGGTAACGTTGAGAGAAGGGGAAAATAATCTAATATGTATAGCTGATGATCCAGCGCAAAAGAATTTTCATGTAGCTTGTTATCACAGAGGTTTGGAACCGTTTATGAAGCGCGGACGGGAGTTAAAAGCGGAGGGACTATCCCGAAAAGAAATTGACAGCCGCAGACAAAAGAAGATAGAGGCGGGCGAAATTGAGTTGCCTCAAAAACCTATGGCATTGTACTCTTTAACAGGTTCGGCTGATGCTTTCGATTATACAACCGGACAAGTAGTTGATGCAACTCCCCTGTACGTCGTTTATATCCCCTATGCAACCGAAGAGTCCACCGGTCTGTCGAGAAAACCGGCCAGTAAGGGGGCTCCGTGGATTATGGAACCAGGTACCCCATGGGCGCATATTATGATTATGACCGGGAGGGACTTGGGAGTTCAGAGGTAGGAGAGGGCGATGAAATAGAAAGGCGACCGAGAGTTCAGTCGCCCTTCATCATAGAAATAAGAGTTATCCTTTAACAGTCAAAGTGCCTTCCATACCTCCAGCATAATGACCCGGAAAGGTACATATGAATTCATAGTCTCCCGGCTCTTCGGGAGCTGTAAATGTAACCTCTGTTGTTTCGCCTCCTGCTGCCAAGCCTGTTTGAGCTATAACCTGATCAGACATATCAGCGGGTATATAGTCATTATCTTTAGCTCGGGCCGCAGCGTTTGCAAAAGTTTGTGCATCTGCTTCCATAGTTAGCAATACCCAATTGTGGGCCATGGCCGAAGCAGGCATCTCGCTACGTGTAGTCAAAACTATGCGAATTTCTTCGCCGGGTGCTACCGTTATATTATCAACTTCCTGGAGGTTATCCTGACCGTAGCTATCACCCAGTGTCACCCCTTCGGCTTCTTGTTCCATTACAAACTTCATTTCATCAATACCGATCATTTCAATAGTGCGAACTTCGCCCTCAGCCGCTTCAGTTTCTTGAGTATCTGGTGTATCGGCCTGCTCTTGATCACTTTCTCCACCGCCGCATCCTACCATGAAAAGGATGAGAGTCAGAGAAGCTATTATATTTAAAAATTTCATAGTTAAATACTTTTGATTTTAATTGGATTTTGTGGCTATTAAACAAAGCAGGGTTAAATAAAATTCAACTGCCAGATAAGTAAGAATACAAAATAATCCGATTAAAAAGCGAATTCTTTTGACTTTTTGAATCCTCTTGGAGTAAATATAGTTAAATTGGCCAATACATATAGCCTCAAAATCCAGGAAGATCAGGATGAAAGAGCATTCTTTATCTTACAACTTATAAATAAGATGAATCATTATCGATTATTAAAAGATACTGAAACCGTTCCGCCGGATGTGCGGGCAGATATCATAGGGCCGCCGCCATTGAGCTTACCTTGTACTTCATCACGATCTACACTTCCGGAGAAATTTTGCAGATTGGTGCTGACATAACTTCCCTTGAGATTTAGATCGACTCCCAATTGGCCGGGTATATTGATATTTACATTTCCACCGCTGGTTTTTAGATCAACATATTGCTCAATGGCATTTAAATCTGCAGAAATACCGCCACCGCTTGTGGATGCTTCTACTGTGCCGTTAATATCTGCTAATTTAATATGACCGCCGCTGGTTCTTACTTTTACAGTACCTTCAGAATTACGGACATCTATATGTCCACCACTCGTCCGTGCGTTTAAATCTCCCAGCACATCAGCAATATCGATATGCCCACCGGAAGTTCGGGCTTCGATCGTTCCTTCAAGATTTGATAGTTCCAGATGTCCGCCACTGGTTTTAATTTTTTGATTACCGGATAACGCATGGGCTTCTATATGACCACCACTGGTTCTCAGGTCAGAACTCATTTCGCGCGGCGTGTAAACCACAAAGGATATGGAGAGGTTGTTATCACGGCTCCAAAAATTCCTGTTTCTATTAGGACTTTTAGCGATTGCTTTTACCGAACTACCCGATTGGGAAATATCTATATCCCAGTCGTCTAAATTTATGTCTTCGGGTAACAAGTTTTGTCCATTTTTTCGGACATACATTTCAACTCTGACCGAATTTGTCGAAGATCCTTTGACGGTGATATGTCCGCCAGAGGTTGCCACATCCAGAGAACCGGGGGTATTTACGTCAAAAGTTTCAACCTGGTATGGTTCGTCTTGTGCAAGTGCAAACGACATGGCAGATTTCATCACAATAAAAGTGAACAAAAATGCCCCGACCACAGCTAATGCAATTTTCATGAAGTAGGAATTTCGAGCAGTCATAATTTTCTCCTTTAAAGTAAATTGGGTTTTTGATTGGAGAGTCAAACGAGCAATACGACTGTTTACTTAAAGAGTTTCAGTTAAGGTTTAAAATTACGTTAATGCCAGTAGTAGAGAAGTAGTCAATTCATTATTTTCTGGCACTTTCGAAACTTGATACTAACACTCTTATTTATGAAGCTACCCTTTTTTCTTGCAAAACGTTTTGTTGCCGGTGAATCTTTTGAAGATACTATACCTAAAGTTAAGCAGCTGAATGAAAAGGAGATTAAAGTAACTCTTGATCTGCTTGGCGAAAATGTTAAAGATCGAGCAACGGCCGACAAAACTGTTGATGCCTACATCAATCTGCTGGATGGTATTAATGAATCGGGATTAGATAGCACGATATCGATTAAGCTTACAATGATGGGGCTCGACATCGATCATGACTACTGCCGAGATAATCTTTTCAAGCTGCTAGAAGCGGCTCGGAGTAACAATCAGTTTGTGCGGATAGACATGGAGGGATCAGACTACACCCAGATTACCATCGACCTTTTTAAAGAGGCTTTTCAGGAGTTTGGCAGACACGTGGGTATTGTGATTCAGGCGTATTTGCATCGCACGAAAAAAGATATCGATGAGCTGGCAGAGTTGGGAGCTGACGTTCGCTTGTGCAAGGGTGCTTATAATGAGCCAGAAGATATTGCACTGCAAAATATGGATGATATCCGTGATGCCTTCAAAAGTTATGCAAAAGTACTGCTCGAGAAAACACCCTATCCGAGGATTGCAACACACGATGATCGGTTAATAAACTGGACTCAGAGATATACTGATGAACAGGGAATTGATAAATCCCGGTTTGAGTTTCAGATGCTGTATGGACTTCGGCAGACGACTATGGAAAATTTTGCAGCTAACGGCTATAACGCGCGCATCTATGTGCCTTATGGGACGATGTGGTTCCCCTATTTTAAGCGCCGCCTGATGGAGCGTAAAGAAAATATTTGGTTTGTACTGACGACACTTTTTCAGAAATAATGCTTGGAAAACAATCCGCATCTTCAACACAAGTGTAATCAGCGGCATCACCCATGTCTAAGCCTCTCTAGTTGTTTTAAGCGTCTACCCCAACGTTCCGAGCATTCACGCTTGAAAAGAAAATATTATCCAAGCGTGGACGCTTGGATGAGCATTGACAGAGCAGAGGGGGGACACTTGGCAGAGCAGAGGCTATAATCTTTTGGCAACCCAGACAATGTGGGATGGTTTGGTTTAAAAAATATTTAGATGTTATTTTACACCATGTTTGATTTCAAGCGCAGAATTTTATTTCTGACTATTCCAATTCTTTTCGGAGTTGTACTGCTTTTTATCCCACTGCTGGATGATTTCCATATCGAATCAGCCATGCTGGTTTCACTGTTGGGCTGTTTCTGGGCCGGAATCAGTGCTTGTAAGCGTCAGAAAAAGAGCGATTTCTTTGCTGCACTGCGAATATCAGGTTTTCTTTTTATAGTGGGATTACCACTGCTCGTAAAGGCAATAGTGACAAGTTGTTTTAGTATTGATGGTCTGGCTTTTTGGTTGCTCTTTCCACTGCCCAGCGTCTTTTTCGGCTTTGCCATAGGGCGGTTATTAAGAATATGGGATATACCGTATCGCCGGCTGATTACTACTATAGTATTACTAGCTGTAGCTCTGGGAATATTCTTATATGAGCTGTTGACCTATCCACAAGTGTATTTTTTTAATCACGTGTGGGGTGGCTGGCCGGGGCCGATTTATGATGAGATAGTTCAAGTTAACGAAGCCACTGTTTTTTTTCGTGCGCTTACTGTGTTATGGGCTATTTTACTTTGGAACATTCCGACTATTAACAGCGACAATTTTTCAAAGTGGATAGTCGGTTTTTCGGCTATCGCTATTTTGTTGAGCTATACGCAAATGACAGAGTTTGGGGTGATATCACCTCGTTCGCATTTGCAGAATGTACTTGGAGGGCATAAAGCGACTGAAAATTTTGATCTGTATTACGATCATCAATTGTATAGCGATTACGAAATTGATTTATTGGCAAAGGAGCACGAATTCTATTTCGATCAGATTGCAGATCAGCTGGAATTATCGGGGCGTGATACGACCCAAAAAATCGAGAGCTATTTATACGGGCACCCGTGGCAGAAGAAAGAATTGGTGGGAGCAAAGTTTACCAGCTTTGTCCCCGTCTGGCTGGAGCAAGATCAGTTGCATATCGCCAAACAGCAGATCGATCACAGCCTGAAACACGAGCTGGTGCACGTGCTGACTAAAGAGTTTGGTAATAAGCTGTTCAATGCCAGCTGGAGCGTTGGATTGATTGAGGGTATAGCCGTAGCCATTGACGGCGGATCTTCACGGACTTCAACGGTGGATCAGATCGTGGTATCGGAAAAACCCTATCCCACGGCTGAAGAGTTGAAACATGCCTTTTCGCCCCGGGGATTTTACGGCGGGCGATCGGGAGTGAATTATACCACCAGCGGCTCGTTTGTACGATTTCTTATGAAAAACTATCCCATTTCAAATTTAAAGGACGCATTTCGTACAGGGGATTTAAGCGAAGCTTATGAGACGGATTGGGAAACGTTAACCCAAGAGTGGTATCAAGCTTTGGATACTGTTGAAACAGATACCGTGGATCGACAAATAGCACGCCGCATCTTCAGCAGACCGTCACTGTTTGAAAAGGAATGTCCGCACATAGTTTCGGATTTTGGTTTTGCAGAAGATCGGTATCAGTTTTTTCTTGCCAGTCGAGATACCACACGTGCTTTAGAGGTATTGGACCGTGTTGTGGCTTTATCTGACAGCGTACCGCCGATAAAAGCCGAATGGAGCTATAGAAATCTATTGGCCGGAAATCCCCAAAAAGTACAGCAGGCAGCTCATCTGCGAGATAGCACAGTAGATTTGCAACTACTTTATGCGGATGCGTTTGCCATGACTAATACTATGGAGCGGGCTCGGCCGCACCTTAGCAGAGCAGAGATGCTGTTTGAGGAGAATCCCGATTCGCTGCTAAAGCCAGCGCTGATGACCCGCCAGGATGACCATCAATGGTCAATCTATCGGCAGATGACCTATCATAATAATTTGCCGGATTCTCTAGCTTTTTCGGAAGCCAATCACCGCACAAAAGTTCGGAGTATCAAAAAGGCTATTGATTATGAGCGTTGGTCGCTTGTTGAAAGCTATACACAGCAACTAATTAATGATTCGTTGAAAGCAAAATATTTTGATGACTACCTGCAGTTGATACATCATTTGGCATTCCAGGGGAAGTTAGTGTTGTTTGATCAGTTAATAGAAAAGTTACGGGGAATATCTCTCCGAGAACGATATCGTGAACGGTTACAGGAGCAAGAGGATTGGGTTTTATTTTTGAAGTCAAACGGGGGATAAAATAGTATCAGAAATTACGTACTTTAGTTATGGCAATGTCACTTAAATCATGTTTACAGTTATGAAAAAAATATTACTGACTGGCCTCTTTTTGATATTAGCGGTAACCACTTTCGCGCAGGACGGGGATTCGGTAGAAGTTCAAGAACCTGAAACTTTTGAAATGCAAGATGGTGACACCACATATGTAATGCAGAAATATTTTATGGTTTTCCTGAAGGCAGGTCCCAGTCGAAGTCAAAGTGAAGAAGAGGCGCAGGAGATCCAGAAGAAACATATGGCACATTTGATAAAACTTGCAGAAGATGGAAAAACCAGCATCACCGGACCTATGGCGGAAGGAGGAGATATTCGGGGAATCGTGATATTTAATACGGCGACCAAAGAAGAAGCTAGGCGTTTGGCAGAACAGGATCCTGCCGTTAAAGTTGGTAGATTGACGGTAGAAGTACATCCATGGCGGACAGCCAAAGGGTCGAGGTTGAAATAGGGTATTAACTTTGTATCGAATTTAATTAGTAGTTTATATGTCGCGTAAATTTACCTTTAGCTTTGCAGCAGCCAATGCTTATGCTGTAGCACTAGTTATTCCTATCGTAGCCATTTTTATTTTTCCTTATGTATGGATTTATGGATGGGAAACCTTTGGCGTGGATATTTTTCATTTTTTTATTGATATACCGTTCCTGATCGTAAGCATTATAGTGGGAACTATTGCACACGAATATATCCATGCAGTTAGCTGGTGGTGGCTGGACGATATTCCCTGGGACAAGATACATTTCGGTTTTAAGTGGAAAACCTTAACGCCTTACGTTCACTGTCCCGAGCCTATTGAGGTGAGTAACTACCGTTGGAGCGTAGCAATGCCGGGAATTATATTGGGAGTTATTCCTTATTTGTTGGCACTACTTTTACAAAATGGCTGGTTGCTTGGTTTTGGACTATTTTTTGCCATCGCCGCTGCTGGAGATATACTTATTTTGTGGTTGCTGCGTGGTGTAGAATCCGGACTAAAAGTACAAGATCATCCCGAACTTGTTGGTTGCAAAGTAGCGGAGGAAACCAACAGTGATTAACTATTGAATCTCAAATGAATATTCTCCGGTATGATAAGCTCCTAAAAAACCAAGTCCATTTTCAATATCGGGAGATTTTGTAGGATCGGTGGGTCCTGCCTCTTTGTTAACGCTCTCCCATTCAGGACCAAAATGAAAATACTGTACCCTTACCTCTTTAGAATCCAATTGTCGACATGAAACAGACGGATTGAGATAACGAGGATCCCGTCCCTCAATGGAGCCCGGAGGTGGAAAGACTTCAATCAAGAGCTGGTGTGGACTTAAAGTTAAAAACATTTCATCTGAATCATCAGCATGTCTTAGTTGATCAACAAATCCTACTTCAGCCCATTGGTATTTGCCCGCGTACTTGAACCCGATATCCATTCGAATGCTTTCTGGTTCAGGTACATTTTTGTAAGTAAATGTCATTTCTTGTCTGCATGGTACTTCAAAATCCTCTGGTAACTCTTGATCGCCTATAGATAATTCTACTTCGGTTACAGAGGGAGTAGTAGCAGTGCTTGTTGCGGTTTCGCCATCTGGTCCTTCGACAGTGAGTTTATAGGTATTATCTGGTTTCAATTGTTGTTCGACAATAAAGTTATGGGTATAGTTGCCCGAAAAGTTAACAACAGTATCTCTTAAGACGGTGCTCGTGCCTTCCTGTAAATCTTCGAATGTGACCTTTGCGTCTATATTTTTTGCCGAGTCTGACAAGAACGGAATCGTGACATCTTTAACCCTGATGTAGTTGGGTATTGTGTCAAGTTCCAGGGCTCCATAGATTGAATATGTCGAAGAATTTTCCTCAAATGGACTAATATTTCGATCTTCACATCCTGCTAAGAGGATCAATGTTAAAGCTAGAAACAGGAAATTATTATGTAACTCAATTTTCATAGCAAGTATTCAACATTAAAATTGATCCATATTTATTTGTTAATCTTTGCACTAATCGAAGCATACGGTAGCAGGGGTGTTTGATCGACTTGATCAAATGTATTGATGTCAAAATAAAATACATTTCTCACATCGTAAGCGTTGATAGCTCCGACTTCGGTCTTCAGGGATATACTGGATGAAAAATCGAACGTACGGCTTAGGGATATATCAAGCCGATGAAAACTTGGAAGCCTTCCGTCAAAAGGCTCAGAGTATAGCGATTTAGCAGTTCCTCTGTCTTTTATTACATCTTGATCCGGAAGGTTTTCTAAAGCAAAATCAAGAGCAAAAAGGCGGGTAAAAGGATTACCGCTATTGAACCGCCAGTTAGCGTTGGCCGTGAAGCCTGCAACATTGTAGCTGGCAACTGCATTGAACTGATGACGCAGATCATGAGACGGATTATACCGGAAGATAGTTTCTTCGCGCCAAGCAGCTACTTCACTGGTAGGTACTTCATACGTTATTTTCGACCACCCGTATCCGACGGACATGTAAAAGGGGTATTGGTTAAATTCAAGTTGCAGATCTGCTCCATAAATGACTCCATCTGCTGTTGTCGTGCGAATAGTATTCCCGGGTTCCTGGGTCCATTTGGAGACCAGAAAGTTCGACAACTTCTTACCGTACCCTTCGATGCTCGCTTCAATGGACTCTCCAAATTGGCGGTTATAGCCTAGAATGCCGTGCCATGCTTCCGGCATGGGTTCGTCCAGATCGACTGGTTTATAAACGTAAAACACAGTTCCGGCATCACGCTCGTCAGTTATGCCTTCCATCATTTGGATATATCTGCCGCCGGACAAGGTCACTTCATGTCGTTCGCTGCCGCCGGGGTGCCAGCTGGCGCGCAGCCGTGGCTCCAGGGTTACGGCCATATCAGCGTGCCGGTTTTGAGAGGTTAAACCGGGGGTGATGGTCAGATCATCAGATGGTTCCCAAGCCATGGAGATATATCCGCTTAAGACTGATTCAAACTCATCCAGTGATGCATCCAGTCCGGGATATCGTACCTCCTCATCTCGCAGCTCCGGGAACGGTTCATACAGCGTAGCACTATAAAAATTCAGATTCCATCTGAATCCATATTCAAAGTCCATGCCCCAGGCATTCCCTCCGTTGTCTAGCTGCAGAAATCCTTTGTTGAGATCGGAGTTACGACCTAAGTCATCGATTCCGCGCTCCGAGCTGGTAAACCCTGAATATCCCATAGTGATATCAATTGTATTGTCGAGCTGTTCCCCATAGCCCAGGCAACGGAGCCCCACGGCCTTGTTGCTCCATTGGAGTCGCACGTCCCGGTCGGGATTTATTTGGCCCTCGTCATGGGTATAAAGTCCGGTTATGTTACAGCTTAGTCCGGACCAGTTCATCGAATATCGGGCTATGGCATCACCAAATAACAGCGGCACCTGTTCCCCCGTTAGCGTGGGAGCGGTTTGGTCAATGGCGGAGCGACGACCGACGAATAGGATTGAGCTTCTGTCTTCTACAATAGGCCCCTCTGCCTGAATCGAAGTAAGATAAGGACTCGCAGATGCGCTGCTTTCAAACTTTTTCAAGTTTCCTTGTTTTAGATTAACATCCAGGATGGAGGAGGCAGCTCCTGCATATTCGGCTCCAAACCCCCCGGCATAAAAATCAACATTATTTATAACTTCCTGGGGAAAGGCCGAGTAGAGGTTGGAAATATGAAAAGGTTTAACAATAGGCATATTATCAAGCAGAACAATATTTTGTGAGGGAGTACCGCCCCGAATATAAAACTCTCCTCCTTTATCCCCTGAAGTCACTACCCCGGGCTGGGTTTGCAGATAGCTGCTTAGGTCACCGCCCCCGCCCGGAGCGGGAACAAGGTTGATATCTCTCGCAGTGATCGTCTGGCGACCGGCCTCGCGGCGGACGGCTCCACTTCTGACGCCAACGGTCAATTCATCAATTTCTACTGTTTCTGTCTGCAGGGAGGCCTCGTGGATATGTGTTTCGCCAGCTTCCAGAGTAATGGTTTCCCGATATTGTTGATACCCAATATAGCTTATATGAAGCTGATAAGTTTGGGCAGCAATATTTGAGAATTCTTTGAGACCATCTCTGTCAGATGCGCCGGCATGGAGGGTGTCACCCTCAGGACCGGTGAGCAAAATATTCGAATTTATAATTGGTCCTCCGTCATCGGCAGATGTAACAATCACACGAAGAGTAGAACTGTTTTGTTGAGCAAAGAGAGGGCCGGCAGTTAGTAATGTAATAAGGACCGTTGCAATACCAATTATAGGTGATATACGCAAAACCTTGAATTCATGTGAGAGTGAGGGCATAAATAAATCTTAGAATGATGAATAAGAAACTTGACTAAAATAATAGATAATCGAAGAATATTGGGAGATTTATGTTAGTTGCATCTGAAGAATTCTAATTATGAAAAATTAAATTCGTTATTGAAAATTATTTTTAGAACCTGTTGATGTAATTTACTTGTTGTAACAAAGATTATCAGAGTCTTATTCTTCTGGCGGAGGTTGTTTTTTGCATAGTGGCTATTAGATACTTGTTATTTGTGCTAATAGCGACCTTTTTCAATGCAAATAAAGGATGGTTAGCGTCTTAATATTTTTAAGTTATCGTATCTATTATATGTACTGTCGAAATGAGCATTCCTTCAGGTTGGATGTGAAGCAGTTAGAATCATTTCTAATGATTATCATCACCGTCAGTATCACTTTTTTCTTTTAGCCATAGGCCCGAAACTATCACGGAATCAACGACATGGTGACGAACAAATTTTTCAAAAGCACCAAAATTTTGTTCTCCCGGGTCAAGCTGCTCATCTCTTACTTCATAATAGTAGATTTCTCCATCGGTATGGATATCAAAGTAGATCTCAATCTCGGCAATTGAATTCGATGAGCTTGTGTTATTCATTCTGAACTCAACATCTACAAAAGAACTATCTGAAGATCCCCGCTGAATCCAGGATGTGACTTCTGCCTCCAAAATATCTTTACTCACCGTTTGTTCATTCTCGGGTTCGAGCGTTATTGTAGCCGAAGAGATACGATCTTCATTTACTTTGAGGGTTACCGAGGTTGATTTGAATTCTGATTTTCTAACTTTGATCTGATAGCTTCCTGTAGGAATATCGTCAATTGTAAAGTTCCCTTCTTCGTCAGTAAGCAGTACTTCGGTGGGAGGATTGGTTTCAATACTGGCCCCAGGGATTGTCTCATTGTTTTCGCTGTTGATAACCGTGCCGTTTATCCCTCCATAAAATTCAGGATCGACAACATCGGTTGTACAACCTATCAATACAAGATATCCTGTAAGCAGGATAGATGATATTATTGTTGAATTTTTCATAAGGTTCATTCCTGAATTCAGTTGTTTTTGATAGTAATAGGTACTGTTCGGCCGGTCTGTTGAATCGACAGCGGAATGGAATTTACGCCTTGTTGAGTCATCTCAAATCCGTAGTTGGTATGTCGGGCATCGAACTGTAATCCTAAACCCGAAACATTTACAAAATTAGATAGCCCGCTGCCGTACTGATCCATATTAAATTCGTTATGTGATCCTTCGATATTCAGAATTGACATTAGATCTGTACCGGTTTGGGTAAGGCTGGTTTTATTGTAATTCCCCTGAATATTCATTATTCCCGTAAGGCCATATCCGTACTGCGAAAGAATGCTTACATTGTCTGATCCCATTACATTTATAGTGGCCGTTTTGTTGAAACCTGCCAGCTCATAATCACTGTCAAGAAATGTGCCTCCCCAATAGTTAGAGACAAACCCTTTGCTAAAATTCTTAACCGCCTCATTATGATTTATCGATGCTTGTTTTGGGTACACTTCTTTTTCGCTGATTTGCCCTAGCGCTGTTGAAATGGATATCGCGCTTATAATGAGCAGTGATGTTATTATCTTCATAACCTGTTCCCTCTCAATTATTGGTTGTAGTTTTCATTGGTTAAAAGAAGGCATCCCATTCAAGGGACACCTCCAAAAGTATATTATTGTATAATAGTCGATTCATTACTGTTTCCTGTAATGGATGCGAATGCACTGTTACTGTCACTGAACTGACCGATTTTCAGTGTGTTGTAATTGCCTTCAACACGAGCTCCATCAACAGCATATAATCCGGATCCAATAGTATTATCAGAACCATACTGAACGAGTCCTACTTCATTGTAAGACCCATCAATGCCGGCGGAAATCAGGTTATCGTCTTTCGCCTGCAGGCCCACAAACACGTTTGAATCATTGCCACCACCATTAGTGAACCCAGAGCCGGTACCTCGTGCGTTCAGGAACAGATCATTACCGGAACCATTTTGAGCGGTAAGCATCAGGTTGTCATCGCCCCACAGTTCCATTACCGATTTATTGCCTGTTCCTTCTTGCACCTGGATGCCAATGTTGCGTGATCCGTCAGTCATGCGCTGAACGATTTTACTGTCATCACCTTCTATGAAAGCAAAGTTAGTATTGGCGTTACCCGACTGTTCCAGATCAACTTCGTTGCCATCTCCGTAGATGTTTACGCCGTTTCCACTCCAGGCACTACCGTTATAGACATTGGAGAGAAATCCCCATGTACCTACGGGAGCACCGTGTGGAGCTGCCGATGGCATACCGGTGGAATAACTGCCACCTATTTGGTTGCCATGGCCATCTTGTTCAGTAGATATCATGTTATAGCTTCCCGCAACAGAGCCGGTAAACAGGTTGTTAACTCCGGTTTGCTCTATATCAGCAATGTTGGAATTATTGTCACCGCCATTAGAAGGACGGCCCCACAATCCCGGTCCGGTACCGCGGGCATTCAGATATACGAAGTTGCTATAGCCGATTTGGTCGGCGCTATAGTGGTTGTTATCACCCCAAAGTTCAATACGTTGGCTGTTTTTAGCCCCGTACTGCATTTGGGTAACCGTATTTCCATCTCCAACATTGTACAAGCTGGCGCTTTGTTTTAATCCAGCCTGTTCAACTGTTGAAGTATTGTTGTCTCCCTCTTGCTTGACATCAGCATCAGAATTCCAGGATAATACCTGGGTAATGGTAGAAACATTATTATCTCCATCCTGATCTAATGTCACTTCATTACTTTGGGCAAAAACAACTCCCGTAGTAATGAGAAGCGTAAGGAGCACTGTGATTAGTTTTTTCATAATGCTAGAATTTTGATTTTGAGAAGCATCCACACTGAAGGGATGCTCCTCAAATAATTGTTTTTATTGCAGGATAGTAGATGTGTTACCGTCCCCAACAATGCCGGCATTAACGAGATTGTCGTTACCCAGCTGAAGGATGTCCAGCGTGTTGTAGCTGCCTTCAATTCGAGCTCCGTCAACAGCATAGAGTCCAGAACCAACCGCGTTGCCAGATCCAATTTGTCCGACCAGCAATTGGTTATGAGATCCGTCGATGCCGGCGGAAATCATGTTGTTGTGGCCTACTTGAACTCCAACGAACAAGTTATCATCATTGCCACCACCATTAGTGAATCCAGATCCGGTTCCACGAACATTCATGAAGATGTCGTTATTATCGCCCATTTGAGCGGTTACCATCGTATTGTGATCGCCCCAGAGTTCCAGAACAGATTTGTTGTCGGAACCTAAGATACCTTGCACAGCTGTATTGCTGTTGCCATTCGTCATACGCTGGACGATTTTGTTGTCGTCACCTTCTGCAAATGCCATATTGGTGTTGTAGCTACCAGTCTGCGTAATATCCACTTCATTGTAATCACCGTAAATATTTACACCGTTTGCGCTCCAGGCATCACCAAAGATAAGGCTGGAAATGAAGCCTCCAACTCCTGTCCCGTTAGTAGATAGGACACCGCCCGGAACAGAGAATAATGATCCTCCGATTTGGTTATAGTCGCCGTCTTGTTTTGTGGATACCGTGTTGTGACTGCCGGTAATTCCACCTGTGAACATGTTGTGATCACCTGATTGCTTGATGTCAGCAGAATTGTGATTATTATCACCACCATTGCTGGCACGGCCAAATAAACCAGGTCCGGTACCACGAGCGTTGAGGTAAACAAAGTTATCACTTCCCCATTGCTCGGCACTGTACTGGTTGTCATCGCCCCAGAGCTCAATGCGCTGGTTGTTATCACTTCCGACTTGCTTTTGGTAGACTGAATTATCGTCTCCTACATTGTATAAGCTGGCATCATTATCCATGCCTACTTGCGTAATGGTAGAAGAGTTATAATCGCCTTCTTGTTTAACGTCGGCTTCTGAATTGTTTGCCAGTGCTTGTTGGATAGTAGAGGAATTACCGTCTCCATCTTGATCAAGCGTGGCTTCGTTATTTTGGGCAAAAGAAATGCCCGCCGTAACGCAGATCATTACGATTAATGTTATTAGCTTTTTCATAGTATTACTCCTGTTTCATTTTTGATTTATAGTTGAGGTTGATCCTCGTTTCTCTCCGGCCAAAGGCCTTTGAAGTCAGGAGCAAAGAACGAAGCTGTAAAGGCCCTACCATTTTACTATATTATATAAGTGGTAAGGATTTACGGGGCGGCGCTGGGTATGCTCACTTACTGTTTCGGGATTATCCCCTGCAGTAAGCGTCCGGCGTTGCCCTTCGTTTTTACTCCATGTCCTTTGTTGCATAATTTCTATCTCAAAAATTTTGGACTGTATGTAAGTCCGGTTACAATATTCCATTGTTGATCAAAAATATTTCCCTGTTTAATTCCGTCGAGCCCCTTTTCATCCAATAGGTATCGATAGTCAAACCCTATGCGGAAACCGAAAGTGTCAGAAATCTTATAGTCCAGACCTGCCTGTGCATTGGCAGTGGGATAAGGTCCATTTTCGAACCATCCGTCATTATTTCTTAACGTGGGACTTTTTTCATAGATAATACCTCCGCCACCAACGCTCAGGTAGGGTGAAAGCGGGTAGTGTGGTGTAATATATTTTCTGATTTGCAGATCGAATCCGTAATATTCCTCCGAAAAAACATCAGCCGTACTGATTGTTGAACGCTGCCCATTGCCGACAATGGAAACTGAAGAGCTTAAAAAATACTCCAGCTGTAAAGATCCGCCACCCCAGTATTCCGTATTTGGATAATTGCCGATGTGGGTTCCATAAATAAAATTAGCTGAGGCATTAAGCCCTGATCGCAGGTTATAATTTTTCGTTAGTCCCCAGAAATCGATTTCAGTATTTGCTCTTTCAAGGCTGTTCTGATAAAATTCTTCGGTGTAACTGTTGAATAGCTCCCGATCGTGCGGTGCCCATATCCCTTCATTTACACCTTCGATAACCAATGTCTTTAAGGCTTCATCTATAGCTTCGGTTACTGCCAGCACTGGTGGCTCGTTAAAGCTGTAGCCAGCTTCGGCTTCGAGCAGTTTGTTTTCATCTACAAAGCGGAACACCCCACCATCCAGTTGTTGAGAAATAATTGATTTTGTGGTATGAACCGTATTAAGAATACGTCCCGTTTGAGTTGAAACAGCTCGTAAATAGATAGTAACCTGATTTTTTCGAAACTGTCCAGAACCTCCCATTCCGAGATAACGTACACCTGCACCTGCTGTTATCACATTTGTGTCATAACCGATTATGCCTCCTTCTAACAATACACCAGCAAAAAGAAGCGGAGGCAATCCATTGTTGTCACCATTTTGAGCGCGGGTTGAATTAATAATTTTACGCTCATTCATCAGATTGGAAATATTTTCGCGCTCAATCGGGATAAACCACCCGGAATTTGTCATTGACTTTATCAGAATTGATGTGGCTCCCTGTGTTACAGCTGTAGACCAACTTGCCCCTTGCTCTGCAGATTTGTATTGCCCTGTCTGGTCGCTGAAACGATAAACAGCAGCAACAACTTTGTTGTCGGGAGGAGGCAGCTTTTTCAATGAACTGCTCGACTTGCTTTCAATGCCGGGTTGTACGCGTTCTGTTTGTAATGGCTGTACAGCCGAGCACCCTGCTGACCAAACCAAGAAGGCGATACACGATATTTGGATTATGATATTATTCATTGAAATTTGGAATCGTAATACTGGTTTCGTCTCCTGTGAGGACATTAAATATGCGCACTTCAACCCCGTCGATACCCGGCATTACATCAATTGTAAATTCACCGAACTCGAAATGATTATCTTTAGTCAAATCCATGTTTTCACCGAACTTATCACGAATGAGATTACGCGAAAGCTCAGATAAAACCTGTCGCTGCAGTGACTGCTCGAAATCATCTAGCGGATCTCGCTGGTAACCACTCCTTGCACTGCTATTGTAGAGATTTTGAGCATTGGCGGAGCTCATCAGCCATTGATAGTTCAACGAATTGCCGCCAAAAGCGGGATTTTTAGGTTTATAAACTAACTCTTGCCCCATCCCCGATTGAAATGAGCACAGGAACAATGCAAGTGTGAACGCAATGCTTGCTATAAAATGTGTCTCTTTAATCATGTCAGTAACCGTTTAATTCATCAGATAATTGAATTTTTTGATACAGATAGTGATGGCTTGTAACAATCGCCCGGTGGGCTTGCTGCTCAATAACAGGTCGACGAGGTTGCAGTCTGGATTGAAATATCAGCTGGTTATCAAGCTTTACAGCCACAATAGTTCCCATTCCCGGGGCTGGTTGTTCCGTAATAGTGAGTATAAAATTGGATAGTCCGGATGGCGCCTCCCAATTTTGATAGAAAACGTTGAAAAAATCCTGGCCAATTTTGCTGCGTGTCTCATCAATAACCAATCCGCCAAATTCCAGGCCCGGATCAATTGATTTGGGGGATGGTTTAGAAGCTTCTTCTTCCTTGACTCCTGTTAAGGCAGAAAATGCTTCTCGGAACGTGTCGAGTGAAACGTCAGAAGAGTCCGATGCTAATGCTTTCTCTTTGTTATCAGGTTTGGTTGCTAGTTCTTTTCCGGGAACGATGCCTGTAAACTTATCCGAATGTACTACAGAGGGAGGGATTAAAAGTTTCTGCCCGGGAAAAATGATATCCGGATTATCAATTTTATCATTATTGGCAGAAAATATCGGCTGCCAAAAACTCGCGCTACCTAACTTCATGGCTATGGCAGAAAGAAAATCCCCTTTTTTAACGGTATAGGTAAAAGTATCAGAACCAGGTTGGGCGAAACTGCTGCTGGATGAAAAAAATAAAGCAGCTATCAAGACAAAAGATATCTTGATTTTACCAATTGTGACGAATGATATTGGTTCTAGTCTCTCCCGATTTTCCATATTATTCCCGATGAATGTTATAAATATATCCCTGCTCTCTTTGCAGGAATACCGCCAATGTATGTTTTATCATTAACCTAACAACTAGCGTGCCAGACTTATTTTTACATAAAAACAGAAAGGTTTATTCCTTCATTGTCATAAGGAATTCATGGCTAATGTAGTATTAATTATTTGTTCGACGGTGAGAAGTCTCGGTACGTTGTAATAATTACACAGACAGATTTGTGAAAAATAATCCCACAGAAAAAGGAAATGTGTAATTTCGTATCATAATGGAACCATACACCAACAGTTACTTATTAATTAGAATTAAATAGTTGCAAAAGAAATGGCCCAAGGAGAATTTGTTCCCCATACCGATTATCAAGAATATCCCGTAGATGAGATGAGAGCGCGTGCAAAATCATTTTATGAAGATATGAAACGCCGCCGGACAGTCCGTGAATTTTCTGATCGCCCGGTGCCGAGGGAGATTATTGAAGATTGCATACGAACGGCTGGAACGGCTCCCAACGGTGCCAACCAACAACCGTGGCATTTTTCAGTAGTGAGTGATCCGGAGGTGAAGAAAGAAATTCGCGAAGCAGCCGAAAAAGAGGAACGTGAATTCTATGAAAATCGCGCTACCGATGAGTGGCTGGAGGCGTTAGCTCCACTCGGAACCGATGCTGAAAAGCCGTTCTTGGAAGAGGCGCCTTACTTGATAGCGATATTTTCGGAGCGTTACGGCCTCAACGAAAACGGTGAAAAAGTAACTCATTACTATGTAAAGGAGTCGGTGGGAATTGCAACAGGAATGTTGATAACAGCAATACATAATGCCGGACTGGTTTCCCTGACACATACTCCAAGCCCCATGGGATTTTTGAACAAAGTTTTGGACCGCCCTGACAATGAGCGGCCGTTTCTGTTGTTGGTCGTCGGTTATCCAAAAGGGGATGTAAAAGTGCCCGATATCAGCAAGAAGTCGCTGGATGAGATAGCGAGCTTTATCTGATGTAATTAGGCAATATCTTGTATTAGTTCATAGAGTTCTGCGAAATCCTCTGTGCAACTCTGCGGTTAATCTTTTAAGCGCAAACAATCACGCGAATCGATCCGCAAGCCGGTTAATCAAATAACCGCTTTCTTTCAGCGCCTGGGATGCAAACTTGCCAAAGAAATCAGTCACGGACTCGAATTCTTTAATGAATCCTTCCTTGTCATCATCTTTAACCATTTGCGCCAGCCGGTCATTGTGTTCGATAAAGCTGAGCAGCAGTTCACGGCGCTCTTCATTGGCAAAAACGATATCCGCATATAGTTCGGCGCTTTGGGCGAAAATACGTCCCGTCATCATCAACTCGGCTCGGTAGATGGGTGACGAATAATCCAGGATATCCTGCGGTTTCAGATCGTAGGTTTTCATAAACGAGCCGTGCAGCAGGGCTACAAAGTGACGCAGTCCCTGAACCATGTGCATCACGTGATCATGCTTTTCGGCATCAGCTTCAACCACGCGCATGCCCCAGAGCTTGGTTTGCTGAATAATCCACTGCGAAGCCTCGGCATCCCGTGCAGTACAGACAACCATCAGCTGTTTCGAAAGGTTGTCGACATCTGGACCATGCATCGGGTGTAATCCCAATACGGGTCCGTCATGAGCCTCTTTCATCGTTTTGATCGGATCGGTTTTATTGCTGGTAAAATCGGCAAGGATGGTTTCCGATTTCAGCTTGGGTGCCAGGCGCTCGATCACATCCCCTGTAATATTGATAGGCACTGAAACGATGGCCAGATCTAATTTGGGAGCTATCTCCTCGAGCTCGTGCCAGTTGTGCTTATCGATTTTGTAGATGTTGTGCCCCGTCTGTTCGATTATGCGCGAGTACAGACTACCCATTCCGCCTTTTGCACCAACAATGAGGATGTTTTTAGGTTCTTCGGTAGCGCGCGGGAATTCATTGGACGACTGGCTGGCGCGTGACGAAGACATGATCATTCGCAGGAAATCCTCGGCCCAATCGGGATCCAGATCGTGCTCGGCAGCCATTTCGCGAAACTTTTTAGTTTTTTGATCTTCCCGCTTGGGAGCAAAAATGGGAAGCTGGTTTTCTATTTTCTTATCGATCACTTCGTGTACAATCTGGCGTCGCTCAGCCAAAAGTTCGAGCAACTTGGTATCAATTTCGTCAATGCGCTTGCGCTGGGGATTTAACTTCTTTTCTTTGGGAGTCATTTGGTATTTAAGTTTCCATCTGTCAGTTAACTTTCTGCCGATTGATTGACCTCTCCTGTCCTTCCCTGATAATTTGGGTAGGAACTTTTTAAAAGGATAGTTCATCTAATAAAAGAGTTTTTCTCCCTGCTTGCAGAGAGAAATCAGTAGAGAGTCATCAAACAAAACTAAAAGTAAAGCTTTGCTGTCAATTGCCCTAAAAATATGGGATTTTAACAGAATGATTCAGCGTTATATTTGTTTTATTAAGATGTAGTAGAAATCAGCTAAGAACCTCGGGGTTTTACAGCGGATGAATGACTAATCAATAGAGTTTCCATTGTTAAACTGCGAGGGCCTAAGATAAAGATAAGTAGTTAATACATGTCCCATTTCGATTTACAGTCTCCCTGGCCACCGGCCGGCGATCAGCCGCAAGCTATTGAAGAGCTGGTGGAGGGAATAGAAAACGGTGATAAATATCAGACGCTGCTTGGTATTACGGGGTCGGGAAAAACCCGAACCGTAGCCGATGTAATCGACCAGGTTGAGCGTCCCACGCTGGTAATGAGTCACAATAAAACATTGGCTGCACAGCTCTACCGAGAGCTCAGCGACTTCTTCCCGGATAACCGGGTGGAGTTTTTTATCTCCTATTACGACTACTATCAGCCGGAAGCGTATATATCGTCGCAGGACAAGTATATTGAAAAGGATTTGTCGATTAATGATGAAATTCAGCGCCTCCGTTTGCGGGCGACGAGCTCCCTGCTGTCGGGCCGGCGCGACGTAATTATTGTATCGTCGGTGAGCTGTATTTACGGCATTGGTTCGCCATCGGAATATAAAAAGTTGATTATTACCCTTGAGACAGGCAAGGATATCCCCAGAAACAAATTGCTCTATGATTTGGTGGACCTGCACTACACGCGGAATGATCGCGAATTTAGCCGTGGTACGTTTCGGGTGCGCGGTGATGTTGTGGATCTGTATCCGGCTTATGCTGAGGATGGGTTACGAATCCATTTCTGGGGCGATGAGATCGAAAAGATGGAGCTGATCGATCCCGAAACAGGAAATGTGCTTGATACGGTGCAGGAATTCAAGATCTATCCAGCCTCGCATTACGTAACGTCACAGGGACGTCTTGAAGAGGCAATTGATCAGATCCGTGATGAACTTAACTGGCGCATTGGTACGCTTACTGATGAGGGCAAGCATCTTGAGGCCAAGCGTCTGGAGCAACGCACGCTTTTTGATATCGAGATGATGCAGGAGATCGGTTACTGCTCTGGTATTGAGAATTATTCGCGCTACCTCAGCCAGCGTAAACCGGGTGAACGACCGTACTGCTTGTTCGATTATTTTCCGGATGACTTTTTACTCGTGGTGGATGAGAGTCACCAGACGGTACCGCAAATTTCGGCTATGTACGGTGGCGACCGCTCGCGGAAGATAGAGCTTGTGGAAAATGGATTCCGGCTGCCTTCAGCCATGGATAATCGTCCGCTGACATTTGAAGAATGGGAAAGCTTGGTTAATCAGGCAATTTTCGTAAGCGCGACACCGAGCGATTATGAGCTCGAAAAAAGCGGTGGCGTGGTCGTTGAGCAGATTGTGCGTCCAACCGGACTTATGGAGCCCGAAATTGAAGTGCGTCCTGTTGAAAACCAGATTGATGATCTGCTTGATGAGATCCAAAAGCGCGTAGCCCAGGGAGATCGTGTGCTTTGTATTACGCTTACCAAACGACTCAGCGAAGAGCTTAGCGAATATCTGAAAAGCGTGGGCATTTCGGCTGCTTATATGCATAGCGAGCTGAATGCCATGGAACGCGTGGAGGTGCTTTTTAAATTCCGGCGCGGCGACTTTGATGTGCTTGTGGGTATTAACCTGCTGCGTGAGGGGATTGACATTCCCGAGCTCAGCCTCGTTGCCATTCTCGATGCCGACAAAGAAGGTTTTCTGCGTTCGGAGACATCACTATTTCAGATAATCGGTCGCGCTGCCCGTAATGTAAACGGAAAAGCGATTATGTACGCCGATAAGATCACCGACAGTATGCAGACTGTAATTGATGAAACAGAGCGGCGTCGAAAAATCCAGAAAGAATACAACGAAGAGCACGGTATTACGCCCGAAACAATTCAGAAAGAGCTAAAGCCGCTTGTTGATCCGGCGTTGATATCGAATCAGAGCTTTGACCTGGATGAGGAAGATGTAGAAGGCGAGGCGCTTGAGGTTGTTAAAGTGGCTGATGAAGGCATCAAGTATAAGGCAAATCCTGCAATGAAAGAGGTAACCTTTGATGACAAGGAGGAGTTTCTGGAGTATCTGAAAGAATCGATGTATAATGCCGCCCAGAATATGGAGTTTGAAGAAGCCGCGCGTATTCGCGATCAAATCGAACAACTTGAAAACGAATTGGACTAACAGAACGCAGATACAACGGATTGGCAGGTGACCGCCGTTATTTATCTGTGTAAATCTGCTATATCCGTAATATTCGTTTCTATAATAGAAAATTCGAATGAGTACACTAGCGTATTTAAAAAGTTTTTTTAAGGATAAAGATGTGGCATCTGTAACGCCGACTTCCAGGTTTTGCGTGCAGCGGGTTTGCGAGCCCATCGATTTTACGAAGGATATTTCTGTGGTTGAATATGGGGCAGGTGCGGGCGTTTTTTCTCGTTATTTGCTCAGGCATATGACTGTTGATTCTCATCTGTATCTTTTCGAGACGAACAATATCTTGTTTGAAAAGCTTCAGCAGATCGATGATACGCGCGTATCATTTTATGACAAAAGCGTGGAGTTTGTGAGTGATTTGCTACCCGCCGAAATAATGGGAGAGGTCGATTTTATTATTTCAGGCATTCCTTTTTCTTTTTTGGATGAACGGGTAAAATCCTCCATTATGGAGCAAAGTTTAAACCTGCTGCATGACGGCGGAAAGTTTCTGGCCTATCAAACGTCAGGACACCTGGAAGAGCCTTTACGCCGGACGTTTGGAAATGTGAAAACAGGCTGGGAGTGGCGTAATATACCGCCGATGACGGTGTATGAGGCAGAGAAAGTAAAAGTTTAATCTCGTTTTGTACCTCCGGGCGAAAGGATTGTGAGATGCTACTTTCGCTATCCCAAGCGTCGACGCTTGGGATAGCCATTCTGGAAAATAAAAAGCCATTCCATCCACAAATGGGATAGAATGGCTTTTAAAAGTAGTTTTATAATCCTCAGGAAAGAGAAATCAACGAGAAATAAAGTAAATACTACTCTTCGCCAGAGTTGTCGCCGCTTTCACTATTGGCAGCTGTTTTTTGCTCTGCTTCTCGATTGAGTTCTCTTACATTATCCTGGTTCTGGTCTTTCTCTTTAATACGTGCAGCTTTACCTCTTCTGTCACGCAGATAATAGAGCTTAGAGCGTTTGATGTCACCCTGCTTTTTTAGCTCTATTTTGGCGATAAAAGGAGAATAAAGCGGAAAAATACGCTCGACTCCAATGTTTCCGGCCGATACTTTGCGCACCATAAATGTTTGGTTGGCACCTGATCCGCGGCGGGAGATAACGAGTCCTTCAAACTGCTGGATTCGTTCCTTGTCACCCTCGCGGACGCGATAGTGTATATTTACGGTATCGCCGGTTCTAAATTCCGGATACTCATCCTTAATTAATGTCTGTTCTGCTAATTTTAACTTATCCATGATTAATCCTTACTACTGTTCGTTTCGAAATTTTTTATAAATATCTGGACGTACTTTCTTCGTACGCTCAAGCGATTTTTCAAATCGCCATTCTTTCACTTTTTGATGATCACCTGATCGCAGTACTTCTGGCACTTCCATCCCCCGAAAATTAGCGGGACGTGTATAAACCGGTCCTTCCAGCAAATCATTCTGGAAAGAATCCGTCAGGGCACTTTCCGAATCGCCTAAAACGCCGGGTAATAGTCGCACAATGGCGTCAACCATAGCCAGTGCCGGCAGTTCACCGCCGGAAAGCACAAAATCGCCAATGCTGTATGTTTTGGTGATCAGTTCATCGATCACGCGCTGATCAACACCTTTGTAATGGCCGCACAAGAACATAAGGTTTTTTTGGATGGAAAGTTTATTTGCACTTTCCTGCTCAAACGGTTCTCCGCCGGGAGCCGTAAAAATGATCTCATCATAATTCCGCTGGTCTTGCAAATGCTCAATACAAGAGAAGATCGGCTGGGGCGTAAGCACCATGCCGGCCCCTCCGCCATACTGATAATCATCTACTTTATTGTGCTTGTCTTCAGAGTAATCGTGCAGGTCGTGCACGTGGATTTCAACCAGGTTATTTTCCCGGGCATTGCCCACGATGCTGTGTTTCAGCGGACTTTCCAAGAGCTGTGGTACAGCCGATATAATATCAATGCGCATCATTTATAAACCTTTAAGTTGATGTAAATTTTGGCATTGTATTTTTTCGTTTTCTTCATCGACCTCCACTACATATTCATCCACAATAGGGACAAGCAGTTCGTTGCTTTCATCCGTTATTACCTTAAGAATCGGATGTGCCGGATTTTGCAACATCGCTTTCACCGATCCGATGTGTTTCTTATCGGACCAAACGTCAAACGATGTAAGATCCAGCGGTAACTCATCCGAATCGAGCAGGTTTTCAACAGTTTCACGATCGGCAAAAACGGCCGAGTTTTTCAGCTTTTCGGCCTGCGTGCGATCAGACACGTGCTCAAATTTTACAAAGAACGAAAGTCGGTTCTTTTTTTCCTGTACCCGAACCGACTCAACCCGGGCAGGGACTAAATCCCCTCTGGTATTTTCAATATGTACCAGATCAAGAACATCAAAAAGTGTTGGAGCGTATACTTCAGGGATGATTAACACATCACCCTGTACGCCGTGTGATCGGGCAATATACCCGATCTGTTCGTACTGGTCTTCAATTGGTTCCAGCATAGCTTACCAGATGGACTCCATCTCAAAGATGAGGTCCATCTTTTATCTTGCTAATTAGCTATTCTCTTTCTTTTCATCCAACGCACGTTGAACGGTAACCCGATCTTCTTCTTCGGGGACAAATCCTTCGAGTTCATCCAGAGGTGTATTCTCGATATGCTCAATGGCTTCTTTAGCCAGCATATCGGTGGATACCTGAATTTCAGTTTCTTCCTCTTCATCAGCATCTGAAACGTCATCGTCCTCTTCGTCGGAAGCCTCAGTATCTTCATCGGCCTCTTCAGAAGCCTCGAGCTCTTCTTTAGAATCTTCGACGGCTTCGGGCTCTTCGGTTTCTTCTTTTTCTATATCCGTAGCGGTTTCGTCATCAACTTCAGCTGATTCGTCAGCCGCTTTTTCCTGCACTTCGGCGCGTTCTTCAGCTTCCTCTTCTGCAGATTTTTCAGTATCTACTTCTGTTTCTTGTTCGGCTGTAGCCTCAGCTGCTGTCTTAGTTTCAGCTTCTTCTTCAACTTCTGCTTCATCCGTTTCTTCATCAGCTTCTGCCGCTGCTTCTTGCTCTTCCTCGCCTTCATCCTCTTCCTCAGAGGCAAGAGCTTCTTGTTTGGCTTTTTCTTTGGCGGCTTCTTCGGCTTTCTTCTGTAGTTGCTTCTGGAACTCTTTTTCTTCTGCTTCGAGCAGAGCCTGTTGACGCTCTTTGCGAGTAGGAACTTCTTTTTCCTTCTCTTCACGCTTCTCACGCCATTCGGCCAGAGCTTCTTCAATCTCTTCTTCCGATTTGCCCCACCGTATCAGGTGCATCTCGTACATGATACCTTCTTCTTTAAAAATAGAGCGGACGGTATCTGTAGGCTGTGCACCCTGCTTCAACCAGTGAAGTGCTCGTTCTCTGTTTAAATCAAGCTGGTTATTAGGGGTTACATTATCAAAACGACCTAAATCTTCAACGATTCGTCCATCTCTGGGTTTACGGTTATCCGCCACCACAATATGATGGATCGGTCGCTTTTTACGTCCTCTACGTTGTAATCTTATTCTTAACAATGGTTTATCAGTTTATTTTTAGTTTACAATTCACTTTGATTTATAGAGGATTCGTCGGAATCTTGCGCAATTTTTACAGATGCGTTGCTGGGCTAAACAGCGGTCACATCCGTTATGTGTTATTTTCCAAATGGTAAATTTCCTTTCATACCCTTCATGCCTTGCATCAACTTGCCCATCTTACCCATTCCGGAGAACGACTTCATCATCTTCTTCATCTGCTCAAACTGCTTCAGCAGGTCGTTTATTTCAGAAACCCGTGTTCCCGAACCTTTGGCAATACGTCGTTTTCGGGTTGCATTTAGAATGTCCGGATTATGTTTTTCCTCCGGAGTCATAGAGTTAATAATTGCTTCGATGGGCTTGAAAGCATCCTCATCAATTTCAGCATCCTGCATGGCTTTACCGGCACCGGGAATCATCCCGACCAAATCAGAAATGTTGCCCATGCTCTTAACTTGTTGCAGCTGCTCATAAAAGTCCTGTAGGTCAAACTCATCAGACTTTATTTTCTTTTGCAGCTTTTGGGCCTCTTTTTCATCAAACTCTTTCTGTGCTTTTTCAACAAGTGAAACAACATCACCCATGCCCAGGATGCGTTGGGCCATCCGCTCGGGATAGAAAGGAGAAAGAGCATCGAGTTTTTCGCCGGTACTTACAAACTTGATCGGTTTTTGGACCACATTCTTAATCGAAAGGGCCGCCCCGCCGCGGGTATCACCATCAAGCTTAGTTAGTACAACGCCGTCATAGTCGATAACTTCGTTAAATTCTTTGGCTGTATTCACAGCATCTTGTCCCGTCATGGAATCAACAATGAACAATGTTTCATGCGGCTCTACAGCTTCTTTGATTTCAGCCACCTCGTTCATCATTTTTTCATCTACGTGCATCCGCCCGGCCGTATCAATAATAACAGTATCGAGGGCAAGACTCTTGGCCATCGATACAGCCTCTTTGGCTGCACGGACTGCATCTTTTTGATCAATGGAATAAACGGGAACGTCGATTTGGTTGGCCAGCGTTTTTAGCTGGTCAATGGCCGCGGGACGATAAACGTCGGCCGCTGCCAAAATGGGATTGCGGTTGTTTTCCTGTTTCAGGTAACGAGCCAGCTTTGCACTGAACGTCGTTTTACCGGAACCTTGCAGTCCAGCGATCAGGATTACTGTCGGAGGTGTATGCGCAACGGAAATATCCACACGCTCATGGCCGAGAATTTCGGTCAGTTCATCCTGTACAATTTTGGTAAACTGCTGACCGGGATTGACGGCCGTTAATACATCTTCGCCCATCGCGCGATCTTTTACCTTGTTCGTGAACTTTTTAGCAACGTCGTAGTTCACGTCAGCATCTAGCAGGGCGCGACGTATTTCTCTCACCGTCTCCGCAATGTTGACGTCCGTAATCTTCGCTTCTCCCTTCAGCTTCTGAAAGGCGCTATCTAATTTTGATGAGAGATCCTGAAACATGAGTTAAGGTGTATGTATAACTTTTAAATCTGTTTTCTGCCCGGTTACAAGCCCCGGAACAAAGTTCCGCAAAATAAGGACAATTTCTTGGGTTATCAACAGAATATTCATAATTAAATAAGATATCTCCACCAGCTATAAAATAGTATCTGGGGGTTATTTCTGCAGTTCTTTTTCCAGCAGCTCCTGCATCTTGATACCGTTTTCAACAGCTTTAGCTTCTGCATCGTTATTAAAATACAGATATATTCTCTTGGCGTTCAATGTTTTGAGATTGTGCGCCCATTCCTTCAGTTCTTCTGTCGAATAATCGTATCGATACCATTCATTCTTCCCGTGAAAGCGGACATAGGCCGTATCAGTGGTAGCAATAACCTGTTCCGGCAAGTCGTCGGGAGCCGAAAGAATGCAGTAACCTACATCATGTTTTTTGAGAATTTCCATAACCGGCTCAGTGAACCACGACTGATGCCGAAACTCCATCACATTCTTAAAATCGCTACTCAGAATTTTGCAGAAATTATCCAGCTTTTCGTCATTACGATGAAGGTTCCCCGGCAGTTGCCACAGGATGCATCCCAACTTGCCTTTCAATACCTCTACCACATCGTAGAAATTCTTAACGCCCGAACGAACATTCTCGTCGTTCACTAATTTTTTGCGGTGTGTAATGTATCGACTGCCTTTCATCGTAAATCGAAAATTTCCCGGCGTCTTCTGATGCCAGTTCTTCAGATCTTTTTCTTTGGGCATCTGGTAAAATGAGTGATTGATTTCGACGGTCTTAAAATGCTTGGCGTAATAGGGCAGCCAATCTTTTTTGGGAAGATCCTCTGGATAAAAGAGGCCTTTCCAATGATCATAATAAAATCCGGAACAGCCTGTGAATGTGTACATTGTTTGTTGGCTGGTTATTAATACTTATTTATTTGTAAGTAGTCATTCAGGTAGATACTTTTCATAATACGTAATGCGCAATCCGTGATGCATCTTCAATGTTTTACTCATTACTCATCACATGTTAGGTTTTTGACAATCAGGGCAGATATAGCATCCGCGCCCTGATATTTCTATCCGCTTCACTTTCCCTCCACACTCTGGACAATCTTCACTTTCATCGCGATGTGAAATCAAATATCGATTAGGCATTTCGTTAGGATCTGCTCCATTGTTAATCGAAGTTTTAAATATACGCCGCATACTTTTGTACAGATCATTTATTTGATCCTCTTCAAGGTCTGTTGTTTTTGTTTCGGGATGAATTTTACACTGGTACAGAATTTCATCCGAATATACATTACCGATACCCGCTATCATGTTCTGATCCATGAGTGCTGTTTTTATCATGCTTCGTTTATTTTTTATAAGACTCTGAAATGATTCATAGTCAATCTCCAGTGCGTCTTCTCCCAAATTCTTTTTCTGTTTAAACTGCCCCGGATCATCAATGACATCAATCGAACCGAGCTTACGGCGGGTGGTATAGGCTAATAGTCCATCATCTGAAAAATGAAATACCACGCGCGAATATTTCGGATAATCATCATCCTTTTTTTGATAGCCTACATTGCCGGTCATCCCGAAATGCATCGCCAGCCATTTATCAGATCCGAGTCCCATTAATATATATTTGCCCAATCGTTGCGTTTTTTTAAACTGTTTTGATTCTACGTGTTTTCTCAGCGTTTGGGCCGAAACGTTAAGCACTTGATCATCTTTTACCTCTACTCGGCTAATAGTTTTGTGAAGCGAGGTAGAATCAATTTTCTGTTTAATTACTTCAACATCGGGTAATTCTGGCATCTCTCTTTATCTGATACAATTTCAAACTTAGAAGACATGAGTTATTCTAACATTAAAAAAGTGTCGTTGTTTCCATGATATACAGATGTTATTTTCGGAAACAAATTTAACAGACAATTACAGAAACTATTTATGGCTGATCAAAAAGGATATGGATTGTTGAAAGGGAAAAAAGGATTGATTTTCGGCGCATTGGATGAGCGCAGTATTGCTTGGCGCATTGCACTGGCTTGTAAGCGCGAAGGGGCTGAATTTTCACTGTCGAATGCTCCGGTGGCTCTTCGTTTTGGAGATCTGGATGAGCTTGCCGAGCTGACAGGATCCGAGGTTTTCCCTTGTGATGTGACAAACGAGGATGAGATTGAAGAGCTGATGCAGAATGTGAAGGAGGAGCACGGCAAAATTGACTTTATGCTCCACGCTATTGGAATGTCACCCAATGTGCGCAAAAAACAAGCATATGAGGATCTTAACTACCAGTGGATGCAGCAGACGCTGGATATCTCGTCGATCTCTTTACATAAAGTGATTCACTATGCGGATGAAGCCGATATCCTGAACGACGGCGGCAGCATTGTTGCGCTCTCATATATCGGTGCACAACGCATCTTCTCGAAGTACGGAGATATGAACGATGCCAAAGCACTCCTTGAAAGTATCGCTCGAAATTATGGAAGCCGTTTGGCCGATCGTGGAATTCGGGTTAATACTGTATCACAGGCACCGACAAAAACCTCAGCCGGCAAAGGCATTAAAGGATTTGATGGCATGTACACGTTTGCCGATAAAATTGCACCAATGGGCAATCCCACAGCCGATGAATGTGCGGATTACTGCGTGACGCTCTTTTCTGATCTGACCCGAAAAGTGACGATGCAGAATCTGTATCACGACGGTGGATTTGTGACATCCGGAATCAATGAACAGATGATTCAGGATTTAGCCAAAGTTTATGGTGAGGATGAAGACTCTGAAGATTAGTTAGCCGGATCTCATAGGAAGGGAGGGGATGCAGTAAATTGCATCCCTTTTTTTATTAAAAATTGTTTGCCGATTTTATTCTTTACAATAAAAGTAGTTATTTACCTTCCTCTGAAATCCCCATTAAAATAGTGTGACGATGAAACGATTGGCTTTTCTTACTTTGGCAATTCTGTTATCTGCAACAACTATATTTGCACAGGATCAGGATCTCCCCTCCATAACTGAAAAAACTCAGGGACTTGAGCAGGAAGATGGGTTCTTTACTTATTACTGGGATTATGACACCGGTAAGGTGTGGCTGGAAATCGATACTCTTGATGTGGAATTTCTCTATGTAAATTCATTAACTGCCGGAGTGGGGTCTAACGATATCGGCCTCGATCGCAATCAGCTGGGTGACGATCGCATTGTAAAATTTGAACGACGAGGTCCCAAAGTTCTGATGGTCCAGCCAAATTATTCCTATCGTGCAATCACTGATAACCCGAAAGAACGTGAGTCAGTGCGCGACGCTTTTGCGCAATCGGTATTATGGGGATTTGAAATAGCTGCCGAAGAAGACGGTCGCGTGCTCGTTGATGCCACTGACTTTTTATTACGGGATGTCCATGGAGTAAGCGAGCGGTTAAAACGAAGTGATGAAGGAAATTTTAGTGTGGATAAAAGCCGCTCGGCATTGTATCGCGAGGCAACGATGAACTTTCCGAAAAATACCGAATTTGAAGCTCTTCTCACCTTTACGGGCACAGATCCCGGCGGACAAGTGCGCTCGGTGACGCCAACCTCTGATGCCATAACTGTTCGCCAGCATCACTCATTTGTAGAACTGCCTGACGATGATTTTGAGCCGCGTGAGTTTGATCCACGTGCGGGTTACTTTGGCATCAGTTATCAGGATTACAGCACACCGGTTAGCGAACCATTGACAAAAAGATTCATTAACAAGCATCGTCTGAAAAAGCAGAATCCCGATGCGGAAATGAGCGAGCCGGTAGAGCCGATTGTCTATTACCTGGATCCGGGAACACCGGAACCTATTCGCGGTGCATTACTGGATGGAGCACGATGGTGGAATGAAGCGTTTGAGGCAGCGGGATATAAAAATGCTTTCCAGGTGGAAGTACTGCCCGACACAGCTCATCCAATGGACGTGCGTTATAACATGATCAACTGGGTGCACCGCTCGACGCGCGGCTGGTCATATGGGTCGTCAGTTGTTGACCCGCGCACGGGTGAAATCATCAAAGGACATGTACTGCTGGGATCGCTGCGTGTTCGCCAGGATTATTTGATTGCCGAGGGTTTGTTATCCCCCTACAAAGAGAGCACAAGTTATGACAAAGATGATCCCATGCTGGAGATGGCATTGGCCCGAATCCGCCAGCTTTCGGCGCATGAAGTGGGACATACGCTCGGTCTCTCCCATAACTTTGCTGCCAGCACAAATGGTCGCGCCTCGGTAATGGATTATCCCGCCCCGAAAGTGAATATCAGTCAAGACAGTACGCTCGATCTTTCGAATGCTTATGATACAGGGATTGGTGATTGGGATAAAGTGGCTATTACCTATGGTTATAAGGATGTAAGAGGCTTATCCAGCAAGAAAGCGGCCCTGGATAACGTGATCGAAAATGCAGTTAATGAAGGATTACTTTTTATATCTGATGCGGATGCACGTCCTGCCGGAGGAGCTCACCCCAAGGCTCATCTCTGGGATAACGGAGTTAATGCGGTAGACCAGCTGCATCATATTTTAGATGTGCGGGATATTGCGCTTCAAAATTTTTCCGAATCCAATATTCCACAGGGAACCCCAATGGCTACATTGGAAGATGTGCTGGTACCTATCTACCTGTATCACCGCTATCAGATTGAGGGTACGGTAAAACTGATAGGCGGTCAGGATTACAGCTATAATTTGCGCGGCGATGTCCAATCGGGTCCGCAACCGGTGCCTGATTCAACACAACGCGCGGCGCTGGATGCCATGTTACAAACGTTATCGCCGGAAACACTAACTATGCCCGAACGCATTGTCGATCTCATTCCACCACGTCCCATCGGTTATAACGATACCCGCGAATTATTTAACAGCCATACCGATCCTACATTTGATCCACTGGGAGCGGCAGAAACGGCGGCGGGAATGTCGACCGACTTGTTGTTTGACAATAACAGGGCAGCACGATTGGTGGAAGCTCATTCCCGAGACACATCCCGCCTGGGATTGAGCGAAATGCTTACCAAAGTTATTGAGCAAACATGGAAACAGCCGGTCGATGAAGACTATAGGGGTGCTGTTCAGAATACAATTAACCATGTAGTACTTTTTCGGATGATGAATTTAGCTTCAGAAGAAAATAGCTCATCACAAGTGCGGGCGATCACTAATCTGAAGCTGGAAGAGCTCCGTGAGTGGATGAAAGATGAGGCCGAAAACAATGCGACAGGTAATCAGCGAATTTCATCATTACTTTATGGATATCGTACGCTGGAGCGATTTAAGGAGGAAGGAGAAATGGTTTTACCTACCGATCCATTACCTCCGCCCCCCGGTTCGCCGATTGGCAGCGGTAGTGTCGGACTATTACAGTGCGGATTTCATTGATATAAGAACAAATCGAGTCTTTTTACTGTTAAAATATTTTCTATATCAATTGTAGATATAGCCTGGTTGCGCAGCTCATCAGCGCAACCTTTTTATTTCAATGCTGTAGTTAATAAACTAATCCACAGGATTTAGGTGGTCAGGAACAATAGGAGTTATGATTGATCCGCAGGAGTTACTTAACGCCTATGCTAATGGTATTTTCCCGATGGCTGATTCTCGGGATGATCCTAAAGCCAAATGGTATACTTCAAGGTATCGCGGGATAATTCCGCTGGATAACTTTCATGTTTCATCAAATGTGAAGCGTATTATCCGTAACCATCATTATCATATAAAGTTTGATCATAATTTCCGTCAGGTGATGGAAGCCTGTGCTGATCGCGATTCTACCTGGATATCACACGAAATTATTGAATCCTATTGTCGGTTGCATGAACTTGATCACGCTCATTCAGTAAGTGTATACAATCAAGAATGGGAGCTTGTCGGCGGGCAGTATGGCGTGTCGCTGGGAGCGGCATTTTTCGGTGAATCTTTATTTGGTTGGGCAAAGGAAGCTTCGAAAGTGGCACTGTATTGGACACATCAAGCGTTGATACAGGGCGGATTTGAGCTCTGGGATACGCAGTTTTGGACCGAACACTTGTCGCAGTTTGGCTGTATTGAGATTTCAGCGGAAGAGTATGACAAAAAGCTGGAATCGGCTTTGAAGAAAGAGGCAGAATTTAAAGCAGTTGAAGTCAGTGGCAGTAGACGGTAGGCAGTTTACAGTAAGACCTGCCTCCTGAATCCTGCCTCCCGCTTACTGTCAACTGATCAATACTTCCGTACATTAATTTCATTTACGGCTTGCTCCGGATTCCTGTTCTCCAAAGCTGATTTTTGAACCTGCAGATCGATGCGCTCCGGTATCTCTTCATAGCGGCTGTCGAGGATTACAGAGACTAAAATTTGCTGGTTTGAACTCACAGAACGGAGAGTACGTCCATAGTCTACAAGATATTCTTTGAGATCGGCAACAAATTGTTCATAGGCATTAATAACTTGTTGTTTCTGTTGAGCTCTGCTTTCTTTAGCTTTTTCTTTGTTTGTGGCTTTAACACTGTCGACTTTGGCCTCACCTCGTATTTTTGCCTCTGTCTCTTCCATCTGCGCACGTGTTTGAGCAAGGTCTTCCTTCATGGCTTCAAGGGATTCGTGAAGCCTGGAAAGATCAAAATGTGAACGGCTGCCGCCGTAAAGAGCTTCAAAGGAGAAGAGCGCGCCGAAATTATCCAGTAACAGGTGATTGACTGATCCTTGAATGTGGAACATGTCTTCTTCGGATCTGTCAAAACCTGTCTCAAAGATACTTGCCATCACACGCATATCTTTTTGAGGTTCAGCATCAGCCGGTACAGAATTTATTTCCAACCGGTCCCGAAATTCATTGTCGCTGATATCGCCGTTCCGGTGAGCACGGAGGTCAGCTGCAGCGGCAACGACCGAGATAGTGGGAATTTGTTCTTTTACTTCTTTAGTGTCAGAAGATGAGCTAAATACGGCAACATGGCCTTTAGGTTTATTGGATTTATAGATTACCATTACTTTGTGATTATCGTCTAATTGACCGATCGTAGAACCGTAATCACGCAGAAACTCAACCATTTTATTGGTGATCGTTTCCTCAGTCACTTTTTCCCCGTTGCCGTCATCTCCATATTCAAAGTGGAAAGAAGAACTATTGCCCTCGGAGCCACTGAACATGACAAATCCCGGACCTCCACCTGGAATCGTGAAGATGATGCCATAGTCGGGCAAGAACGTGCCATTGATGTCACGGTTATCCCCAAAAGAAAACATGCTGCTCCTAACACGAACAGCGTTTCCATCGGCAGACCAACTTGTCTTGAAGATCTCTTCCAAGACATTCTCCATGATATTGATATCGCGATTCATGCGATTATTATCGATATCTGATTGGGCATGAACCGGTTGAAAAGCTGCAATTAGTATAAAAACCGCAGCAATAGATAGTATTCTTGTTAGGTCTTTCATAGTATAGTCCTCGTTATTCATTTCGATTTTGATAGCTGACGGTTTGTAACATTTCGCTAAGATATTCATTGGTTTGATACAGCTGGTAGTTAGTGTTTTGCTGTAGTTCTTGCATTGCCTGATTTACCAGTTGCAGGTCGTTCATCCGCTGTTCTTCAAAATAAGTAATCACTTGTTGCAGCTGTTCTCGATTTTGCTGTTCTATTGACTCTGCATAATCAGCAAGCATCGCCGCATTTTCTTCGCGAATTTGCTGCACCAAGGCATCGGCCTGTTCTGCAGTTAATCCCTCATTAGCAGGAGGAATACCACCGAAACTGATGGTCATACCGTTTCCGGATGTGCTAATCTGTAGCTGGGCAACAGATCCCACAAAAATAAACAGCAGAATACCCGCTGCAGCTGCCAAGGCGGTTTTGCCGAATACAGATCGCGGAAGCAGACTCTTTGCGTCCTGCCACCAATCGATAAATGAGCGCTTTTCTGGTTCAACGACCAGCATTCTTTCGTCAGGATTGGGCTCCGGCATTTTCTGCAGAACTGCTCGTGTCTGCTCTAGTTCTGAAAGTTCCTGTTTGAGATCCGGATGTTGCTCCAGATAATCTTCTAGTTCCTTTTTTTGATCCGGAGATATCTCATCATAGAGATAATCCATAAACAGAGATCGTGCTTGTTGTTCATTCATAGCGTAAAGTCTCCAATTCAATGTTCCATTGTTCAAATAAAGTTCGCAATTTCTTTAAGCCGTAATACAGCCGGGATTTAACAGTACTTTCGGGCTCGTCCAGGATTTCAGCTATTTCGCGAAATTTGAGTCCTTCATATTCTTTCATGATCACTACAATGCGCTGTTCAGCGGGCAGTTGTTTGAGAGCCAGCTGCAGGATAGATTCTAGATCATCCTGATGAACTTGCTGGTCTGGATTGGTATCTGTTGTCTCGGCAACGGGATGATCGGTCAGTGCCTCCATCGGGGCCGATCGCCTTCTTCCGGCACGCCTTGTTTCGTCCAGGCAGAGATTATTGGCAATCTGATAGATCCATGCTGAAAACTTCTCGGCATCGTCCAGCGTATCCAGCTTTTTGTAAGCTTTAATAAATGTCTTTTGGGTGATTTCGCTGGCTTCATCATGACTGGCAAAATAGCGATACGCAAAGCGATGGATGCGCTGCTGCCACCGATTTACGAGACGGTTAAACGCATCGATATCACCATTTCTGAAATTTTTTACCAGTTGTGCATCAGTCATTTGATACTCCCGGGAGTTACCAACTTAGCGCTGCTGATCAGCAGTCTGTTACGTACCGTACATATCAATGACGAGACAGGAGGGAAAAAAGTTTTAAATGATGCTATTAAAAAACCTAAATACTCATGCACGATACGGAGTCGTGGCATGAGTAATCGAAAAATCTGTAAGGTTTTATCTAGAGAAAGATCTTACTATAAAAACTTCTGATGAAAGTAAGAGCCGATAACATCTATCATTTTTATAATCAGGGGAATAATAGTGAATCTCTTTTCTACCAAACTTCAAATTACTATTACTTTCTTTGTAAGGTTCGAAAGTATTTGTTGTCCCAAGTACATGTTCTTGCGTATTGCTTGATGCCGAATCATTTTCACTTTCTGATATACCCCAATAATAATTTTATGCCGAGTATTTTTTCGGAGAACATCAGGATTTTCTTAAGCTCATACACCAGAGGTATTAATAACCAAGAAAGCAGATCGGGTTCTTTATTCCGCCAAAATTCTAAAGCGAAGCTTGTAGATGAAATGAAGTATGCTTTGACCTGTTTTCATTATATCCATCAAAATCCAGTTAGCCATGGATTTGTGAGTAGGATAGATGAATGGAAGTTTTCTTCGGCCAGAGACTATTTGGGATTACGAAGTGGGACATTATGTAATAAGGAGTTGGCTTTGGAGCTGTTGAAATTACCAAACGATAGAAAGATTTTGAGAAACTTTCTGGATCAAGAAATAGATCCTGATGATTTAGATAAGATATTTTAGCTCACTCACTCATGCCACGACTCGGAGTCGTGGCATGAGTATTATTAAGCCTTTAAAGAAGATGCTTTTAGTACTTCATGTATTTTCTCTTTGATGCCTTTGGGATCCAATCCGACTTCGGCATGAAGCTCTTCCTGAGTTCCGTGCTCTACAATGCGATCGGGCACGCCCATTATTGTAGTAGGGATGTGGTGCGGTTTATCGGCTAGATATTCGGTTACGGCACTGCCGAATCCACCAAGTTTTGTACCGTCTTCAATCGTGATGATATGCTCGTAGGTATGACAGATTTCGTCAATCAGATCGGTATCCAATGGTTTTGCAAAGCGCATGTTGAAATGTCCAACGTTGACACCTTCTTTGGAAAGATCATCAGCGGCTTCCACCACATAATTGCCAAAGGGACCAAAGCTGAGGATGGCAATTTCATCACCGCCACGCAGTTTTTCGCCCTTGCCAATCTCCATCTTTTTAAAACCTTCGGGATAGTCCATGCCGGTAGCACGTCCCCGCGGATAGCGGATAGCCCATGCGCACTCCTCATAATTCGAGGCCGTATACATCATATCTCGCAGCTCCTCCTCATTCATCGGGGAGGAGACAATCATATTGGGGACATTACGCAGGTATGAAATATCATAAAGTCCGTGATGAGTTGGTCCGTCAGCGCCAACCAAGCCGGCACGGTCAATGCAGAAGACAACCGGTAGTTTTTGAATGGCGACGTCATGGATCACCTGATCGTAGGCTCGCTGCAAAAATGTGGAATAGATAGCGGCAAAAGCTTTTTTCCCTTCGGTCGCCAATCCCGCAGCGAACGTAATAGAGTGCTGTTCGGCGATGCCCACATCAAAGGCGCGATCGGGATATTTTTCCATCAGCGGCCATAAGCTGGATCCACTGGGCATAGCGGGCGTAATACCGACAATACGGTCATCCTCATCAGCCAGTTCAACAATCGCTTCGCCAAATACATGTTGATATTTAGGCGGTTTGGGATCGGTATCGGGATCGAGTTGCTTACCTGTAATTTTATCAAAGGGACTGCTTTGGGCATGCCATTTTGTTTGTTCGCGCTCGGCGGGGGCAAAGCCCTTGCCCTTGACGGTAACGGCATGCAGCAACTTTGGACCAGGAATTTCCCGCAAATCTTCGAGGTGGCGCCGCATGGTATCTACATTATGTCCATCAACGGGACCATAATATTTAAAGCCTAATGCCTGAAAAAGCCCGCCGGGTGTGATAGCTGTTGTTACAGCTTTTTCCAGCTTTGAGGCCATTTGGCGCATTTTTTCTCCGGCCGACTTGAAATAGCCCAGCATATCGTAAATTTCGTCACGCAGCTTATTAAAAGTCTTGCTGGTGGTAATATCAGCCAAGTATTCATTAAGAGCCCCAACATTGGGATCGATCGACATATTATTGTCATTGAGAATTACCAGAATATCCGAATTCATGGCTCCGGCATTATTAAGAGCTTCGAAAGCAAGTCCGGCTGTCATGGCACCGTCGCCAGTCACAGTAACAATTTTGTTATCAGCTTGGTCCAGATCTCGAGCAACAGCCATGCCCAATCCGGCAGAAATGGAAGTGCTGGAGTGTCCTACACCGAAAGTATCGTATTTGCTTTCACTGCGCTTCGGAAAGCCTGAAAGTCCGCCGTATTTGCGATTGGTGTGGAAGTTGTCGCGCCGACCGGTAAGAATTTTATGACCATAGGCCTGATGGCCCACATCCCATACGATACGATCTTCGGGGGTATTATACACGTAATGCAAAGCGACAGTCATCTCTACAACACCAAGGCTGGCGCCGAAATGTCCGCCATGAATAGAAACAATATCGATGATGAAATCACGCAGTTCATCACAAACATCGACAAGCTGATCAGGATCCAGTTTTTTTAGATCATCCGGAGAATTAATTTCAGCTAACAACGGCCCCGGTGTAACTTCTTCAAATTCCATAATCTTATTATTCCTTAGTGTGTTCTTCGGCGTGTTGTTCCGCTACTTTTTCGATGCGTAACTCCGCCTCTTCAAGCGTTTCAGTGCAATGCTTGGATAGTTCGATACCCTCTTCATATAGCTCGATGGATTCTTCCAGGGAAATAGTTTCATCCTCAAGCTCAGTGACAATTTCTTCAAGTCTTTTTAAAGCTTTTTCAAAGCTCTGTGGTTCCTTACTATCCATTATTTATAGATTTATAGGATCTATCAAATATTGACTTCTAAAACCATATAAATAAAAAGTTTTAGCCGTTGGAATCCAATTCTTTTTCTTTTAAGAGTTATTTTTTGGGTTTTTCTGCTGAAATATTTCCAAATTTGTCTAAGTACCCAAGTTGATTGGTAAGTTCACGTACACTATACCCATCAGAAAAGAATTGAACAGCCCCATTGAGACTGGTGTAATAAAGGGTGTCTGTATATTGATGTAGTCGCAGGGCAGCTTCTCGATTTGGGTGTTTAAATTGGTTTTGTTTGGCTACCGAAACAATCCCAGCTTGTGGAGTAGCAATTTCTAAAAATCGATTTGTTGAACTTGTTTTGCTGCCATGGTGACCAACTTTTAGAACGTCAGTATCTGCGAGGTTAGGAAAATTTTCGATCAACCGCTGTTCCTGGAGCTGTTCGGCATCACCCATAAAGAGGAATTCTGTTCTTCCATAGATGAGTTCCAGGATGAGTGAATGATTATTAACATTCGAACTCTTCGCGTTAGGTGAAGGACCGTAAACAAACATGCGCAATGATGGATCAAGCGGTACCTGGTCACCGGCAGAAAGCGAAACAATTGGTATCTGGTGATTGGCCACTTTTTGATGATACGATTGATAGAGCTGCGAATCGTAGTCGGCTCCAGAGTTGTATATTGTGTCAATTTGAATAGCATCAATCAGTTCCAGGATTCCACCGATATGATCGGCGTGCGGATGGGAAAGAAATATCGCATCCAGTTTTCGAATACCTTGTTCTTTTAGGTGTGGGATGATGATATACCTAGCGCTGTTGTAGTCCGGCTGCCAGCGTCCAACATCTATCAGAAAGTATTTATCATTCGGTGACCGGACCAATGCAGCATCACCTTGTCCAACATCAAAAAAAGTGACTTCCAGAGTTGCCGGTTTAAATTTGTGGATTACTTTACGTCCCTGATCAATGCAAAGAAGAACTAGGAAAACGCAAAGAACTTTCCAGCGCATTTTTGGGATGGGAAGGGCAGCAATGAAGAAGATGGCGGCAATCCAGATCCCAAAAAATAGTAGACTCTCTGTATGGACCTGTATCCAGCTCCAGGGCCAGCTGGCGGTGACATCGACGAACCAGTTTAGCCAGCCTAAAAAGCAATCGACGGGTGTATTTAGCGTGGCGGCCAGTTGAGGGAAAGCCATAGCTATAAGAAGTAAGATTAGAGCAGATGGTACCGCAATACCCAGGAATGGAATGACAAATGCATTTGCGAGTGGGCCCACGAGCGAAAATTCTCCGAAGTAATAGGTAAGCAGTGGGAAAAGTCCAACCTGAACAATGAACGAAATAATCACCACCATGACGGGAGCGCCGATCCAGCGGAACCGTATCCAGTTTGGAAGCCATCGCTGAATAACTGGTGCTGTGAGCAGGATGACGTAAACAGCGCCGAAAGAGAGCTGAAATCCGATGGAGAAGAGATCCGATGGATTAAACAATAAAATAAGCAGTGCGGCGACGGCAGTGAGATTTTTTGAATCCCTCACCTTGTGAAATAGCTTTCCGTAGGCAAGAAATATACCGACTAACGATGCTCGTGTTACGGAAGCAGAGAAGTCAGTGAGTCCGGCATAACAGTAGAGGACTGCGATAAGGAGCGCCAAACATATTTGTTTGCCGTAGCGGAGTGTCCAGAAAAAGGGTATCAAAAACCAGAATGGAGCTAAAATAAATCCTACATGAAGACCCGAAACAGCCATGATGTGTGACAATCCCGCCCGGGAGAAGGTAATTTTTTCGTCCCGATCGAGCTCGTTTTTGTAACCGATAAGGAGCGCCTTTGCCAGTGATGTCGTCTGATCGCAGAAATTATTATCGATAGCTTCCAGTGTATTCTGGCGAAAATTGCTCCAGCTAAACGTCTGATCAACCGAAGTAAGCTCATTTATTTCCTGAATGCCGACTTGGGTATATATCCCTTGCGAGGCCAGATACTGCTTGTAATCGAATTGCGACGGATTTCGTTTTTCCTCCAGCGGATAGATGGTGGCTGTAAAGGTGATGTGATTGCCGAGTTTCAGGTTGGGCGGTGTGGAAATATCCTCCGGATTTAATACGGCGCGTAGTCGGTAAGTCTTTCTCCAGGCAATTTCATTAGGAAAAACAGTAGAATCGACTGCTACATCAACTTGATACTTACCGGTGCTGGTTTGTTTGATCTGCTGGATGGTGCCTGAAAATGTGAATTCTTCCCATGTATAGGTGTTCAAAATTTCGGCTTCAGGGGGAATTTCGCGGTAATCAAAAAAAGAGTGCCAGGCTGCACCAAAGGTTAAGATCATCCCCAGATAACAGATGATAGCACTATTATATGCATAAGATTTTAACCATTTTCCATAGATTATTTCGCTGATAAGATAGCCGGCTGTAAAAATAGCAAAGAGGGTGATCCATCCCTCAAAAAAAGTATAGTGATAATCCAGTATGATGCCCGCTGCCATTAGCAGGGCAATCCTCACTGCCGGGTAGGAGGCAAAAGGGAACTGATATGTTTGTTTGGCGGTCACAATAGTAAGACCGCTCAGTCAGTATATCCTTACATCATTAAATTATGTTACAAGCGTCTGCTCTTCTTTGAAATACGTGCTGTGGTGCTTATAATATTTCTCGTACGAAAAAATCATAAATAATGGATAGAGGATATGGGTATCAGAAAATATATTGGCGGTATTTTAATTTTGTTATTGATTGTCGGCTGCACGGCATCAGAGGATCAGCAGAATCAACAGGATCAAAAAGATTGGGCGCTGGTTATCCACGGCGGGGCCGGGGCAATATCTGAAGATCGTCCGGACTCTGTAAAGGAGGCATACTTTAATGATTTGGATGAAGCTGTTTCTATTGGCGAAGAAATTTTGGCTGACGGCGGTTCATCACTGGATGCCGTGGAGAGCGTCATTAATTATCTTGAAGACAATCCTCGTTTTAATGCTGGTAAAGGAGCTGTTTTTACGCATGATGGAGAGCACGAGCTGGATGCGGCCATAATGATCGGCAATACACGCGAAGCCGGTGCTATAACAGGTGTAAAAACGATAAAAAATCCAATCTCGCTGGCCCGTCTGGTGATGGAGAATTCGGAGCATATTATGTTTGCTGCCGACGGTGCTGAAGAATATGCCAATCAGTTTGATCTGGAGCGGGTAAACCAGGATTACTTTTATACCGAAGATCGGTATGAGTCTTTAAAACGAGCTCTTGAAGCTGAAGAGGAAGAAGCGCAGTCCAGTTTGATAAAGCAGGATCAACCTTCTGAATTCCATATCGAGGATAAATATGGCACGGTCGGAGCTGTTGCACTTGATCAGAACGGACAGCTGGTAGCCGGTACTTCAACGGGAGGTATGACAAATAAAAAATATGGGCGTGTAGGCGATGTGCCGATCATTGGCAGCGGAACTTATGCCAGTGATGTAGTGGCTGTGTCTATGACCGGATGGGGTGAACGCATTATGGAGGTTGTTTCAGGTCACACGGTTAGTCAGTATATGAAGCACAAGCCGGCTACGCTCGAAGAAGCAGCGGATTATTTGCTTGAGGATCTGCTTAATCCGGGTGATGCAGGAATGATTGCTGTGGATAAGCACGGAAATATGGTAATGGACATGAATACAAACGGTATGTTCCGTGGCATGTCTGATTCCGAAGGCAATCGAGAAGTGGCTATTTGGGATTAATTTAGGGTTATTAGGTAAGGATAGGGGGGGGGCTGCCCCTTATATCCTTATTTCCTAAAGTCCTTTATAAAATTGTTCTCGCAATTCCTGTACATAGATTCCGATGCTATTTCGCAGGTTAAAAAGCTGTTCATGAAAAAGCTGATACTTCTTTTTTGGTAAGTATGACGAGCTTTTTAAATCCCGTTGCAAAATCGTGAGCGCATCATTGGCACAATACAGCGCTTTTTTAGTATAGGCTATATTGCCGCCAATAAAATCACGTTCGAAGCCAAAGCCGTAACCACCGGCAATTTTTGCCCCTATTTTTAACACATTGCCTATAAAATCGTTATAATCGGATGTCAGATTTTTTGGATTTATCCCTTCAGCCCATTGAAGTATAAGAGCTGCCAACAGCCGGGAATCATTGTATACATCGAGCATCTCTATAGAGCCGTTATCCGACATGGCAAAATCTTCGCTGAGCTCTTTCCATTCTTCTCCGGAGTCATAATCATCATCGTCGAAGATGAAGTCTTCGTCCTCAAAATCATCCAGTAAGGAATCATCAAACTCATCTTCAAAGTAATCGTCATCGATATCATCGTCTTCATCGGGAAAATAAGCATCATCTATTTCTAGCTCCTCCTCGATAAAGGCATCTACAGCGTCCATTTCGTCAGGATTTTCCTGTAACAAAGCTAACCAGCGGGGTATGTTATCGGAATGATCTTGACTGAAAAACTGCCGCAAGTGGATGTTCTTTTTTTCGATTTCATTCAGGTGAGCTTCCCACTGGTGCTCATCCCAAGTGTCATCATGAAAGTTACCTTTATGCATATGTTGTTAACCGATTAACAGTCGATTTAAGTGATTGCAGTATCAACAGTAAAATAACGCTTTTCTCGAAAAGAATGGTATAATTCTAAGGATAAATTATAGGAAATTTTTTTAAGGTAAGAAGTGACTCTCTATAGAAAGAAGCAAAAGCTATAATTCAAATCTTACCGGAATCGTAATATACATGTTAATAGGTTCCCCATTACGTTCTCCAGCCTTAAAATTCACTCTGCGAAGAGCATTTCGTGCTGCATCTTCAAAGCCGTAATCTGTTTCGGTTTCATTTTTAAACGAGATCTTTTCAACGTATCCGTTTTTGTTTACCAACACATTAGCTTCAAGCACAGCTTCAACGCCATCTTTTTTTGCCTTCGTTGGATATTCCAGCTCTTTTTGAAAGGCTTTGAGTCCGCCAACAATTGCCGCTTTTGTTTCGACAACCACTTCGGGATCGGCGTCGGTACTTTCGATTGATTCAATAGATCGTGCTTTTTCTGATCCACTGCAAGATGTCAAAAACAGGAGTGCGATGGAAAAAACAAAAACAGGAAAACGGAAAGAAATCATATCTTCTGAAAACTCTAGATCAAAGTCGTTCCAACACACCCATCATGACCTGAGTCATCTTTGGCTCGGCGATGCCGGCTGCTTCCAGCACATCTTCTATATCAACAGGTTCCAGTGCATCAGGAAAACATTCATCGGTAATAGCCGAGATTCCAAGTACATCCATATCCATGTGTACAGCGGCAATAACTTCGGGAACCGTACTCATGCCGACTACATCGGCACCGATCTGTCGCAGGAAACGATATTCAGCTTTGGTTTCAAGTGTGGGACCGCTTAGCGCTAGATATACGCCTTTGTGCATCTTAATATTATTTTCTAAAGCAACCTGTTCGGCAATATCTATTAGCCGTTCGGTGTATGGTTCACTCATATCCGGAAAGCGTGGACCAAGTTCATCATCGTTGGGACCAATCAGTGGGTTATCACCCAGCATATTAATATGGTCATTGATCAGCATTATTTCACCGCGGGCATAATTGGGATTCATTCCGCCGCAGGCATTGCTGACGAGCAAGGTGTCAGTACTTAAAGCATTAAGCACGCGAAGCGGGAAGGCTATTTGCTGCATGGAGTATCCTTCATAATAGTGAAAGCGCCCCTGCATAGCCACAACTTCTTTACCGCTTAGTGTTCCAAAGATAAGATGACCGGCATGGCTTTCTACCGTTGAGACAGGAAAGTGCGGGATATCTGCGTATGAGATAGTATCAATGACATCAATTTCATTCCCCAGATCGCCAAGACCGGTTCCAAGAATTATTAAGTAATCCGGACGTTCATCCGTTTGCTGTTGGATATAGGAAAGCGCTTCATCGCGTTTTTTGCGGAATTCTTCAACAGATTCTCTGTGCATTGTATGTATATATTGTAGTTAATCAGGAGTCACACAATGTATAAAATGAAGGGCAGAAAATTTAAAGAAAAAGTCTGAGCTGGAATCTCGAATATGCGAATTTAATCCATATCGTCAATGATATTGTCCATATTGTTTGCACCGGGAGGCATCGTCTGTGGTTCCTCTTCCAGGTTTTGATCATTCTCATCGTTGAATAGCGTTTCCATTCTACGTTTAGCCTGTTCGTTGAGCTTTTCGGAGAAATTCTCGTCTTGGGGAGGGGGAGCGTCAAACAAGGCCGCTTCGTCTTTTGAAAACTGTTCCAGTGATTCCTGAGCTAATTCAAGATAAGAGCGAATGCCGCCAATAATTTCTTTGCGCCGATCAAGCAGCCGGATGATACTCTGGCGAACCTGCTGACGTTTTTGTGTTGCTTCGCGAATGATGGATTCAGCTTCCATCTCAGCTTTTTCTATCTTATTACGAGCATCTTTTCGTGCACCGGTAAGTTTTTGTTCGGCCGATTCTTTGGCCGTTTGGAGTGTTTCATGAAGTGCTTCTTCGACCCGCTCGTAATGTTTTAGTTTTTCTTCAAGCTCTTCGATGCGCTTTTCAAGGTCACGATTTTTGGCTACCAGATGTTCCCACTCATTGGATACAAGGTTAAGAAATGCCTGTACTTCATCTCGGTCATATCCCCGAAGTGATTTTTCAAATTCCTGTTTCTTTATTTCCAGTGCAGTTAATTTCATACTAATAGCCTTTAGCTGTCAAAAAATGAGATATTTTACGGTCTTAAACATGCTATTCACGAAGCATGTTCCGTAAGTTATTCGAATCCCCTGTCTGGGACTGGTCTTCTTTTTCTTGCTTATTTTCAATTTCAATATCCTTCTTGGGAGCTTCAACCTGTCTGGTACCCGTGCTTTTATTCGATGAGCGTTCTTCATCCTCTTCAGTGACAATTGTTTCCAGATGTTGCAATCGCCGTTCAGTATCTTTTTTGTGCTGTACAAACGCTTTAGCCAAACGGTTGAAATCTTCTTCTGGTATAGAATTTTTATTTCTATTAATCCATGCCTTAATAAGACCAAACGTTTTTGCTGCCAGGTAGCCGACCAGTGCAAAAGCACCTATCGATCCTACCAGCGCTACTACCATTTCTTCGAAACTCATGACCGAGCCTTATTTTTATCTTTTAAATCATTGGTTAACGTACCCTCGTTATGCGGGGCTTCAATTTGCGAATAATTACCTTCATCCTGTTCAGCGATAATGGTTTCCAGGTTCTGAACTCGTTGCTGCATTTCCTTTTTGTGCTCCATAAAAGCTTTGGCTAAACGATTAAAGGTTTCTTCCTCTATTCCATTTTTCTCTTTGGTGTCGAGCCACTTTTTAATGAGACTTGTAGCACAACCGATAACGACAACTGTTATAACAAATTCGGGACCACCCATTACTCTGTCCTCCTTCTGTTTTTATCAGCAATGTCTGAAACTTCTTGCTGATTTTCTTTCTTGATTGATTCTTCCTCAATTTCTATTTCTTCCATGCCTTTGCCTGCTCCGGTTGAGAATTCATCAGGTTCTCCTGCCGCAATGGCCTCAAGGTTTTCTATGCGTCCCTTTAGGGAATTGACCAGCTTGCGCAGGTCTTCCATCTCTTGTTCGTTTTGTCGGCTGCGATTCATCATTTTCATTTTATTTTTCTGATATTCAATGATGAATCCACCGATAATTGCAACCAGCGGTATAAGAACCCAAATCCAAGCAGCCATAATAGATCAATTTAATTAACAATATGTAATGTACTAAATCTCAATAAGATTGAAAGTACTTATACCGATAATTTTTATTAGTAGTTTCGTTCCCCAAATATTGCGCGTCCCACGCGAACCATTGTCGATCCTTCTTCAATAGCGATTTCCAAATCATTCGTCATTCCCATCGATAACTCATCAAGTGAGACATTTTCTGATTCCAATCCACGGTGTTTATCCCGCAGTTCGCGAAGCATTTGGAATTCAGGACGTACCTCTTCTACATCTTCAGGATCTACGAATGTTGCCATACCCATCAGGCCTCGTACCCGAACGTGATCGAGTCCTTGAGCATAAGTAAGAATTTCCTCCAGGTCGTCGGGTTCGCAACCACTTTTTTGTTCTTCCCCACTAATATTTATCTGGATTAGGGTATTGATAACCCGGTCGATGCGGGAAGCTCGTTTTTCTATTTCGCGCAGATATTTTTTCTTTTCTATCGAGTGAATCCAGTTTACCCGATCGACCATATATTTGATTTTATTCGTCTGGAGATTGCCTACCATATGCCACTGAATTTTTTCTTCCTGATAGGTTTCCATTTTGTCCTGAAGCTCTTTTGCGCGATTTTCACCAAAATGGATTTGTCCGCAGCCAAATGCCTCTTTAATATCCTCAACCGGCTTCATTTTACTTACAGCCACGAGTGTAACTTCTTCAGGATCCCGGCCCGCACTTTTACATGCTTTTCTGATCCGGCTTTTTAAATTGTCGAGATTTTGGCAAATATTTTCGGCCATGAATTTATTATTTAGATCTTGGAGTTAATCTAATCTTTCCAAAAGGAGCAGGTATTAAATTTGGCTTACAATACCTTTGGAAAGGTTAGGTTACCACTTTACTATAAAACTTCAGCAATGAGTAATCAGCTTAAAAATAAGCTTTTAAGAAAGGTATTAAAATGGTATTTTAGAAGTCTGAATTAAAGAATTGGAACTACAAAATTGATTACTCTGGCTCTTAGTATTTTTTACTTCGACGCTGATATATTTCTTTATCGCCTCAGGTGCAATTCAACCGGAACCCTAAAGCACGGAGGCCGATAGCCAAAATGAATATTCAGGTTCGGCATATTTCGACCTTCCTTCACCAATGGGCTCCGCCCAGTACAAAACTTGACTACGATAACGTTGGTTTATTGATCGGAGATCCGAACCAAGAGATTTCTACCATTCTTACCTGTCTTGATGTAACGCTTGAAGTCGTTGAAGAGGCAATCGCAAACGACTGCGATCTTATTGTTGCTCATCACCCCCTGATTTTCCAAAGTATTGATCGTATTAATCCCACCAATGAGCAGGGCAAAATTATTTTCAAACTCATTAAAAATGATGTTGCTCTGATTGCAGCCCATACGAATCTTGATGCCGCACTCGATGGGGTTTCTTTTGTGTTGGGAAAAGAGCTGGAGCTGGAAAATTTAAAATTTCTTGATAACAGCTATAACATCAGCCGAAAAATTGTATTGACAACCAACCATTCCGACAGTGATTCGGTGCTCAAACTGCTGAATTATTATTCGGCTGAAGAAGCTCATTACTACCAGGTGAAGGGTAAAAAGCAGGACCAGCAAACATACGAAGCAATTATCGATGAGCATCATCTCCCGGAATTAGAAAAAGAGCTCGAGAAAAATGGATTGCTCCACCGGGGCAGTTTCCAGGTTATGGATGTAGCAAGCCCGTCGAATAATGTAGGAATGGGGGTAGTAGGATTTTATCGGGATAAGGGCTTAACACAGCAAGAGTTTTTAGATCTGATTGCCGACAGGTTGAATGTTGGTGCAATTCGCTATTCGGGCTCTGTTGATCGGATTAAAAAAGTAGCTGTTTGCGGCGGTGCAGGAGTTTCACTGGCTAAAAAGGCTATTGGCGAAGGAGCCCAGGCATTTGTGACGTCAGATATTAAGTATCACGATTATTTTACCGATACCGACAACTTTTTATTGGTCGATGTCGGCCATTACGAAAGTGAAGTGCCGGTAGTGGCGGCGCTTCAGCAAGAACTCACCGAAGCTTTTGAAGAGATTGAAGTTCTTGAAACAGAAGTAATCACTAATCCAATGCAGGTTTTTATACCTGAGAATAACAACAATCCGCAGGAATAAACGACGACAACAATCTATGGAAGAAGTATTACAACAATTGGCTAATCTTCAATATATCGATAGCAGGATCGACGAGCTTAAACAGCTGCGGGGCGATCTGCCGGAAGAAATTCTCGATATTGAAACGGACATCAATCGGTATGAGGCCAAAATCGAGCGTCTCAAAGATGAAAAGAAAGAGTTAAAGGTAGAAAGAGATAACCTGGAGCTTGAGATAGAGGATGCCTACAACAAAATAGAAAAATATGAAGATCAGCAGATGACGGTCCGAAATAACCGTGAATACGATGCACTGACAAAAGAGATTGAATCTCAGAAACAAGTCGTTGAGAATGCTGAATCTCGTATGGAGGAAATTGAGAAGCGCCTTGAAAAGGTAGATCCTGAAATTGAAGACATCGAGGAAAAGCTCAATGAGACAAAAGAGCTTCATAAAGAGAAAAAGGAAAACCTCGAAAAAGTGAAAGAAGATACCCAAAAAGAGGAGGATATGCTCGAAGAGAAGCGTGAAGAGGTCAAAAAAGATATTGACGAGCGCTATCTGAAAAGCTATAACCGCCTCCGTGAAGGACTTTCAAACGGTCTTGCAGTTGTTCCGATGGAAAGAGGAGCTGCACTTGGGATGGCATTGCCTCCGCAAACACAGGTTGAAGTTCGTAAAAAGAACAAAATCATCATCGACGAAAACAGTGGTCGTATTGTAGTTCATTCCTCTTTCTTTGATCAGGCCGAAGAAGAACTTTCACTCTGATACCTATTGCAGGTATCTCCTTGTAGAAAGATGTACCCACATCGCCTTGAAGCGATGAAGTACATCTTTTTTTGTTTTTGAGGCAATACAAGTAATGAAAATATAGTTACCTCATCCTTAATTGAAGTAGTTAAGGAACGTAAAAAGGTATCCTTTGGTTTTATTTCTTGGATGATCGGGCAGTCGTTCCGACAACTGTCGGAAAGGAAAGTCCGAACACCGACGAGCACTGTGCTTCCTAACGGGAAGATCTGGGTAACCGGATAGAGGAAAGTGCCACAGAAAACAAACTACCTATCGAAAGTAGATGGGTAAAGGTGAAAAGGTGAGGTAAGAGCTCACCGCTCCGGTGGTGACATTCGGAGGCAGGGTAAACCTCACAGGGTGCAAGCTCATGCAGGCAGTGCGCCGCTCGTCGCAATGCTGCCGGGTAGAGTGCTAAAGCCCCGAGGTGACTCGGGGATCAGATAAATGATTGCCATCCGCCAGCTGGCGGATACAGAATTCGGCTTACAGATCATCCGGATATTTACATGAAAAGGCCGTCCCGAAAGGGGCGGCCTTTTGTATTTTATTCCAATAGTTCTGGTACGTTGCCTTTCCATTGTGAAAGGCTTTAAGGCTACTATCTTACAATCTCCATCTGTTGGACTTCATGAATTTTCAGCGGCCTAAGAATTGTGTGCTGATGACAAAGGATGCGGGTGTGGATTTTATACCGGTGATCAGATTTACAGATGTCTCCTAAAGAAAAAGGACCATTAAAATCCACGTATCCTGCGGGAAGAAGCCAGGTTCACAATTCTTTAGCCCGTCCTGTGGAATGCTACAAAGTAGCCCTCCGATAAATCGGAGGATTCCACGGAGGACCTTGATTTTTTAGTCCCTTTTGTATCAAGACAAAAGGGACATCACCTAAAATTAGATGCTGGTATTTACAGATATTCTATCATTTAGTAATAAGAAGCCTGATAGCACAACCTTAAAATCGCGGATTCCCAATTCTATGCAAAAGCTTTTTGTTAAAAAAGAGCCAAAATACGCAGATAAGCGCAGAGAGTATTGTTATATTCTCTATAATCATACTTCTAAGAATTAATAACACCATTGATGGACATTAAAGAATTACGCTCTTTACAGGCACCACTGAAAGAAAAATATAAAACCAAGCCCGAAGAGGCCGTATGGACGCTTCATGCCGAAGGAAAACTGGGTGAGAACCTTGCTTGTCATGTACCAACTGATGCCGGCGAAGTAGAAGCGGGACTTCATCCTGCGACAGGTGGAGACGGCTCACAGACCTGTTCCGGGGATATGCTTCTTGAAGCATTGGTGGCCTGTGCGGGCGTCACCCTCAACTCCGTAGCCACAGCTATGGGAATCGATATTGAGGAAGGGACTGTAAAAGCAGAGGGTGATTTAGATTTCCGGGGCACATTGGGTGTTTCGAAGGAGGCACCGGTAGGATTTAAAAGTATCCATCTGCAGTTTGACCTGAAGACCGATGCTGATGAGAAAAAGGTGAATAAGCTGATTGAGCTCACCGAGCGATATTGTGTTATTTATCAAACGCTGAAAAATAGTCCTGAGTTGGACTCGAGTGTATCTGTAGGAAATTAAGGGGCAAACACTGCCGGTATCATGTTCACCGGAGTGTTTCGGGGTAAAGCATCTATAAGCAATTACTCTTTAGAAGTTTTAGCCTTTGATTTTTTACTTAGTAAGACAGAGAAAAATGTCGACGATAGTTAAATTTCGATAGCCCAGGCATTAACGCCTGGGCTATCAATTTTATAAACAGTCCTAGCCGGCGGACAGGGTGACATTTCGGTTTTGCAAAGGCCCCTAATAGAAATCAGGTAATGTAAGTGGCAGGATCCTGCTGGTAAAATTCCTTGAGCTGTTGGTACAGCTCGGGATGTTTCTTTCGAAGCTCGTGCGGTTTTTCAAAGAAATATTCGGTGACCACGGCAAAAAATTCAGCCAGATTAGTAGCTCCGTACTCATCAATGAGCGTTTGCTGATTACGCTTCAGCGCCTTGAGCAGGTTATTATATTCGTTGCCGACCACCCATCCCCATGATAGATAGCTCGACTGTTCTTGGTCCGATTCAATTTGCGAGGTGGCCCCATAATCGTAATCCAGCTGATGGGCAAATTCATGGAATACCAGGTTTTGACCGTCACGGATGTCAGAAGCTCCTTTCCGGACTTCATCCCAAGACAAGACTACGTGTCCGCGTTCCCATGCTTCGCCATGGCGTTTTTGATATCCTTCTTCAACAAAAAAACCATTGTGCTGATTTTTTACTTTGGCTACGTAGCTTTTGGGGTATACCAATACCGACCGCAACCCCTCATAGAACGAAGACAGATCTTCTATGCCCAGTAACAGGATACAGGCCTGAGCGGCAATGGTAATGCGGATTTCATCGGTTAGTTCAAGACCGGCACAGCCTTCAAAAGTTTTTTCATCCAGAAAAATTAAGACTAGACCCTGCAGTTTTTGCTGCTGATCGGAAGGCAAGTGACGGTAATAAGGGACATTCTTCCGAAGGATCGAAAGCCACTCATCAGGGAAGGATTTCTGCATCAGGCGACGTCGACGCCATTTTTTGAATCCAAACATGGTTCTTTGGTTACATATCTATTTTATAGCTTCCTTTATACTTCCGTTCAAGTTCGCGCTTCATGTCTCGTTCTTTAATATCTTCGCGCTTGTCATGCTTTTTCTTGCCCTTGGCAATACCGATCAGCACTTTTGCATATCCTTTTTTAAAATAGATCTTAAGTGGTACAAGGGTATAGCCTTTTTTGGAAACTGCCTTGTCCATTTCCCTTATTTCGCGCTTATTGAGCAGCAGTTTTCGCTCACGACGCTCATTGTGATTTTCAAATGAAGCCTGCTCATACGGCTTGATGTACATATCACGAAGCCAAACCTCTCCGTCTTTGAGATAAGCAAACGCTTCGCTGAGGCTGGCATTTCCCTCGCGCAAAGATTTTACTTCAGTGCCACGCAATACCAAACCTGCCTCGTATGTTTCCTCAACATCAAATTCGTGGCGCGCTTTTCTATTTTTTATGGTAGGGGTGGACATTGGCAGCTATTTGCTTTTGAGTTGATTGCGAAGTGAATTGACAAAATAAGCTTTTATACTGTCAGATGTGAAACGGCAAATGGCAAACGTGAATTTGCAGATGTGGTATAGTTGGTAATGCTAGATACGTAAGGGTAGTAAATCTTACATAGATATTATCTCTACCCGGTCTGTCATTTACCTTCTGCCGTTTCACGTTTGCCGCCGCTTAATAATCAAACCCTAATTCTCGGAGTTCATTCAGGATATCATCGCCGGGTGATCGGTCAGGCATTGTTTCATAAATGCTCATAATCTGCTGAATTTCGGTACGGGCTTTCTCATTTTCAGGATTCAATTTCAACACTTCGATATACTGTTCGAGTGCAGAGGTCATGCGATCGCGCATGCTGCTGTCTTCAGGGCCGCGATACTCGAGATAAAGACCATAATTGAGGTGTGTCTTTTCTCTAAGCTTTTTTATGTCGGCCTCTGTCTCTGCGGGATCGGCATCCTCTAAAGCAGACAGCGCTTCTGTATAACTATCGTTAGCTATAAGCTCGTCAACATGTGCTTCTAAATTTTCGGGTGTATTGTTTGAGCAGGCGATAAAAAGGATGGTAATAAATAGCAGAGGGAGATAACGCATTGGATCAAAAATTAGATCTGTTGTTAAAATTGAAGGTAAAGATAAGGAAAAGATCTCTACATTAAATTAAATAAAGGGGATTGGGACTAATGCAGAGCACGAATATAACCATACTGGTCCATCCGAGAAATTTCCGAGTGGGATCAAGTTCCCGTTCACGCAGTGCCGGCGGATGTTCTATGCCGACCAAATAAGCAATGAAAAACGACCAGACGACCCAGATTAAAGAGCCCGAGGTTGTAATATCCCCTACAATGAAGTACAGTATAAACGCAGTTATCCCAAGGGCAGAGCCAAGAACCGGCATTATCCACTTAAGATCATCGTGAAAGGCTTTACGGAGCAAAGTATAGAGAACTGCTGACCATATAATCCAGCTTAAAATACCATAGGAATTATCGTATTCGCCAAGGGAAAGGTGAATAAATGGAATGGCTTCTATGCCGGCCAGAACAATCAGTGCTCCGAAAAAGAGTCTGGCAACCGTACGGTGCTTTTTAAAGCCGATAAGTGAATAGAGAATATGTCCGCCGTCGAGCTGACCAATAGGCGTAAGATTGAGTGCCGTAAAGAAAAGTCCCAGCCAACCGGCAAACAGGAAGGGATAATGATACATCTCCCACATCGGCGGGACATGCTCAAAAAAAGAGGCCAGAAAACTGTACAACAGTGTATTGCCCACTATTAGCAGTTGTCCTTCTGTTTCTGCAGGCGGACTATCGGGATAGGAGCCATGCATAGCCACATAATCCTTAACCGTTTCATGTCCGGCGAAATTCTGGATGAACGAAGGATCGGGCAGGGTCGCAAATCCATATAATAATACGCCCAGCGAAACAATAAAACCAGCGATTGGCCCCGATGCGCCTACATCAAACATCTTGTAGGTATCATTGATTTTTTGCTTGATACGAATGACAGCTCCCACCGTACCTATGCCTATCGGGACGGGTATAAAATAGGGCAGCGTGACTTTTATGCGGTGATAAACTGCTGCAAAATAGTGACCGAACTCATGTACAGCCAGAAAGCCAAGCAACAATCCGGCAAAGAGTAGTCCGCGGTAGAAATCAGACAGCGTGGGTAATGCTACTGGAAACAGAGACGGTTCAAATCCAACAAAACCGGCTCCGGCCAGTGACACGGTTACCACCGTAATAAGAAAGAGAGCCAAGTGCTTAAATACCGTCTTTGCGTCCAGCTCCCGCCTCATTTCCTCAGTGATAGATGGTTCAGCCGTTCTCTGGTCTATCTGAAAATCAGTTGTGTGCGTAGATGGTTCGTTATCCAAAAGTTAATACTTGTTTAAATTCTTCTTGCAATGGGCATGGTCATACATCGTGCGCCGCCGCGTCCACGGCAGAGTTCGTTACCAAGAAAGCTGATAGCAATTTTTTTATCCGTGGGGTTGAAGGGCGCATCGCCGAACTCTTCAATAAATTCGAACTGATTCATCAGTTGGTAGCCATGTTCCTTCAACTCCCGAAAAGTGTTTGTGTTTCGTTCGTAGCCCACGATGATACCGGGAGCTACAGCAAAAACGTTAGCACCGTCGGTCCATTGTTCGCGAAATTGATTTGTTCGCTGTTTTCCACCGCAGTTTATGAACGTTAAATCCCGATCCAAAAGTTCTTCCAGCGCTTCTTTCAGTGACGGCTTGGATTCTGTTATGACGGAGCCGTTATGTGAACGTAAAGCAACGACATTATTCCGCCGTTCTGTGATAGCGGGTGGAAAGACAATACATTCATCTTCGCTGGCAAAAGTAAAAATGGTATCCAGGTGCATCGAAGAACGCTGTTTGGGAATATCCACAGCAAGAACATGCTCTACGCCCTGGGCAAGTAGCCCTTCGGTAGCCGTCATCAATCCGCTGAACGATGTACGTTCGCTCATGCCAATAAGTGCTACATTGTCGGATGCTACAAGCACATCGCCGCCTTCAATTGACTCCTGCTCCTCAATTTTAATAGTGTTTTCCCGAATATCAGCGAAGAGCGGATGAAATTGAATGAGCGTTTCCATCAAAAGCGATTCGCGGATGCGGGCTTTTTTGGCCGGACGCGAAAGCAAAATGCTTTGATTCACTACGGCAGCCAGATCACGGGTGAATAGCAGGTTAGGAGTGGGGAGCATCGTGAATCCCTCTATAGATGGTGTTGCGCCCTCTATAGTAAATTGAAGCAGGTTTTTCGGCTCTTGCTGTATTAACTCATCTTCTATGGTGTGCAGATTTTCTTCAGGCAGGCGTCTGATCATCTGTTCAGTTAAAAATGCACGGGCATCTTCTTCTTTCAATGTCTCCAGAAACAGATCCGTTATTTCATAAATTGTTCCATCCTGCGGCATAGCAGCCTCGAAAATTTTGAGCATGTCGAGGTGCTCTTTGCGTGCATCTTCTTCAAAAATTATGTCATCGAAAAGAAGTTCGTCTTTCAATTCCGGATTTACCAGTGATACTTCGTTACCCGGTGTATGCACAATAACACTGTTGAGCAAGCCTGTTTCTGATGTTACAGATAGAACCATAGAAGATTGTTAAGATTAAGAGATGTGATTATTGGCTTTGTGGAATCGTGAAGTCCACAATACGGTTTTAATTTGCCTTCAAATATACGCTTTGAAAGAGCAATATATAAATTGTGATTTTACTTGATATTGAGAGACAAAAATTATCTATTTTATTCGCACGATTTAAATCCCAAAGCTGTTGGAAAAGGTACAATATCTAAACCATTTGATTTAAGCTTCAGAGAATGTCAACAAAGTCAGAAATAGAGTCGCTCGTTTATTTACTGGATGATCCTGATCCCTATGTGCAGTCGGAAGTTAAAAACCGCCTGTTTGAACTGGGTGAAAATGCCGTACCTTTGCTGGATCAACAGAAAAGTGAGATCAAGGATGAGGAATCACGGGAGTTGATCAGTGAAATCATCCATTGGATTACCTACAGTAGCGTCGAAGAGGATTTCCTCGATGTTCTGGAGGGTGGGCTCCGCAATTTGAAACAGCTCGAAGATGCTGTTTTTATTCTATCGCGGTTTGACAATCCCACGTTGCGCGAAAGTGAATACAAGCAAAAGCTTGATCGTTTTGCAGAAATGATCAGTGACGAGGTTCGATATTCGCTGGATCAGAGTGAGAAAATGCACAAAGTACTTGATTTTGTGTTTAATGAGCTCGGATTTCGCGGCAGTACCAGTGATTACTACAATCCCCATAACTCATATTTGAACCGCGTGATCGATCGCCGTACCGGTTTGCCAATTTCACTGGCATTGATTGTGCTGTTTATCGGACGCCGTCTTGATCTCCCCTTTTACGGAGTAAATATGCCTATCCACTTTATGATGAAGTACAAATCTGACGTGGAGGAAGTTATTATTGATCCTTTTGATCAGGGAAAGATTGTCTCATATAACCAGTGCTATTATTTCCTGAAGCAAAATGGCGTAGAGCCGAAAAGTGAACATTTCGAGAAAAGTAGTGAGATAGCTATCCTGGCCCGATGTATTCGCAATCTTATCAACAGTTATGAAAAGTTGGATAAACTGAATAAGACCGAAAGTCTCAAAAAGTTACTTAATACCGTTGAGATGATGGTAAGGCAGTAAGAATAGAAAAGATTATAAATTATTTTTTGATTATTATAATATTTTTATCATTTTACAAGGCGCCTTTTTAGGCGTCTCTCTTGATGAATAGTGGAGGCCTCACCTTGATCGGTGGGGTCTTTCTTATTTTAAATAGGTTTGTTTTACTTCTTTTGTGGATCTGATCTCCTGCCTCTGGACAGTTTTTAAAGCCGAAAGCCAAAAGCATCCTTTTCTTGGTTTGCAAACTCAAACGGATTGATCTGTTCAGCCAAATTATAAAATGACTCCGCTTCATCGTCATTACCGCTGAACTTATGGATATCACCGGCCAGTTTGTACAACAGGGGATTGGCGGGTGCATGATCCATCAATCTCTTCAGCATCGGAATGGCTTCTTCCAGATCTTTATTTTCGACAAGCATAGCCAGCCGGTATAAGTCAGCGCGCAGTGAGTCGTTTTGTGGTTTCAGCCGATTCAGATAATGTTTGCAGCGAGAAAATATGTTGCGGTTGAAATAAAAACGTACCAGCTGATAAATCAGAGAGGCGGGCAACTCGATATTATCCAGACGGTCTTCAAGCTTACGCATGACTTCGCGCTCGTCCATTACCATAAAAAGGTGAACGAGCTTGCAAAGCGTTTCGGGATCGTGCTGCGATTTGAGTATTTCTGTTTTAAGCTCATCTGTAAAAATTTGCTGAAACTGCTGCTGAATTTTCAGCTCCGGGTACATAGGATTTACAAGATCGTCCAGCGCCAGAAGTTGATCAAAGGTGCTCAGCGATTTGAGCTCTTCTTCAGAAAAAACTTCGATATCCCATTTCTCATTGAAGGTGGAAACATTTTTCCAGTATTGTTCACTTTCTGTATCCAGGTCCAGTGAAAATGTAGTGGTGCCAAAATGATGCTCAACTTCCACATGCGGGGCAATACCTATTTTATAGCCCTCAGAGCGTGCTTGAAAGCATAGGTCGATATCCTCAAAGAAAGCCAGCTCATAGTCCTCATCCATTTGCAAGTCATGATCAGTTCGCAGCATCATACAAAAGCTATCCAAATACTCGGTTTTGACCAGCCGGGGAGCATCATCTTCAATGGATCGTATAGCCTGATCAGGATTGAGCGTTTTATTGGTCGCTGGTCCGACAATAGCATAGTCGGGATTGGAATCCATTATTTCTTTAAGCTTGCCAATGGCATCATTTTGAAGTTCCACATCGTTATGAAGGATACAGGCATAGTTGCCGCGTGCTTTTTCAAGTCCCTGGTTGATTGATGCGGCAAAACCAGCGTTCTTCGAATTAGTAATCACTTGGCAGTTTAGAAAGTTTTTTTCCTTAAGCTCATCCAGGTAGTCGTGCGTGTCATCAAGGCTTGCGTTATCGATGACAATCAGCTCAAGCTGCGACTCATCACAGTATTCAGAGATCGATAGCAAACAGTGTTCCAGTGCAGGTTTACCATATGTGGTGGTCGGGATGATCAGGCTGATTTCGGGTTCATTATTACTGTCATAGGTGGGCTGGAGCTGCTCTTTTGCTTGAGCCTCTTCTTTATCTTGCTGCTTTTCTTCAGCCTGTGATTCTTCTTGCTGTTCTTGCTCAGTTTTGCTGACTTCGTGTTTCAACTCCGATGCCTGGACAAAGCGCCGTTTTTTTTCCAGAATTTCAATCTTCAGATTTCGAGCCCCGGAATGCGACGGTTCATCATCCAATACATTTTCAATCAGTTCCAGGGCCTCGTTAAAGCGCCCATCACGTTTCATCTGGATCGCTTCATTGAGCAAGTCGTTATCATAGGAGCGGCGTGTTTGTGCAGGGAGCTTCTGTAATTTTTCAATTATAGCACTACGCTGGTTCTCGTCGGCTTCTGATTTGCGAAGAAGCGTCAGCAAAAGTTCCTGCCGTACTCCGAATGTTGGCTCGGGTGCTTCAACAAAACTGCTGGGCTGATACCAGCTATCATTGCTGGAGAGGAAGGATGGTTCATCGAACCGAGCCGCTAGCTCCATCCCGTGGTACTGCTCAAGATAAGGGTTAAAGAAATGTTGGTTTGTAGCAATGTATGTTAGATTCCAGATGAAATCCCCATCCTGTATCCAGTTATATTGATTCAGTAATTGAAACCACTTTTTTGATGAACGGGGAAGGGTGCGCTGTTGAAGTAAGAATTCCTTTTCAGAATTAGTTAGTCTTTCCAGATTTCGGCTGAGAATGCCTTCATCAATTTTACTAATAGTTTCGGGGGCCCAGAATAGATGGCCGTTGCATTGCAGCAGTGCTTCGTTCAGCGAATATCCCCGTCCGGCAGCTTTTTGATGCGAAAAGTAATAGGTTTGCTCATGCTGATAATAATCCACCATAGATTGAATAACTTCATCACTGCCATCTGTTGAAGCATCATCAATGATGAATATTTCAAATGGGACAGACGACATCTCATAGAGAGAGGTGAGTGTCGTTTCTATAACATCCCTTTGATTTTGAACAACAATTGCTACCGAGAGCAACGGTTTCTTAGCCATAAATACACTTTTGCGGTGATCAGGTTAATTTATATGGAAATATACGAGCTGTGATGTAAAAGGCGAAAATAAATGATAGCTGCCCGAGTTAAAATGCTTTTATCTTGGAAGTGTTCGGAAGTTCGGGAGCGGAGCTCCTCACAACTATTGTTTCTCTTCTCAACTGCTATAGTCACTAGTCAAAGTGAGCTCTGCTCCCGTTATGTCTGATATTTTTAAGAGGATACTACCATTCACTGCTGTTTCACACATGCTTCTGAAAATATTAAGGAATCTGTAAGGAACACTGCTCACAGCGGTCTTACCTATAGTATTTATAAAAACAAACTAAAGTTCTAAGGGAGCTCTGCTCCCGTCAAAATAGCTATTAAATGAGTACCTGGAAGGTTTATCCTCAATATGATTTTTACTTTATAACATCCTCAATAGTAAACTGGATGCCGGTATTTGTCGACAAGATTTCCTTTTCCCTCATTATCGATAGCTTACGTTTTTGTATGAAAAACAAGGGATTGCATATTCATGGCTATGTAATAATGCTTAATCATATTCATCTTTTGGTAAGCTGTGATAGTAACTTATCAGCAGTTATGAAAAATTTTAAAAGCTTCACCTCCAGGAAAATTAGCAGTCTGGCAAAGAAGAAAAATATGGCAACTCAACTGGAAATATTCAGAAAAGCTGCTGAACTGGAAAGGAAGAGCATAAAATACAAAGTTTGGCAAACAGGATTTCATCCCATAGCAATTAACACGGAAAAGTTTTATTTACAAAAATTGAAACTATATTCACAGTAATCCAGTCCGCAAAGGATATGTATCGGAGCCAGAGCATTGGTATTATTCAAGCGCAAGGAACTATGCTGGTTTTAGTGATTATCCATTGGAAGTGGAAATCTTATGAGATTCTTTTGGCTGCGAAAATTCACCTTAGTTCGGGAAGTTCGGGAACGGAGCTCCCTCACAACTTTAGTCACTAGTTCTAAGTGAGGTCTGCTCGTTGGCCTTCAAGGGTCAAAATCGGAGTGTAAATACCGTACCCGTATGCCCGTCTGATTGTACTGAAAGAGTCCCCCGATGTTTACGCATAATTTGTCGCGAAAGACTGAGTCCGATACCTGACCCCCTGCGTGAGGTGGGTTGATTGGTACTGAAAAAAGGTATAAAAATTTTCTGCAGGTTTTCAGGCTTAATTCCGGGACCGTTATCAATGACTTCAATAATGGTCCTGCCATCCTCGTCAAATTTACCGACAAGTCTGATGGTTGGATTATCAGTATCCTTCAATGCGCGAAACGCGTTTTTTGTAAGATTGATGAGCACCTGTTCGATAAGATGCGAGTCAGCCATAATTTCCAGTGTCTCCGGATCTACATCCAAATCTATCTGCACATTTTGCGATTCGGCCTCTCCTTTGTTTAGACTTTTAATCCGCTGCAGTAACTCCTTAACATTTATCATTTCAAACGACGGTTCGGGAATCTGGGTAAAATCACGATACGAGTTGACAAAACGCATCAGGCCATGACTGCGGTTTTTAATAGTCTGGAGTGCTTCTTCTACATCTTTCAGGGATTCTTCGTCGATATGATATGTTCCGTTCTTGGCCAGTGCTTTGTGTTTCAATAACATGTGAACTGTATCGGAAAGAGAGGCTATAGGCGTGATAGAATTCATAATCTCATGCGCTAACACCTGGGTGATATTTTGCCAGGCTTCCATCTCCTTTTCTTCCAGCTCGGTGTGGATATTCTGAAAAGAAACCAGCTTATAAAGGTCGTCGTGCATACGAAATTCAGTGGCTGAAACTGCCAGCTGAAGCGTTTCATTTCCTATTCCCACCCGAACCAATGTTCGATTTCCGCCCTTCAGTTCCGTTACCGCATTGTACAGCGGCTCACTAATTTTTTTTAAGGCTTTAACATGTCGTAGGGCGGGGACATCAAAAAGCCTTTTGGCTGCCGTATTAATCAACTCCACTTCACCCTCATGATTAAATGAAACAAGCCCAATGCCGATGTGTTGCACTACCGTCTGCAGATATCGGTAATGTTCCTGTTTTTCGGCACGCTGTTTTTTAAACTCGTCAATGACCTGAGAAAAAGCATCGTTAAGCTCTTCGAATGAACTACCGAGGCCGTGATCTGGAAAAGCCTGAGAAAAATCAGCGTAACGAATCGAATTGAGAAACCGGGTGAGCTTTGCATTAGTCTGCTCCACATATCGGATGAGCTGGACAACCTGCATCACGATAATAAGAGTGAGAATGGTAATGCTAACGTAGTATTCCGTTCTGAACAGCAAATACATCCATAGTGCAATAGTCGCCCCTAGCATGATTACACGCCATATAACACCAATTCGAAAGTGTCTTATCATAATTTTAAAGCTTTCGGCTCTCAGGCGTCATACTTCAGCCTGCCTTATATAACGGCTGAAGGCTGATAGCTGACAACTTAATTATAGATCATATTTTTCCATTCTGCGATAGAGCGATGCACGTGTCAAGCCGAGCTCATCGGCCGTCTTCGAAATATTTCTTTCATGCTTATTCAGCGCTTTTCGTATGACCGTCTTTTCCACTTCTTTGAGATTAAAGTCATCAAACACCATTGCGGCTTCATCGTCACCTTGTGAAGTGAGCAGAAAGTCTTCCGGCTGCAAAACATTCTGTTCGGTCATGATAACTGCCCGTTCGATCGCGTGTTGTAGCTCCCGCACATTACCCGGCCAGTTATATGTCTTCAGTTTATTGAGTGCTGGTTCTGAAAGTGTTTGTATGGATTTGTTGTATTTCTGAGCGTATTCTTTCACAAAGTGATCGGCAAGCAGAGGAATATCTTCAGTCCGTTCCCGCAAGGGAGGCAGCTGAATTTCAATAGTGTTAATTCGATAAAGCAGATCCTGTCGAAATGCTCCGTCTTGAACGAGTTCCCGAATTGGCTCGTTTGTCGCACATATAAGCCGGATGTCAATATCAATTGGTTTGTTAGACCCCACACGCATCACCTTTCGTGTTTCGATCGCAGAAAGTAGCTTTGGCTGCAGCTGCAATGGAAGATTTCCGATTTCATCCAGAAAAAGTGTACCGCCCGAAGCAATCTCGAAACGGCCGGCGCGCGACTCCTTGGCATCGGTGAATGCGCCCTTCACGTGACCGAAAAGCTCACTTTCAAATAGATTTTCCGGCACGGCCCCCATATCCACGCTGATGAAGACACTGTCGCTTCGCTCAGAACGCCGGTGCAGTGCACGAGCCACCAGCTCTTTGCCGGTGCCGTTTTCTCCGGTGATAAGTACATTAGCATCGGTCTTGGCTACCTTTTCAATCGTTTGAAATACCTTATTCATCGCTGCACTTCGACCGATGATATCCTGATAATGCTGATTAATTTCAGCACTAAGCTGCTTCTGTTGTGTCTTCAGCACATCGACCTGGCGGCGCGACTGCGTTAAATTGAGTGCAGAATTTACCGTAGCCAGTAATTTTTCGTTCTGCCAGGGTTTAACGACAAAGTCTGTGGCTCCCATTTTGATCGCTTTCACTGCTTTTTCTACATCCCCATAAGCTGTGATCAGTACGACTGCAAGCGAAGGGTCGATCTCCAGAATTTTCTGCAGCCATTTGAATCCTTCCTTTCCGCTGCTTACATCTTCAGTAAAATTCATATCCAGCAGTACTACATCGTAATGATTATTTTTTACCAGATTGGGAATCGACCGGGGATTCTTTTCGGTATCCACCTTTGATACGTGCTGCTTTAAAAAAAGCTTCGCTGCTTGCAAAACATCATGGTCATCATCTACAACCAGGATATTTCCTCTTTTATCTTCAGTCATAGTTGGGATATAATTGTTGAGTTAGCCCCGTCCTTAGTATTGCCTCATTATTAGTATCAAACATTATACCAGATGTATTCCCCCTGCAAGAATTTTTAAAGACGATATGTATTTACAATATACAATAAACTGTTCGATTTCGAACAGTTTCTGTATCAGACTGTACATTTCAATTCATCATAAAGGTCATTACTATACCTAAACCCCTTTTTAGCTTTTGGCACGTATATTGATTTCATTATCACCAGCAAGAATCATTAATCGGAAACAGATTATTAAATGTCGCAAAACGCTGATATTTCCAGTTCAGGAATGGATAAAAAAATTGAGAAAAGGACGTGGACTCCGAAACGTATCGCGATGCTGGTGGGTGGAGTAGTTCTTTTAGCATTTTTTGTTTACAGTTTTGTGTTTATGAATGTCCGTTCTTCGCTCAATGTGGAGCGCGACAAGCTGACGGTGAGTACTGTTCAGGAAGATTCTTTCCAGGAATTTATCCAGGTTACGGGGACTGTCCAGCCTATTCAGACTATTTATCTGGATGCCGTTGAGGGCGGGGTGGTGGAGCGTATTTACCGGGAGTCGGGAACGATGGTCGAAAAAGGCGATACGATCCTGGTTCTTTCCAATTCAGATTTGCGGTTGAATGTATTGCAGCAAACTTCTTCGATATATGATCAAATCAATCAGACACGAAATTCCAGGCTCAACATTGAACAGAATACACTCAGTTTAAAAGAGCGACTGGCGGAAGCTGAAAACCAACTTGAAATTACAAAATCGAATTATCAGCGGCAGAAGGCTTTGCATGAGAAAGATCTTGTTGCCGAACAAAATTTCTTAGAAACAAAAGAAAATTACGAATACCAGCAGGAACGCTATGAATTGATTTATGAATCATTCAAGCAGGATTCGATCAAGTCCAGCCAGCAGTTACAACAAATTGATGAATCCCTGGATCGCATGTGGCGCAGTCTGGATGCTGTGCAAGAAATTTTGGACCGGCTGATTGTTACCGCACCGAGTTCAGGTCAGCTTTCTACCATAGAACTCAATCCCGGCCAGTCGATCTCGGCCGGTGAGCGTATTGGACAAGTGGACATACTTGATAATTATAAAGTTCGTGTGAGCATTGATGAATACCACTTGTCACGTATTATGGCAGGACTTAATGGGTCTTTCAGTTATAATGGAGAAACCCATGAATTGACAATTACAAAGATATTTCCGGTCGTGGAGAATGGACAGTTTCAGGTGGATATGGAGTTTGCCGATGATATTCCTTCGGGATTAACGCGCGGCCAAACGGTTCGTATTCGTCTGCAATTAAGTAGTTCTTCAGAGGCCCTGCTACTGGCACGGGGTGGATTTTATCAGACAACCGGCGGAAACTGGATTTATCGTATTACCGAAGATGGCGAACGAGCGGTAAGGCAGGATATTCGATTGGGTCGTCAAAACCCTGATTATTTCGAAGTTTTGTCGGGATTAGAGCCGGGAGACCAGGTTATAACCTCCAGCTACGATACCTTTGGCGATAATGAAGTACTAAATCTTCAGTAACCACTAAGGCGCTGAGGACACGAAGATAAATTTTTAGTGACCTGAGTGTCTGAGTGGTAAAAAATAAGACTATCAACCAATACCACAACATTATGATCAAAACAAAAAACCTTAAGAAAATCTACACTACCGAAGAGGTCGAAACTACGGCCCTCAACAACGTTAATTTGGAAATTAATGAGGGAGAATTCTGCGCTATTATGGGTCCTTCAGGCTGTGGAAAATCGACACTGCTAAATATATTGGGACTGCTCGATAATCCCACGGAGGGAGAATACCACTTTTTAGACTATGAAGTTGCCAACAAATCCGAGCGAGAACGGGCCCAGCTCCGAAAAGGGAATATCGGCTTTGTATTTCAGAGCTTTAACCTGATCGATGAGCTGACGGTATTTGAAAATGTAGAGCTGCCGCTACTTTATTTGGGGATACCGGCTGATGAACGTAAAGAAAAATCCGAAGCCGCCCTTGAACGGATGAGCATGATGCACCGCCGCAACCATTTTCCGCAGCAGCTTTCCGGTGGGCAGCAGCAACGTGTGGCCATTGCACGGGCAACGGTTGCTGATGCCAAACTGATTCTGGCCGATGAGCCTACCGGTAATCTTGATTCGGACCACGGTGATGAGGTGATGAAGCTGCTGGCTGAGCTCAACGAAAAGGGGACTACGATCGTGATGGTAACCCACTCCCCGCACGATGCCGACTATGCCCGTCGCGTTATTCACCTGTTCGACGGACATATCGTGACTGAGAATATGCAGGAAGGTTTTCATGTATAGTAAGCTGTCGGTTATCAGCTTTCAGCTTCTGAAAGCCCCTGATGAAACTGTCTGCTGCTGACTAAAAGCTATATTGGAATCTAAATCAAGATAGTGTGGCGAATCAACTTAATGTAAGTTGAGTTTATTGGCACCTCGAGAAATCTGTCGTGGCTATCAATTCCAGCTTGATTAACTAACGAGCTTCAAAAAGTCTCTCGACTGTACATTCCCGTACACCGATTGTATCACATCGGACAGCTTCCTCTTTGCAATTCCCTGAACGAACAAACAAAGCGCCTTTTTACCGTTGGTATGATTGTTGAGTACTTAGTTGTAGTTAGCGTTTATTGGTTTGTTGCATTGACAAGTTACTACAAAAAACCAGTAAACTATATCGGGATATATTATTGCTGAGAAATTATCTCGAACACAATTAGTGAGTTTCAACTATTAGGCGTCAGCCTTGGGAAGAAGCTGACACCGGTGATTACTAAAAGCTGGAGATTGATAGCTATGATAAAACACTACATAAAGACAAGCCTTCGCAATGCAGGACGAAATCCGGTGTATGCATTTATTAATGTGGCAGGATTAGCCGTAGGACTGGCAGTGTGTCTCATTATCGGCCTGTTTGTACAGAGTGAGCTCTCATATGATAAGTTTCATGCCGATGCTGATCGCATATATCGGATTGTACAGGAAGAAGTCGAAGGAGATGGCTTAGCTTGGTCCGGTCCACAAATGGGCTTACAGCTGAAAGAAGATTTTTCCCAAATTGAAACCGTTTTAAGGCTGATTGATGGGGGTAGTGGATACGGTAGCAAAGCACTCATCAGCTATGAAGATGACGAGACTGGTGATATAAAACGATTTAACGAGGAGAAGTTCCTGTATGCCGATCCGGGATTCTTCAGCTTCTTTTCCTTTTCGCTGGTCCAGGGTACGCCTGAAGAAGTATTAAAAAGACCGGGAACAGTTGTAATCACAGAATCTACAGCCCGTAAATATTTCGGAGACAATGATCCTGTTGGAGAAACTCTTATGCTGAGTAATCAGTTTCCCCTGGAAGTGACGGGAGTAGCTGCCGACACACCCGAACATTCTCATTTAGACTTCGATTTTGTAGCATCCTACCATACTTTTTACGCAAACAGGGGCATACCAAACGAAATAAACAGTTTCTGGTGGCCGCCGACCCATACCTATGTAAAGCTTAATTCAGCCATTTCGGCAACTGACTTAAATGAACAGTTGCCTGCCTTTACAGAACGACATCGGGATGCAGATGACGCTTCACGACTGACTCCACGACTGCAGCCGCTTACCGATATCTGGCTCGGACCAAATTACAGCGGGCAACAGCAGGCTGGAGGATCCATGACTTACATATATCTGTTTTCTGCCATTGCCGTTTTTATACTGATATTGGCTTGTGTGAATTTTGTGAATCTGGCAACGGCACGCGCCGGTAAACGAATCAAAGAAGTAGGCGTCCGTAAAACCACAGGTGCAACACGAAAACAGCTCATAGTACAATTTTTAGCTGAATCAATACTCTTCAGTTTTGCAGCACTGGTATTGGCCTTTCTAATGGCAGAGTTATTGCTCCCATTCTTTAATGCTGTTGCCTCGAAACAAATAGGCATGCCATACGGTGATGGGATTTTCTGGTTAATTGTCTTGCCCATGGTTATTCTTACAGGACTGGCGGCCGGATCTTACCCGGCATTCTACCTGTCTGGTTCAAGTCCTGCATCAGCGATTAAAAGTGCAATGGGGCAGTCTGCGAAGGGAGCCGGGCTAAGAAAAGGACTGGTTATTTTCCAGTTTACTGTTTCTATGGTACTGTTGGCGGGTACAGTTGTAGTGTACCAGCAGTTGCAATATACCAATCAGGCGCGTATGGGGTTTGAAAAAGATCAGATGGTGATACTGCCCGGTTCCGGTTTGTCTGAGGAGGAAACGGCTTCCCGGTATGAAACACTTCGGTCAGAGTTGTTGCAACAGGCGGAGATACAGCAGGTTTCAGCGGCGAGTCAAAGACCGGGCCAAGGCTCTGGCAGTATCTATGTCTGGGAGGCCGAAGGGCTGCCTGATGAGCCGAACCGGCAATTTCCTGCACAATTTGTGGGGAAAGATTTTTTCAACCTGCTTGAAGTAGATATTATAGCTGGCAGATCGCTGCGTGCCGATGATCCTGCCGATATAGGGAGAGTTCGAGCACGTTCAGACGATAATATCCATTTGGAAGGGCGGGCCATCGTGATCAATGAAACGGCCGCTCGCAGATTAGGATGGACCCTGCAGGAAGCGCTGGGAAAACAGATGCGACTTTTCATTAAAGAAGGCAATAACATATATCAAGACTATCGAGGGCGTGTAGTTGGCATTGTAGAAAATTATCACACCACTTCTCTTCATGAACCTATCCAGCCGATAGCGTATATGCCGGCCAAATCACCTGAAGGAGGATATTTGACACTTGCATCTGTCTTGGTAAAAGTCGCACCCGGAAATACACAACAGACGATGCAAGTTTTGGAACAGGTTTGGAATAAAGTCGTTCCGGAACGACCATTTAATGCAGTGTTTCTTGACGAAAGCCTGGACAATCTTTACCGGAAGGAGATACGTCTGGGAAGATTAATTACTGCATTCACAGTTCTGGCTGTATTTATTGCTTGTCTCGGATTGTTCGGACTTGCCGCCTATACAGCTGAAACCCGCACAAAAGAGATCGGAGTGCGAAAAGTACATGGCGCTACAATTTCACAGATCGTTATTTTGCTTTCGATTGACTTTATAAAACTTGTAATCACAGGATTCGTGGTAGCAGCTCCTATAGCCTGGATCATCTCGCACCAGTGGCTCCAAAACTTTGCTTACCGCATCGAAATTGGTCTCGGCGTTTTTATCCTGTCCGGTGCTGCTGCGTTAGTGATTGCTTTAGTCACCGTCAGCTGGCAATCGATACGGGCGGCGCTGGCTAACCCCGTGGATAGTTTGAGAAGTGAATAACTAACAACTCTCAGTCGTCTGCCATCAACTTTCAATAATGAATAAAGTTGCTGATGAAATGACCGCTGATAGCTAAACGATGAACCTGAAAATATCTCCGGAGGTATTCAATATATAGAAAGCGTGTGGAACGATATGTTCAAGGACTATCCCTTTGAATATTTCTTTCTGGATGAGAGTTTTGAGCAGATGCATCGTACCGATACTCGTTTGGCTGAGACTATCACCTGGTTTGCTTTACTTGCGATTCTCTTCGGACTTAGTGCCGATGAGGCAGAGCAGCGAATAAAAGAGATCGGTATCCGCAAAATGTTGGGAGCAACTGTGGGTGGAATAGTAGCGCTGTTTTCCAAATATTTTATGAAGCTTATTCTTCTTGGTGTTTCATAGCGTTACCCACTTCTTGGTTTTTTGCACGAAATTGGCTGGAGGAATTTGCTTATCGTATTGAAATCGGCGCAGCACCTTTCATTCTGGCCGCCGCTGTACTGCTGCTTATAGCAATGTCGACTATCAGTTATAATACAGTCAGAGCGGCACTGCGAAATCCTGTAAAAAGTTTACGGAGTGAGTGAAAAAAGAGCTGACAGTTAGCTATATCAACTACTACCTTAAAATCGCCTGGCGGATCTTCGTCAGTTATTCTTCCAAAATAGAATAATCATCCGGCCGGTATTGACGCGGTGTGGCGCTGGCCAATCGCAGAAAAGCAAAATAGCCGAACTGGGTAGCTCCATACGGCTCAAGGATTTCGCCATCGTCATCGACAGTAACAGGGTGTTCGTTGAGTTCCAGATAAGAAGTTTGTGGACCTCCTGTATTTCTTCTATCTCTTTGGTGATTGTTCAGCCAACGAATATAGCGCCTGCCTTCTTCCTCTTCAGTATAAATGATCTCCAGGCGCCCGAAAAAATTGAGATGGTGGAGGTAGTCTTCATCACCTTCACTTATTATTCGGCTGGCCGAAATACGTTTTCGGTTCCGTAGCGAATAGCCATGCACACCTCGCTTAATATTATGTAGGAGGAATCCTTCTTCCTTTACCTGATCGTGAAGTAGTGCAAGTAGAAAATGACGGATCGAACCATAGAATGCTTCCCTTCGATTCTGTTTCCAGTAGTTGGACTGGGCAGAATCATCTGGTGTTAACTCCGCAAAGAGCGGTTCGCCATCCCATCGCGTACGTGTGCCTGTGTGCTTAAATTCATCCAGATAATATGTAATGTGATAACCGAGAGCTCGGTTTTCAATCTCCAGCGGGGCCAAGGCTTCGGCAGTAAGACGTCCCCACCAGTTTGTATCGAAGCGTAAAACTTCAGGATTGAGAATCTCTACAGAGTCTGCCATTCCTGTTTCTCCGATAAACAGATTGGTAAAGCGTTCCAAATTCTCTTCCCATTCTTCATCAAGATTGCCTACATAGATTTCGGGCATTTCATAAATGACAGGTTCCAACTCGAAATTCGTCTTCTGATCTTCATCGGGGCCTATAACTATTTCGGTAAGTATTCGATCATACCCTATCATGGAAACTACAAGTCGGTGTCCGCCGGCTGGTATTCGACGTAGCTGATAATATCCCTGTGAATCAGTCGCGGTACCGATCTTAGTACCGGATAAAAAAACGTGGACTCCCCTTAGTGGTTGGCCGGTCTCAGCATCAACAACTGTTCCAGATACCTCGGACTGGGCCTGCAGTATTTCCGCAATCCCAAAAATGAGCAGGATCCCAATTGCCAAAGCGTTTGTAATATTACGCATAACAACTATTCTCCCTCCCGGACTGGCAGATCCGAAATATGAGCTTTATAAGTAATTTAAGGCCCGCTTCAGTTTAGATCAAAACATAATTGCTATGCCAATTAATAAATTGCAATTAAAAAGAATTTCATCATCTTTTAGTGATCCAGGAAATAAATTACTCAAACATGCATAAAACCAGTTATTCTTGGCTCTTATTGGCTGCTGTTGTGTTGGTAACGTCTTGTACTTCCTCAAAAAAGTTGTTAGAGAAAGGAAGGTATGATGATGCTATAGAAAAGGCTGCTAAAAAGCTGCGGAAAAAATCAGACGATTCTGATGAATTATATGTGCTTAGAGAGGCGTTTGAACAGGCTAATGCGTTCGATACCCAGCGGATACAATTTCTGGAAAAAGAGGATCACGAAGGGAATTGGCTGGAGATCTATTTCCTTTATTCACAGTTAAGAGATCGGCAAAATGTGATCCGGTCTCTTCCGAGATCAATACGGGATCAGTTTACTTTGGTCAATTATGATGATGAAATAATAAATGCCAAAGAATCGGCAGCTGAGTCACTTTATCAGCAAGGATTGGATTACCTGGAACGCGGAGATCGACAAAGTGCCCGGCTGGCTTATCAGGAGTTCACCAACGTCAAGGATATTTATTCGGACTATAAAGACGTCAATCGACTCCTGGAAGAATCACGATATGCCGGCACCAATTTTGTGCTACTACAGGTTGAAAACAATTCTGATACCGTTCTGCCCAAAGATTTTGTAGCCGAGCTTAAAAAAATCAGCCTTGGAGACCTGAATTCTCAATGGGTACAATATGAAAGCCAGGCGGATACTTCAAAATACTACGATTATTTTGTGGTGGTTAATATACAGAGTATTGATGTATCGCCAGAGACGGTCAAGGAATATACCCACACCGATACCAAAGATATCGAGGATGGAATGCGATACGTATACGACAATAATGGTAATGTCAAAAAGGATTCTCTCGGAAATGATATACAGGTACCGAATATGATTACCATTTCTGCGGATGTGAAGGAAACAGTGCAATACAAAGAGGCTGAGGTCGCTGGCTCAATAGCGTATGTAAATTTACAAAATGACCAGCTGATACATACCGACAAGCTTTCGGTGACTGCCGTTTTTGAACATTTTTCAGCAGTTGTTTCGGGGGATAAACGAGCCCTTTCTAATGAATCTCGTGAGAAAGTGGGTGGTCGACCGGTTCAATTTCCGTCGGATGAACTGATGCTGATGGATGCCGCTGATCTGTTGAAAGATCGAGCAAAGGCTATTATCTATCAAAACCGGGATCTGCTTGCCAATAGTGGTTCGGGATATTGATCTTTGGTGGCAGCCGATAGACGTGAAACGGCAGACTTCTCGTTGTTTATAAGTCACCAACATGCTATTCATAGCCCCCCCCACTCATTTCAGATGAGATGTTTAGCACGAGCGGATGCTCGCTATGTGTAGGGTCTCTAGTTTGTCGTCTCACGTTTCACGTCTCCTGAGCAGTGTCCGATTTCGTACATCTACTGTATGGAAGCGAACAATGGACTATACTAAATGCCTTTCATTGTTCTGCAAAGCCATTCCTCAGATTGGTATGATTGTTGGATTAGTTATTCGTTAACGGTTATTGGTTACTTAGAGCTCCAATTAACCAATAACAAATAACCAATGATCCAGATTAATGCTTAAGAATTATCTCAAAATAGCTTTTCGAAATCTCACTAAACATAAAGTCTATTCGGTGATAAATATTTTTGGATTGGCAGTGGGGATTTCATGCTGTATCCTGATCGGTTTGTTTATTCAAAGTGAGTGGAGTTACGATGAATTTCACAGTAATTCGGATCGCTTGTACCGGGCCTGGGTGCATGAAGATTATGGAGAAAACGAGATCTACTTTAATTCAGTCACACCCCTTATTTTGAAACCGACATTGCAGGAGAATATTCCGGAAGTGGAGTCGGTTAGCCGGTTCTATAATTTTAGCAATTTAGTCCAAATAACGGATGAGCGGCAGGCCCAGTCCGAGACAATTTCGATGGTGGATCACTCCTTTTTTGAGATGTTTGATTTTCCACTGCTTACTGGAAATGCCGAAACAGTATTTTCGAATCCCGGTTCAATCGTGCTTACCCGAGAGACGGCCGAGCGGTATTTCGGTGATGAGAACGCCATGCAACGGAACTTATCTATCCGGATTGGTAATTCATATGAACAATTTACAGTAACCGGAGTTATTGAGGATCCGCCTGCAAATTCCAGCCTTCAATTTCAGTTTCTCATCCCTTTTTCCAAGAGTCCTAAAGTTTTTAGTGAAGGGGCACACACCAGCTGGTTCAGCGTATCACCTGAAACATACGTGTTGTTGCAAGAGGGAGTGAGTGTGGCCGATGTCGATTCCAAGCTAAAAACAATGATGCAGGGTGTTTTGGGTGACCAGTACTCAGAAAGTAATTATACAGTGGGATTGCAGCCCATAACTGACATTCACTTAAACACAGATATACCGGTTGGTATCGCCACTGTAAGTGATCCGACCTACTCCTACATCCTTGGAGTTATTGCGCTGCTGATACTGTTAATCGCCTGTGTAAATTTCATGACGCTTTCTATTAGCCGGTCTACTTCACGAGCTAAAGAGGTTGGAATTCGCAAGACGGTAGGGGCTCTGCGACAGCACCTGATGTATCAATTCTGGGGCGAAGCGCTGTTGATGACGGTAATAGCAATTGGTCTGGGTATTCTTCTGGCCGAAATGCTGCTGCCTTTTTTTAATGCGCTTTCCGGTGAAAGCCTGGAACTTCTGTTTTCAACTGATGCTCTGCTTTTCTTAGCAGGCGCTGCTTTGTTCATCAGCTTGATTTCGGGTATTTACCCTGCACTTATACTATCGGGATTTAAGCCGGTAGAAGTACTCAAAGGCCGCTTGAAATTATCTGCTGATAAGAATCTTTTTCGGCATTCGATGGTGGTATTTCAATTCACCCTGTCAATCGCTCTTATAGCCGGTACATTGATTGTTAACGACCAGCTAAACTATATGCGGTCGAAAGATCTGGGATACCAAAAAGAACAGATAGTGGTACTGGAAACTGACCTGCAGTCGGGACCTGACAATCCGTTTTTGGATGTTATTGAGGAAGGCAATCAAATTAAGGAACGGATCCGTTCTGAAGTTCGAAGTAGCGGCGATGTTGCTGAAGTTAGCATGTCGGTCTATACTCCAATCCAGCAGGGTGGATGGGTAAGTGCTGATTTCAGAGAATCCAGCGGACGTAAGCGGGAGTTTCATTTTAATATTGTGGATCACCAGTTTCTTGATACATATCAAATAGCAATAACAGAGGGCCGTAATTTTTCAGTCGAAAATAGTTCTGATGCTCGTCGCGCGATAATCGTAAACCAGGCGCTGGTTGACGATTATGGGTGGGAAGATCCAATCGGAAAGCAACTGCCCGGACCTAATTTTGATGACCACGAAGTTATCGGAGTTGTGGAAAATTTCCATTTCGAAAGCCTGCATACACAGGTAGAACCATTGATGCTGGCCATCAATCCGGTAATTCCGTTCAGTGGTCTTGACAACCTCAGCTTCTCCGGGTCTCCCACGCCCAGAATATCACTTCGTATCAGCTCGGACAATACTCCTGCTACGATGGAATTGCTGGAAAACCAATGGGCAGCCGTTGCCGCTGGGTCTCCATTTAATTATACCTTTGTAGATCAGGCGGTGGATAACCAGTATCGGCAGGAGGAGCGATTAAGAAAAATTGTGATGTTCGGCTCCGGATTGGCAATTGTAATCGCTTGTCTGGGATTATTTGGGTTGGCTTCGCTGATGATCGTTCGACGTACCAAGGAAATTGGTGTCCGAAAAGTGTTTGGAGCTTCTTCATCCAGTATTGTAGTGCTGGTAAATAAAGAGTTTACAAAACTTGTGGCTATTGCCTTTGTAATTGCTGTGCCAATTTCCTGGTACGGAATGCAACAATGGTTGCAAGATTTTGCGTACAGGATAGATATCGGAATTAGCGTTTTTCTGCTGGCTGGTATTATTGCTTTGGCTATTGCCTGGATTACTGTCAGCTATCAATCCATCAAAGCGACTATGATTAATCCTGTAGACAGTTTACGAAGTGAATGATTATTAACTGTCAGCCAGTCAGCCGCCAGTAATCAATCTGGTAGCTGAATGCTGATAACAGAAAAGAAAAACATATGTTTAAAAACTATCTCAAAGTTGCCTTACGAAATCTTTGGAAAAAGCCGGGTTATTCCTTTATCAACATCTTTGGATTGACTATAGGCCTAACCTGTTGCCTCATTATCTTTCAGTATGTGGCTTTCGAATACAGCTTCGATCGTTTTCATAAAAATGGAAAAAACCTATATCGCGTTACAACCGGTATGGCTCAAACAGGTGAAAAACTATCAGCAGATGGTGCGTTCACACCACAAAGTATGGCACCCGAATTTGTGGAAACGATCCCTGAAATAAGTCGTATTACCAGGGTACATCCAGAGTATCAACCTGCGCTGGTCTCAAATCCGGAACAACCGGAACAGGTTTTTGAGGAAGAAGAGATATTCTATGTTGATCCGGCTTTTCTTGCAATGTTTTCATTTCCACTTACTACAGGAAGTGTAGAGGGGGCACTGGAACCCGGAACAGTATTGCTTTCTGAGTCGATGGCTCAAAAATATTTTGGTGATGAAAACCCCATTGGAAAAAATATTGATATAACAGGTTTGACTGATAAAAGCTACCGCATTGCAGGAATATTCCGTGATGTCCCCGCTAATTCTCATCTTCAATTCGAGATCCTTCTTCCAGTTGAAGATCTCCTCCGTACTGAACAATATATCGATGAACCTCAGGGGGGATGGAGTTATAACAATTTCATGACCTATCTCCAATTACATCCTGATGCCGATCGTGCTGAAGTAAATCAGAAGATGACAGAAGTGATGTCAAGTAACATTGAAGAAATGATACGCCAGAGAGAATTACGTTTATCTGTAGAAGCACAACCATTGCCGGATGTTCATCTGAATTCCGACGTAGTTGCACCCGCAGGTATAACATCAAGTTACAGGACTGTATATTTTTTTATAATTATTGCTTTGGTAACGCTTCTTATTGCGCTGGTAAACTATGTTAATCTTGCAACGGCTCGTGCTGTTGACAGATCACGAGAAGTGGGGGTACGGAAAGTAGTTGGTGCAAACCGTAATCAACTCGTAGAACAGTTTTTCATCGAATCGGCCCTTATAAACTTTCTTGCTATTATATTAGCGATTGCACTATCTGAAGTTATTCGTCCATTTGTAAGTGATGTGGCAGGTATACAGCTGACAAATATTGTTTGGATGAACCAGTGGTTTTGGTTGGCTATAGTTGCCACCTTCGTCGTTAGTACATTACTGGCTGGACTGTATCCGGCCCTGGTCCTTTCCTCCTTTAAGCCGGTATCAGTACTTAAAGGAAAGGGTGGTACTATTGCTTCTGGCAACTGGCTGCGAAAAGGGCTTGTAATATTTCAATTTGCGGCCGCCGTTATTTTGATCGGAGGCACAATTGTTGTGTATAATCAACTCAACTTTATGCGGAATATGGATCTCGGGCTCGATCTGGAGCAGGTTCTTACCGTAGATGGGCCGCGGGTACTTCCAGAGGGAACAGATAGAGCAACAGCCATGTCAACCTTCACAGAAGAACTACAGCGGCTGCCTGCAGTACAGCAAGTGGCTACTTCGGCGTCTCTGCCCGGTCAGGGATTCAATTGGCATGGGGCTAATACCCGGAGGGCGGAAGAAGATCCGAATAACTCTATCCGGGGAGTAGTAACCTATATTGACACTAGCTTTGCTTCTCTGTACGATCTGGAACTGCTGGCTGGCAATGGGTTTAGTAACCGAACAATATCCTCTGGATCAGATAATCCCTGGCCGATAATAGCCAATGAAACCGCTGTAAAATCCTTGGGCTTTTCTTCACCAAATGAAGCAGTAAATCATTCATTGGTCATTGGCGATACCGATTCACGTATCATAGGGGTATACAAAGATTTTAACTGGACATCCGCTCATGAGGAACGCGCGTGAATATTAATAATTTATCCAGTACAATTGCAGACATCGAAGAAATTTATACCCAGTTATTTCCCGGCAACGTGTTTAGCTATGAGTTTGTTGATGAAGCCTTTGATGCACAGTATCAAAATGACCAGCGATTTGCCAAACTTTTTGGCCTTTTTGCTGCACTAGCCATTGCCATAGCATGCCTGGGTCTGTTCGGATTAACCTCATTCACCATACAACAACGGACAAAAGAAATCGGAATCAGAAAAGTATTGGGTGCAACAGTCCCTAACCTGATTACAAGGTTATCAGTAGACTTCTTAAAGTTGGTTATAGTTGCAATAGTTATTGGGTTGGTGGCAGTTTATTTAACAATGAACCGCTGGCTTGCAGATTTTGCCTATCGCATTGAAATGGGACCGGTAATATTCTTGATTGCAGGTGGAGTTGCTGTGTTAATTGCCCTGGCGACAGTCAGTTTACAATCGGTCCGCGCAGCACTGGCAAACCCAGTGGAAAGTCTGCGAAGTGAATGACAAAAGGTGAGACGTAAGACGGTAGATGTCTATTGTTTGCCGTTTCACGTTTGCCGTTTTTTTGGACTAAAAGGAGAAAAGTTATGTTTAAAAACTACGTAAAGATCGCCTGGAGAAATCTTAGAAAAAATCCCAGCTACTCGTTCATCAATATATTTGGGCTGGCGCTGGGTATGGCTGTGAGTATCTTAATTCTGCTATACATTCAGGATGAACTCAGTTACGATAAATATCACGAGAATTCGGATGAGATCTATAGAGTTTCCCGGGAATGGTTTAATGAAAATGGAGAAACAAGTCTGCATTTGGGACATGTTGCGCCGCCATTCGGACCGCTGCTGGAAGAAGATTTTGAGGCCGTTCGAGAAGCTGTTCGTTTTTTTCAGATAAATCCGCTGGTAAAATACCAGGACAAAACATTTGTTGAAGAGCGATTTTTCTTTGCCGATGCTGATCTGTTCAACGTGTTTTCCTGGGAGATGCTCAAAGGCGATCCATCCACGGCGTTAACCTATCCCGATGCCATTGTATTAACACGCAGCACCGCCAGCAAGTATTTTGGTAATGAAGATGCTATGGGCAAATCCATTGAAATAGAAATTCAGGGAATAACCATGCAATTCCAGGTTCGTGGTATTATTGAAGACGTTCCCTCAAACTCTCACTTCCAGTTCGATTTTTTGGCCTCAATGGAGCCGGTGGTAGATTTCTATGGCGGCACAGAACAGTTTATGGACAATTACGGCAGCAATAATTTTGCAACGTACCTGCTGCTTCCTGATAACTACGATTATAATACATTACAGGCTCAGCTACCCGACTTTATCGATAAGCATATGGGACAAAATGATGAGGGTATTCCCGCTTCAGAAAATACTCAACTCAATCTGTGGCCGCTTACGGATATCCACCTCCATTCACACCTGGATTCTGAGATCGAGGCCAATGGCAACATCGAATATGTTTACATATATACAGCCATTGCCATCTTTATCTTACTTATCGCCTGTATCAATTTTATGAATCTGAGCACGGCGCGGTCGGCAAAGCGAGCGGTGGAAGTCGGACTTCGAAAAGTGGTTGGTGCAGACCGGAAATCACTTATTAGGCAGTTTATTGGCGAATCGATTTTTCTTTCTATTCTGGCCATTTTGATTGCTATCCTTCTGGTAGAGCTTACCCTGCCATGGTTCAATAGTTTTATTGATAAAAGCCTTTCTTTGAGTCTTTTTGCCAACTACTATCACCTCCTTGGGTTAATCAGCATTGTACTTCTGGTGGGATTGATCGCCGGCAGTTACCCGGCATTCTTCCTGTCAGGGTTCGAACCTTCGAGCGTACTAAAGGGAACATTTAAGGCGGGCGGAATTCATCGAAAATTCCGTTCTGTTCTCGTAGTATCCCAATTTACAATTTCGGTTGTTTTGATTGTCTGCATGGGCATCGTGTACAATCAACTGGAGTTTATGCAGAATAAAGATCTCGGTTTTGACAAAGACAATGTCATAACACTGCCGGTTAGCAATCAAATTACATCAAACTTCAGAAGCTATCGACAGCAACTATTGGAACATCCCGGTATTGTAAATGTATCGGAAGCCAGCCGTGTGCCTTCGGGACGTTTGCTCGATGCCCAGGATGGCATGGCTGAAGTGAATGGGCAGTTACAAACTGTTGACAACCGTATTGCCGATATCCATGTGAGCCACAATTTTATGGAGACGTTTGGCATCAATTTAGTGGCGGGGCGTGATTTTGACTATAATTTTGCCAGCGATTCCACTGAAGCATTTATTCTTAATGAGACGGCCGTGGAGACGATCGGCTGGGACTCACCGGAACAAGCTATTGATAAAGAATTCCATTATGGCAGCCGTCGTGGTCGAGTAATTGGTGTAGTACAGGATTTCAATTTTGAATCACTGCACCAGCGTATAGCACCTATAGTGTTTTTGATCCCTGATAACCGGATTAGCCAGGTTGCTATTAAAATAGCCGGAAACCAGCGCGAAGAGGTATTGGCTTTCCTCAAAGAAAAGTGGGGTTTATGGCGTTCTGATTATCCTTTCACCTATTCATTTGTTGAAGAAAGTTTTAATGAACAGTATGCATCTGAGCGCCGCCTGGGTAAAGTTTTTGGATATTTTGCCCTGCTTGCCGTTGTGATTGCCTCGCTGGGATTATTTGGACTGGCATCCTTCACCGCTCAACAGCGTATCAAAGAAATTGGTATCCGAAAAGCTCTGGGTGCCACAGTCTCACAAATTGTACTACTTCTTTCAAAGCGGTTTACCATGCTGGTACTATTGAGCGTAGCAATTTCGATACCGATTGCCTGGTACGCGATGGAGCAATGGCTGAGTGGCTTTGCCTACCGAATCAACATACCGGTTTTGACATTTTTGTGGGCAGGAGGCGCGGCGCTTGTTATAGCATGGCTCACAGTTTCATATCAATCAATAAAAGCAGCAACGGTGAACCCGGTTAAAAGTTTAAGAAGCGAATAATAATAGCAGTCAGAAGTCAGCATTCAGTCCTCAGAACGATACTGAATTCCGACAGCTGATTGCTGAAAGTTAAAAACTCATGCTGAAAAATTATATAAAAATCGCGCTCAGAAACCTGCGAAAGCAGAAACTGTATAGCTTCATCAATGTGATGGGACTAGCCGTTGGACTGGCTTTTTGTGTGCTTGTACTGCTCTTCATTAATGATGAATTAACATATGACCGGTTTCATACGGATGCAGATAACATTTACCGGCTGTACCGGCAACCTGTGGCAGAGGATAGTCCCATTGATCTGGAACTCTTTATGCCTCTACCCACCGGAGAGGCCATGAAAACTGATTTTCCTGCGGTGGATGAATACGTCCGATTTGCCCCTTTTGGCACACAAGATGTTCGCCATGAAGGAGTAATATATGAACAGGATAACGTGGTGTTTGCTGACCCGTCGATGTTCTCCGTATTCAGTTTTCCCCTGAGGTTTGGAGATTCTTCAACGGCCCTGGCAAATCCCAGTTCTATTGTACTGGCACCAGAAACAGCACAGCGGTATTTCGGAAATGCGAATCCTATAGGACGTATCCTATCCATCCGTCTCAACGGCGAATATCGCGCTTTTACCGTTACAGGTGTAACAGAACCGGTACCTTCTAATTCAACGATTCAGTTTGAGATGCTGTTGCCCGTCCGGACGCTTTTAAACACGTTCGATGCATATGAACGCGCGGAGAACCGGTGGGACGCCACCCGTGTCATAACATACGTCAGGCTGCATGAGGAGAGCGATGTAAACCAGGTGCGGTCTCAGCTTCCGAACTTCATGAATAATCATATGGGTGAGATGTTTGCTCAGATGCGGGAGGACGGGAGGCTTAAGACTGAAGGTTCGCCAATCATATATCAGTTACAACCACTGTTGGATGTACATCTAAATCCCGATATCCCGGGTGGATTTTCTGCCCCGTCTGACCCTCAGCGATCCTATATCCTGGCTGGTATCGCCCTGGCCGTGCTGTTGATCGCCTGCATCAATTTTATGATCCTGGCCATTGGGCGTTCGACCCGGCGCGCCAAAGAGGTAGGTATGCGTAAGGTGGTGGGTGCTGACCGGAGGCAACTGATGTTCCAGTTCTGGGGAGAGGCGCTGCTGCTTACATTATTTTCTTTCGCGATTGGTATTGTTCTTGCCGAATTATTCCTGCCGGTTTTTAACGAGCTCTCGGGCAAGGAGTTGGATCTGGCCGTTCTTACACAATATCCCGCTACGCTTGGAGTATTGGGAGGAGTTTTTCTGCTCACAGGACTGGTAGCCGGAAGTTATCCCGCTGTTGTACTGTCGGGATTTAAGCCCATTGACTCGATAAAAGAAAAAATTTCCGGTGAAGGATCCAATGTTCTTACTCGTTCACTGATCATCGTACAGTTTGCGTTGTCGATTTTCCTTGTATCCGGTACGCTTATCATGAGCAACCAACTTGAATTTATGAGGGAGAAAAACCTGGGCTTCCGTGGTGAGCAGGTGGTGGTGATACCGATGTCCGGTATGGATGGAGAACGTGTGCTGGACATCTATCAGAATGAACTTTCTGATGAACCGGATATCCTGAATGTTTCCGCTATGTCTTTTGCCTTTGATCAGGGTACCGCCCGCAGGGGGTTTGATTATCAGGGAGAACTGAAACAGGTGGCGGTGTTCCGTGTTGAGCCGAATTTTATTGAAACGATGGATATGGAACTGCTGCGGGGCCGGAATTTTAACCCCGGACTGACCTCTGATTCCACCGAAAGTATTATCATCAATGAAGCTTTCGTTCAGGAGTTTGGCTGGACGGAAGATCCTCTGAGTCAGACCTTAGATATTGATTGGGGTGAACTACGGGATCCCAAAGCCATTGGGGTGGTGCAGGATTTTCACTATCAGTCGCTGCAAAATCGGATCCAGCCGGCCATGTTGTATATAAGTGCTGTGGATGATATCGGAAATCTAATGGTCCGCGTCAGTCCCGATAATATCTCTTCCAGTATTGATAAGCTGCGTTCTGTCTGGGAGCGTATTACCAGTGAGGTGCCATTTAATTACCGTTTTTTGGATGATGGGATGGATCAGTTGTACCGGGCTGAAGAACGATGGAGTAATATTATTGCCTACGGTTCATTGTTTGCTATTCTTATTGCTTGTATGGGTTTGTTTGGGCTGGCGGGTCTTACTGCAGCACGACGGCAGAAAGAGATCGGTATCCGGAAAGTACTCGGAGCCACTGTTTCAGGCATCGTCAGATTAATATCGAAAGATTTTGCCAAACTGGTGATAATTGCTGTAATACTAGCCACGCCTCCCGCCTGGTATTTTATGCAACAATGGCTGCAGAATTTTGCCTATAGGATCGACATTGGTGTAGGTGTTTTTGTTCTTTCGGGAATAGCAGCCCTTTTCGTGGCCTTGGCGACCGTGGTGTGGCATGCCGTTAAGGAAGCCAGAATGGACCCGGTTAAAAGTTTAAGAAGTGAATAAGAAACGTGTTATTTAAACACATTTGCCCATATAACGGTTATTTATATGATTAAGCTTAGAGATATAGACAAATATATCGACAAACGATTTCAGCGGACGTTTATCCTGAAAAATATAAATCTGGATATAGAAGAAGGAGAGTTTGTGACCGTGATGGGACCGAGTGGTGCCGGTAAATCGACGTTGCTGAATATTTTGGGATTTTTGGATGAACCTTCTGAAGGTGAGTACCATTTTCTTAATGAGCCGGTGCACAACCTTAGCGAAAAGCAGAAATCCAACTATCACAAAAGCCATATCGGTTTTGTCTTCCAGGCTTACCATCTGATTGACGAGATGACGGTATATGAAAATATCGAGATGCCGCTCCTGTATCGCAAAGTAAAGAGCAAGCAGCGAAAGGCGATGGTTGCGGATATGCTCGACCGTTTTAATATCGTTGCCAAAAAAGATCTGTTCCCACCACAGCTTTCCGGTGGACAGCAGCAGGTGGTGGGAGTAGCCCGGGCACTTATCGGTAGTCCTAAATTAATCCTTGCGGATGAACCAACAGGCAATCTTCATTCTGAGCAGAGCGAGCAGATTATGGAACTGTTCAAGAAGCTGAACAAAGAGGAAAACGTGACGATTATCCAGGTAACCCACTCCAAAAAGATGGCCTCGTACGGAAATCGAATTATCAATCTAAAAGACGGAGCCATTGTTGAGGAAGATCCTTATGAAGATGATGAGGTTGTCCGTAATGTGTAGTTCGTGATACGGGAGAACAGACAATCTTATCTTTTCAGTAGTTTCGCTGCGGAACACCTGACTTGGAGGCTCCGCTTCCGCTTTGATATTTGTCGTTCGTTTATGCTTATTACTATTTCCCTTATCAATTTTGGGCGTACGAATCACATGGCCCGCATCATGAACTTCAATATCATGAAAAAAAATATTTTATTTCTGACACTGGTTCTTTTTTGCTCTTCTGTTAATGCTCAAACCACACCTCAGGAGGCGGTACAACAGTATCGCTCAGAAAATGGAGCGGTTATTCTGCAGGAATATCAGGAGTTGCTCACGATTCCCAATGTGGCTTCAGATATTGATAATATCCGCCGTAACGCCGACTGGATTATGGATGCTTTCGAAGAACGAGGCGTTGAGATGGAGCTGCTGGAACTATCCGATTCTCCTGATGTACCACCTGTTATTTATGGTAATTTAGAAGCTCCCAATGCCGAACGGACGCTTATCGCTTACGTCCATTATGATGGTCAGCCTGTTGATCCTTCACAATGGAAAGATGATCCCTGGAGTCCAAGTCTTTATTCAGCTTCTATCGAAGACGGAGGTCAGCCTCTTGACTTTCCCGGGCAGGGAGAAGAGATAAATCCGGACTGGCGGATCTACGGCCGGTCGGCTTCGGATGACAAGGCTCCGATTCCGGCGCTTTTGGCTACCCTGGATGCCTTGCAGCAAAACGATATTCCACTTACATCTAATATTAAATTTCTCTTTGATGGCGAAGAGGAAGCCGGCTCTCCTCATATCCGGAAGTATCTGGAGCAAAACAAAGATAAGCTGGAGGGTGACGTATGGCTTTTCTTTGACGGCCCCAAGCATCAAAGTGGACGCCCGCAGGTGGTATTTGGTGTTCGCGGAGTAACCGGAATGGAAGTTACCGTCTACGGTGCCGGCCGTTCGCTTCACAGCGGGCATTATGGTGGATGGGCGCCCGTGCCCGGTCAGATGCTTGCCGAGCTTTTGTCGAGCATGAAAAAGGAAACGGGAGAAATATTGATTGACAATTTTAATGAAAGCACTGCCCCGATTACAGAAGCCGACCGCAAAGCCTTTGAAACATTGCCGGATGTGGATCAACAGCTGCGGGAGGATCTGGGTCTGTCGTGGACTGAATTTGATAATCAGCCTTTGATTGAGCGGCTGATGTATCCAACGCTTACTGTCCGCGGCTTAAGCAGTGGAAATGTTGGTGATCAAGCGCGAAATGTAATTCCGTCACAGGCGACCGCTACGCTTGGTATTCGGTTGGCCAAAGGAAATGATCCGGAGGAGATGAAGGATCTCGTAGAAGATCATATCAGGAAGCAGGGTTATCATATCGTGAGAAACGATCCCGACCGGGAAACCAAAATGCAACACAAAAAAATAGCCAAAGTTACACGCGGCGGGGGGTATCCGGCCGTACGAACGCGCATCGACAACCCAATGGCGCAGCAAATTATCCGTGCTGTTGATCGTGTTTCGGATGATGAAACCATTCTCTATCCGACATTCGGCGGATCACTACCACTGTTTCATTTTACCGAAGTGATGGAAACACCCATTGTAATCGTACCTATTGCCAATCATGATAACAACCAGCATGCACCCGACGAAAATATCCGGATCGGCAACCTGTGGTACGGCATGGATGTGTATACATCCATTTTTACGATGGAGTAAATGTTCCTCCAATTGCAGTTTAGGTTCGCCCAATATTTTCGGCCGATGATTTCACGGTCTCCTTCAAGAGATCAATGGCAATTAGTTGCAAAAGATATATCACCACTCCAATCCGGCTCTCCACTCTCCACCTTCAATTACGGTAATTCCCTTATTCACAGGCAGGTCATTGAACCGCTGCACTTCACCCGAGGGCCAGTGTACTATTATTTCATCCACTTGAGAAGCATTATTCAGCCCGAAATGAAGCCTTAAGCCCGCTTGACTTCGCCAGCTTGGTTGGGTCCCGAGCTCTCGCATCTGGATCTGTTCACGCCCCTGTATTTGAGATTTTACTATTACTTTTGCTCCGATCCCGGATCTGTTTGAGTTAGTACCCTCAAGCCGTATAACAATCCAGTTACCTACATTCCCCCGATTGAGATAAAGTTCATTTTCTTCTGCTCTGCCTGGTGTATTCGGCCAGTTTCCCACGTAAAGATCCAGTGCTCCGTCTCCATTAAAATCACTCAAGGCCATGCTGCCTACATGAGAAATAGTACGCGCCAGCTCTCCTGCTTCTTCGACTCTTTGAAACCGGCCGTTCCCCAAATTTTCATAGATAACAAGAGCAGAACCCCAGTTCCCGACCAGTAAATCCAGCTTACCATTATTATTTAGATCCCCCCATGCAGCCGCAAAACTTGATCCACCGTCCAATACCGGTAAGCCAGCTTCTATACGTTCAAATCTGCTACTTTCACTGTTACGATATAAACGATTACTTCCTGAGGCGTTAGTAAGGTAAAGGTCAGTTCGAGTATCTCCGTCAAAATCTCCCCAGGTTCCTGTGAGTGCATTCAAAGTATCTCCGGTGGGAGGATCGAGAACTGATTCAAACTGCCATTCGCCCAGGTTTCGATAGAGCCGGCTCATTCCGGGACCTGACGGATCAGCATAGGACCAACGGTTTGCCACAAAAAGATCCTGCAGTCCATCTCCGTCGAAATCAGCCCATGCAACAGAAGCTGTTCCGGCAGTGTCATCTGTTACTCCTTCTATAAATTGCCGTGCGAATTCAAAGTCGCCAAGATTTCGCAATAGTAGATTGGGTTGTGAACTGCTAAGTCCGCCATTACCTATAAAAAGATCAACCAAACCATCATTATCGATATCCGCCCAGCTTGCCGAGAATGAAGCAGAGCTGTCGGTAACGGTGGAATCTGATAAAATTTTCTTAAAGTTGCCGTTTCCCTCGTTACGATATAAAAAGTTAGTCTGTCCGCGCTGATTAGTTACATACAAATCGGGATCTCCGTCGTTGTCAATATCGGCCCATGCACTGCCTGAGGAAAAGCCTTCGTCGGATGTGAGGGGACCGGCTTCTACTTCTTCAAAACGATCCCCGTCAATATTTTTATACAGGCGGTTGGGTTGTGGTGCAGCTTCAGAGGCGGACACATCATATCCGTTGGTGACGTACAGGTCAAGGAGCCCGTCGCCGTCATAATCAATCCAGGAGACGCCACCGGTACTGGCACGATCGGTTGCTGGCGCTACATCTAAAATACGTGAAAATGAAATTTCATAAGTTGAAGGGGAGGGAGATTGAATACAACTTACTGTCATAAGATAAACTATAAATAAAACAGGAAGAATTTTTGAGTACATTTTATTAACAGGGTAAATTTATGTGGAGAGCCGGCATTGCGTTTTCCTGTTTATAAACTTCAAACAGAATTGGCTTATTTCCGGCTCGTTTTAAATATTGCGTTGGTAAACTGTAAGGCATTTCTGTTGATCCCCCTTTATTACTTGCCATCGCTTTTCCAGAAAATGAAAAGAATTTAGTGAAACCTTACATATTGTCATAAATATTTACGACCATATTGGTGCTTAGTTAAAGAATAGTCTACTAAATGAAGATGTTATTTAAACTCTGATTTTAGGAAGCTTGATTTATGGAATACCTTAGAACTCTAATAAAATGACTATAATCAAAGATTAACATCATGATAGCACCTAAAAATATAACAGCAGTAGTCCTTTCGCTGACTATAATGCTAGTGCTACAAGGATGTGCAGGATCAGAGAGTGTAGCCGGAAGCGGGAGTAACAAAGAATACAATCAGAGTTATGAAAAAATGAAAGGCGTTGTTGAACAAGCTATAAAAGGGAGTAACATGAATATCAATTTCGTCAATGAGTCGGATGATGGTAGCCAGATAATCCTATCTGTAAGCCAGGATACATATGTGGGCAATGAGCAGGTACAACAGGAGCAGGGCGAAGTACGAATAATTAAGAAAGATGATGAGACAACCGTTGTTGAAGTAGAGAATCCCGACTATCATTTTTCAGTTCCATCCAATCAAAAAAAAGACTACCAGCGGATAATTTATCTTCGAATAGATAATATCCTGGAGAGAGAAGAATAAAAATCGAATTAAAAGCTTTTTTTACATTTTTTGTAACATTTTCACTTTCCAACGCTCTTACTATAATAGGGGAGACCGTTATTTGTATTTGTCATGATGATTGTTTAATTCCGATATAATGTATTTATAAAGACTTGGATCAGGTGATGTCAAAAAAAGGGGATCGCATTTCCAGCGTGGGAATGGATAAAAAGATCGATAAGAAAATTTGGACTCCCAAACGTATTGGGATGGTTGTGGGGAGTATTAGTGTTGTTGCCTTCTTTTTATACAGTTTTGTTTTTATGGATAATCGGTCAACGCTGAATGTTGATCGCAGCAAGCTCACTATTAGCACTGTTCAGGAGGACTCTTTCCAGGAGTTTGTGCGGGAAACTGGGACGGTACAGCCTATACAAACTATATATCTCGATGCTGTTGAGGGCGGGGTCGTTGAAAATATATACCGGGAATCGGGGGCAATGGTGGAGAAAGGAGATACCATTCTTCAGTTGTCAAATTCTGATCTGCGTCTGCAGGTTCTCCAGCAGAGTTCGGCTATTTATGATCAGATCAATCAGACCCGGAATTCGCGTTTGAATATCGAACAGAATACGCTAAGCCTGAAAGAGCGACTGGCAAAAGCGAAAAACCAGCTCGAAATTACCAAATCGAACTTTGAGCGTCAGCAAAAGCTGTATGAACAGAATTTAATTGCTGACCAGGAATTTTTAGAGACAAAAGAAAACTACGAATATGAGCAAAAGCGATATGATTTGATTTATGAATCGTTTAAGCAGGATTCCATCAAATCCAGTCAGCAGTTGCAGCAGATCGACCAGTCGCTGGATCGCATGTGGCGAAGTTTGGAAGCTGTGCAAAGCATATTGAATCGACTGGTAGTTACAGCTCCTATCTCCGGTCAACTTTCAACAATAGAGCTCAATCCCGGGCAGTCTATTTCGTCGAGTGAGCGTATTGGGCAGATAGATATTTTGGATGAGTACAAGGTTCGGGTGGATATCGATGAGTTTTACTTATCTCGTATATCACCCGGTTTAAAAGGAACTTTTGAGTTTAATGGACAAAGTCATCAGCTAGAGATCACAAAAATATATCCCGTGGTTGAAAATGGTCAGTTCAAGGTAGATATGAAATTTTCGGATGAAGTCCCGTCTGGGTTAACAAGAGGCCAAACACTGCGTATTCGATTACAACTTGGGCATTCGACCCAGGCGACCCTCTTAGCCCGTGGCGGATTTTATCAGACAACCGGTGGGAATTGGGTGTATCGTATAACCGAAGATGGAGACCGGGCGGTGCGACAGGATATCAATCTTGGTCGCCAGAATCCGAATTACTTTGAAGTACAATCTGGTCTGGAACCCGGCGATCGAGTAATAACATCAGGCTATGATAATTTCGGGGATAATCAAGAATTGAATTTGGAGTAAACCACACCACTAAGACACAGAGAAAAATCTTAATGAACTTAGTATCTTAGTGGTAGACAACTTAATAACTCAACTAATCACTAACTGCTATGATCAAGACAAAAAACCTAAAAAAAGTTTATACGACTGAGGAAGTAGAGACGACAGCACTAAACGGGGTTAATCTGGAAATTAAAGAAGGAGAATTCTGTGCTATTATGGGTCCTTCGGGATGCGGAAAATCTACGCTCTTAAATATTTTAGGCCTGCTCGACAATCCCACTGAAGGAAAATACCACTTCCTGGATTATGAAATTTCCGATAAATCCGAACGGGAGCGGGCTCGATTGCGAAAAGGTAATATCGGTTTTGTATTTCAGAGCTTTAACCTGATTGATGAGCTTTCGGTAATTGAAAATGTAGAGCTTCCGCTCTTGTATTTGGGTGAATCGGCTGATGAGCGCCGGGAAAAAGCCGAGGTGGCCCTTGAGCGCATGAATATGATGCATCGCAGTAACCATTTTCCGCAGCAGCTTTCCGGCGGACAACAGCAGCGTGTAGCGATTGCCCGAGCGGTTGTTGCCAACAGTAAACTGATTTTGGCCGACGAGCCGACAGGTAATCTCGATTCCGATCACGGGGACGAAGTGATGAAGTTACTGGCCGAACTCAATGAGCAAGGAACAACTATCGTGATGGTGACTCACTCTCCCCACGATGCCAATTACGCCCGACGCGTTATTAATTTATTTGACGGACAAATTGTGACCGAGGATGTGCAGGAAGGGTTTTATGTATAAAGACCTTTTTTCATGATCAGGACTGGGAACTCTGATCTACTAAAGGCATTTAAAGAATATGATATAACTGCTATTATTTAATAGGAGAAAAGTGTGCATTTCCGAAATACAGCAATAATCCTTGTTCTGATATTTGCTGCCGGAGTGATCTTTCCCGGCCAGGCAGAGGCTAAGTCGAATTTTGACCCTGATTCGCTTTCTGTCGAAAAGATAGGAGAACAAGCTTCTTCCATAAACTCGGTAACCAGTTTATTGATTCAGCAACACGGAGAATTGTTAATAGAGCAGTATTTCAATGGTATGAGCGAAGGGCAGACTGCAAATATCAAATCGGCATCAAAAAGTGTGATATCACTGCTGACAGGAATTGCCGTTGATCAGGGTTTTATTGAAAGCGTTGACCAGCCTATCCATCCCTATTTTGAAGAATATTTCGAAGCCAACCCTGATTCCGTCAAAGAAAATATAACGATCAAAGATCTGCTTACCATGCGGACGGGACTTGAAACCACGAGTTTTCATAATTATGGTCGATGGGTAGTCAGTGATAACTGGGTGAAGTTTCAGCTTGATCAGCCTTTAACTAAAGAACCCGGCGGCGATATGGTTTACAGTACCGGAACATCGCACCTGCTTTCGGTAATTCTGACCAAAGCCACCGGAATGAGTACACGTGCTTTCGCCCAAAAGTATCTGTTTGATCCTTTGAATATCCGGCCCGGCGGATGGGATCGCGACCCGCAGGGGTATTATATGGGTGGAAACAATCTTGCACTGCATCCCACGGATATGCTTAAGATCGGACAGATGGTCTTAAATAACGGTACATATCAGGGACAAAGAATTTTATCTGAACAATGGCTGGAAGAAACATTTGAAACCTATACCCGCAGTAATTTTAATCCCTACGACTACGGGTATATGTGGTGGAAAAAACCAGTAGGCGATTATCAGGTGCGTTTTGCCTGGGGATTCGGAGGGCAATATATATTTCTTATCCCGGATCTTGATGTTGTGGTGGTAATGACTGGTGCACTAGCTAATGCTACGCAAGATCGATCGTACAAAGAGCCGGTTTTTTCTCTTCTTCGTGAAGAAATAATTCCTTTTTTGGAAACCAGTTCCAACATTCAATAATCAATAACAAGTAATCGGGTTGCGTTTTCGTTGGATGAATATCGTAAAATATTAGAATGCTTTAATGAACCGGTTTAGTTTGTAACAAACCCATGGTTTAATACTCTTCTAATCTTATCATCAAGTAAATCATAATTTCTTTCGGGGTATTTTTTGTAATAAATAGGGGTATATCTATGTTTAGGAATTATTTAAAGGTTGCTTTGCGTAATCTGCGTAAGCGCAAAGGTTTTGCTTTCATTAATATTTTAGGATTGGCAATAGGCATTGCCTGCTGTCTGCTTATTGCTATGTATGTTTTTGAGGAAATTAGCTATGACCAGTTTCACGAAAAGTCCGATCGCATTTATCGCGTAACACAAACCACCAAAACATCAGCCAAAGAAGAAAAGGGAGCCACCACCCCCTTTCCGGTAGGACCGACACTACAAGATGATTTTTCGGGGCAGATAGAAAAGGCAGTACGCTTTTTCGATATGCAGGAAGATATTCGGACGATGATCAATGTTGAAACAGAGGAGTCATTCCGTGTTGATCATTTTTACGTTGTTGATTCAACCTTCTTTGATGTTTTTTCGGTCGATATGATCCACGGTAACCCGGAGACTGCTCTCAATGAGCCGAATTCAATAGTGATTACAGAAGAGCAGTCCGCCCGGTTTTTTGGAGACGAAAATCCGTTGGGAAAGCAGCTTAGTTTTAAAAGCGTTCAAGATTTAACAGTTACCGGAGTGATAGAGTCGCTGCCTCCGACATCGCACATGGAGATCGATATGCTGGTCTCTTTTAATACGCTGTTCGAACTGTATGGATCGACTGCATTTATGGAGCGTTGGTTCTGGAATCCCTGTTGGACCTATGTTTTGCTTGATGAAAATACAGATCCGGCCGATCTGGAACGGCAATTTCCCAATTTTGTGGATAGAAATTACGCTGATCGTGAGGAGGGCGAAACCCTTTCGTTGGGCTTACAGCCCATTACAGATATCCATCTTCATTCTAATTTGGATCAGGAGATTAAAGCCAATGGCTCAAACTTTTATGTCTACCTGTTTTCGGCCGTAGCAGTTTTAATTTTGGTCATTGCCTGCATCAATTTTATGAATCTTAGCACCGCGCGGGCGACCGAACGGGCTTCTGAAGTGGGAATGCGAAAAGTACTCGGAGCCAACCGCCGTCAGCTTTTCGGGCAATTTATGGGCGAATCATTTTTAATGACATTACTGGGATTTGCCCTGGCTTTTGCTTTGGTTTACATATCTTTGCCCTACTTCAATGATTTTACAGGGAAGGAGTTTGCATTCGCTTTTCTGGGAAGTGGCAAAATGATTATAGCTCTTATTGCGCTCTTTATAGTTGTCACGTTGTTAGCCGGTATGTATCCCGCACTCTACCTTTCGGGTTTTAATCCCACAACAATCATGCACGGTTCAAAAGGATCCGGTGGTGATAGTAATGGAGTTGTGTTAAGAAAAGGCTTGGTCATCTTCCAGTTTGCACTCTCGGTAATGTTGATTATCGGCACGGTGATTGTGTACCTGCAATTGCAACATATGCAGGATAAGCGGCTCGGTTTTGACAAAGAGCGGGTTGTCATTATGCCGATCAAACAGACACTTATTGCCTGGGAGTTCGATGAGTTCCAGGAGAAGGCGCTGGCAAGTACAAATATCATGGAAGTGGCAGGGACCGGAAAAATATTGGGTTCAGACGATCAAACGTTCAGGAAGTACTCACCGGCCAATAAACCTGATGCCCCGCCTACCAATATGTCGCTGAATGTCACGCACGGATTTATCGATACATATGATATAGAGGTGCTGGCCGGACGTTCATTTTCACGGGATTATCCTACCGATTCTGAAAGGGCGATTCTGATTAATCGATCTATGTTGAAACAGATTGGAGCGGAAAAGCCGGAGGACGCCCTTGGCCAATTGTTTTACTATACAACAGGCGAAGATGAACGCAGAGAATATCAGGTAATCGGCGTGGTTGAGGATTTCAATTACACATCAATCAAAAAAGAGATTTCGCCACTGGTGATAAATCTCGAAGATGAGGAACGCCGGGTAGTAGGTACTATAGAATATGCAGCGGCACGACTGGCGCCGGGCAGTATTCAGGATGGCCTTGAAGATTTGCGGGCCACCTGGAAAGAGGTCAATCACATCGATCCGTTCACCTATTCTTTCCATGACGAAGAGCTGGAGAAAATTTATGCCTCCGAAACACAAATGGGTACTATCGCTGGTGTGTTTGCACTGATTTGTGTTTTTGTAGCTTGTTTGGGCTTATTCGGTCTGGCTTCCTTTACATCATCTAAACGAACCAAGGAAATCGGCATACGGAAAACCCTTGGAGCCACTGTACCTGATATTATTACGCTACTGACAAAAGATTATCTGAAGTTGGTAGTTGTAGCCAATATTATCGCATGGCCGGTTATTTATTACCTGGCTGTACAATGGCTTCAGGATTTTCCTCATCGCATTAGTTTGGGATGGAATACTACGGTAATATTTCTATTAGTTGGTTTGGCAAGTGTATTCATTTGCTTGGCTACAGTTAGTTACCAGTCGATTCGCGCGGCATTACTTAATCCGGTTAACAGCATTCAGCAGGAGTGAAAATAGCTCGAAAGTTTTTGTCTGAGGAGAATATCTCTCCATCCGGCCGCTGGTTTGCGGTCGGATAGATAATCAAGTTATCTCCATACCCGATGAATTAAAAACAGCTCCTGAAATAATCCTCAAAAAATCTTATCTAAAGCATGATCTAAAACATAAGATAAGATTTTGATATGAAGAGATTGTTTCTTGTTTTGTTGGCCGGAGTATTGCTTTTGGGATGCCAGCCAGAATCCCAGGATGAGCCAACTATAAAGTATGATGTACGCTTTCCGAATGCAGAACACAATGAGGCCGAAATTACAGTAACACTGGATAACCTACTGTCTGGTCCCGTCACGTTTTCAATGAGTCGTACATCGCCCGGTCGATACGCGCTGCATGAATTTGCCAAGAATGTGTATGACGTATCAGTGACTAATGGCGAGGGGGATTCACTGGAAGTCCACCGCCCCGATCTGCACAACTGGATGGTTCGCGAGCACGACGGCACGATTAAGTTCAGCTATACATTGTATGGCCGCCATGCTGATGGCACCTACACCGGCATCAATGAACAACATGCACATATGAATATGCCGGCTACTTTCGTATGGGTGCCCGACCTGCCCGAGGCGCCGGTGACTGTACAATTTCATCCGCCGGAAAACGCCAACTGGGATGTCGCTACGCAGCTTGAGAGTACCGATGAACCTTACACGTTTACCGCGCCGGATTACTATTATTTTTTGGATAGCCCGACAGAGCTTAGTGATTTTACGATGACAGAGTGGGAGGCAACAGGAGATACGGCCAATCAGAAAATTCAGCTGGCAGTGCATCATAACGGGACTGAGGAACAGGTGGAAAATTATACCCAAATGGCGCAAAAAGTCGTGGATGAACAGATAGCTATATACGGAGGAGCGGCCGATTTTGAATATGACAGATATACTTTTATTGCGGATTACCTGCCGTATGTGTACGGGGATGGCATGGAGCATCGAAATTCAACTATTTTAACCAGTCAGCGTCCACTGGATGAAGAGGGTGCACTGCAGAATCTGTTTACTTTGTCACACGAATTTTTTCACAGCTGGAGTGTAGAGCGGCTGCGCCCGGAAACGCTGGAGCCGTTTGATTTTATGAATGCCAATGTCTCTGATGCGCTCTGGTTTGCCGAAGGATTCACCAGCTACTACGACGATCTCACCATTCGCCGGGCAGGTATAACTTCGGACCAGAAATATGCCCAGGATTGGTCGGGGACTTTGGACTACGTACTTAATTCTCCGGGCAATCAGTTTTATAGTCCCATGGAGATGAGCATGCAGGCTCCGTTTGTTGATGCGGCCACCTCGGTGGATGCCCAGAACAGATCCAATACGTTTATTTCGTACTATTCGTGGGGAGCAGTGTTAGGTTTGGGACTGGATTTGAAGCTTCGAACTACGTTTGAGGATGTTACTCTCGACGATTTTATGCGCCGTATGTGGGAAGAGTTTGGAATTCCTGAAGAACCCTATTCTGTAGAAGACCTGGAAAATACACTGGCAGAAGTTACCGACAGCACCGAATTTGCAGAATCATTTTTTAATAATCACATCCGTAGTGGAGAACATATCGACTTAGAGCCGTTGCTGGCCCAAGCGGGATTTCAGCTGCAGAAAGCCCATCCCGGTGAAGCTGTCATAAGTTTTGGATCGGCGAACATAAATTATGAAGGTGGAGAGGCTACGATATCCCAAAACACACAGGTTGGCAGTCCACTCTATAAAGCCGGGCTCGATGTGGATGATGTAATTCATTCCTTGGATGGGCAGTCGATCAATAATGCGCGCGATATGCAGCGTTTGTTGGCTAGTCACGAACCCGGAGATGAGCTGTCAATTACATACTCTTCTCTCGGAGAGGAATACGAATCTACAGTTATACTGGCCGAAAATCCTGAACTTGAACTACTTCCGTTTGAGGAGATAAATAAAGAGGTGACAGATGAAATGAAGTCATTTCGGCAGGATTGGCTGGGCAGCAAAGTCAGGAAATAGGAGTTAAGGGATTGCTAAAGGAGAATACATACGGAAGTTAGCGGAATGTTTGGCGCCATCCACGGATAGTTGTGCTAAATAAAAATATTAGATCAATCTCCCTAAATCCCTCTTCTCCAAGAGGGCAGGAGGATTTGAGTATCCTACAAAAGAGTAGTAGCTATCAATTCTGGAATTGCTGCTGATAGCTGACGGTGTGATACTGATAAGATGCAAACATGTTTAGTCACCAAATATTTCTAAAGTTCATATAGTCAATCCTTTGTGAACCTCCGTGTCTCCTCTGTGTATCTCTGTGGTAAGTTTTTTGACTTTAATGCTGTTGGAGCAACGATTCAGGCATGCAAGTTACAATCTTGTGCAATTAGATTAATTCAGATACATTAGAAAGGTAAAAGCCAGCTACTGTCACAATAATCGGAAATATGGGCATCAGAAAATATCATATCGGTTGCACGGTCTGGAGCCTCAAAGAGTGGGTCGATAATTTCTTTACCGACGATGCCAAACAGAGCGATTTCCTTTCGCAATATGCTTCTGTTTTCAATACGGTAGAGGGAAACACAACTTTTTATAACATTCCCAGCGAGCAAACATTAAAAAGATGGAAGCAGGAAACGCCCGACGAGTTTAAGTTCTGCTTTAAATTTCACCGATCTATCACGCATGATAAGCGTCTTCAGAACACAGAAGATGATATCCTGAACTTTCTGGAGACGTTCGACCCCATTGCCGATCGCCTGGGACCGTTTATGATTCAGCTGCCGCCGCAGTTTTCGCCCGCCGAATTTATGCGCCTCGAAGAGATGATCAGTATGTTGCCTGGCGCCTATCGCTATGCGGTAGAAGTTCGTCATCCCGATTTCTTTAACCACGGACGCGAAGAGCACCGGCTGAATCGCCTGCTGAAAGGCTATAATATTGACCGAATAATTTTTGATACGCGCAAGCTGCACGCGATGAAATCGGATGAGCAATCGGTGTTAGAAGCAAAAAAGAAAAAGCCTGAGGTGCCGGTTCGTTTTATCAATACCGGATCGCGTCCATTGGTACGTTTTGTGGGATCGAATGATCCCGTGGCAAATGAGCCTTATCTCAAAGAATGGGCCATTGTTGTCGCCGATTGGATAAAGGAGGGGCTGCATCCGTATATCTTTACCCATACGCCCGATAAAGTGAGTCAGCCAGCTAATGCCAAGAGATTCCATCAGCTGTTATCTGATCTTATTGGTGTTGATCCGATGCCCGCATGGCCTAAAGATCGACAGAATAAGCAGATGGATCTTTTTTAAGAAGTACCCCATCCGACGGCTGAATTTGCCGTCTGGTGGGTTAATAGGCGCATCTGTCTTATTAACGGAAAAACTAAACCAGACGGTAACCTGCATAACCAGTGTAGTCCGTGTACTATTAATTAAGTGATAAATGCATATAAAATCCTTATCTTTACAGGCTTTTTGAATCCATAAACTGATACCCATTCATGTCCCAGACTGATACCGCAACCGAATCCCAAAAAGAAGTAATTGAGGAGGCGAAGCGCCGGCGCACGTTCGCGATTATATCGCACCCCGATGCCGGTAAGACGACGCTGACTGAAAAGCTGTTGCTTTATGGCGGGGCTATACACGAGGCGGGATCGATCCGTCAGCGTAAAGCCAATCGCTATGCAGCCTCCGACTGGATGGCAATTGAAAAGGAGCGTGGTATTTCTGTGACGTCTTCGGTTCTGCGATTTGAAAAAGACAACATTAAATTTAATCTGCTCGATACACCGGGACACAAAGACTTTTCTGAGGATACGCTCCGGACGCTGGTTGCTGCCGATACGGCGTTGATGGTGATTGACGTTGCCAAAGGCGTTGAGGAACAGACCGAGAAACTGTTCGAGGTTTGTAAGATGCGCGAAATTCCCATTATCACTTTTGTGAACAAATGCGACCGGCCGGGTCTAGAACCGTTGGAAGTGATCAGTAATATCGAAAACCAGCTGGGTATTGAGGCTATACCGGCATCATGGCCGCTGGGTTATGGTCGGGATTTTCAGGGTATCTATGACTTGATTGGCAAGAAGCTGCATCTGCAGACTAAGGAAGAGCACGGTGCTAAAAAGGCTGAAACCGAAATTTATGACCTGGAAGAGGGTATTGAACAGTCGCATCTGTCGGATTTTGATAAGGAGAAATTCCGCGAAGAGGTGTTATTGACTGAGGATATGATGGACATGATGGATAATGAAGAGTATCTGAACGGAAAGGCAACGCCTGTATTTTTCGGTTCGGCCCTCAACAACTTCGGACTGGATGTCTTCATGAATTATTTCGCCGATCTTGCCAGTCCGCCGCAGCCATACCAGGCCGATAACGGTGAGAAGCGTGATCTTGACCGCGGATTTTCGGGTTTTGTCTTTAAGATGCAGGCGAATATGAATCCCGATCACCGCGATTGTGCCGCTTTTATACGAATTACCTCGGGTAAGTTTGAGCGCGGACTTCAGGTGACGGAGAGTAATACTGGTCAAAAGGTAAAGATGTCAACGCCGCATACGCTGATGGGTGACGAGCGACATATCCTGGAAGAGGCCTATCCCGGGGATGTTGTGTCGCTGTTTAACCCGGGTTCGTTTCGTATTGGTACGACAATCTACAGCGATGATCCTGTAAAATTTGATGTAATTCCGCTGTTTACGCCCGAGCATTTTATGAAAGTTTCAACGAAAGATCCCTTTAAACGAAAGCAGCTGCGCGAAGGTTTGAAGCAGCTGGCCGAAGAAGGGGTTGTTCACGTATTTGAGGTACCGCAAGGGGTGGGTAATGAGCTGCTGCTTGGTACGGTCGGTGCACTGCAGTTTGATGTGGTGAAGCACCGGATGTCCACAGAATACAATACCGAACTGCACATGAATTCCGTTTCTTATCACGCTGCCCGATGGCTGGGAGACAACGACACAGAGGTCGTTGAAAAGTTGGAAGGCAGCTACTCCACCCATGTGACCAAGGATATGGAAGGGAATCCAATTGTGCTATTTGACAGTGGCTATGCCCTCAATCAGGCAGAAGAAAAAGTGGGTGCTGAAAATCTATATAAGTTTAAACAGGGATAAGTGAATAGCGAATAACGAACAAGGAATGATGAATAACTTCATCAGTTCCTCATTCGATTTCCATTAATCTGCGGTTCAATTTATTTCCCGCCATTTGCCTTTACATCAGCTTGACAGAATTCAAGTAAGTCAGGAATCGGGCTATCCACTAGTATTGAAGTATAATCTGTTGTTCGGACGGCGTAGTACATCAGACAATCTTCCTCGGTGCAATGATGACCGTTGCCAGAATCCTGATGATTTTCCTGCATCGGGCTTCCGTTTGCCACGAGGCCCATATTGTGTCCGAACTCATGATTAAAGACTGTAGCCTCCAGTTTATAGCGGTCTGCTTGTCCAATACCCCCACTATTTTCATGGATCGCTGGCCCGAAGAATCCCATTGAAGTGTTAAAGTAGGCTATTCCAAGTACATTCTGCTGTGAAAACTCTCCATCCACGATTATAAAATAGGCCCATAACGTTTCGCCGTCGGGGTTGTCATAACTGGTGTAGTTGTCGCGATGCTCCTCTTCAAGAGCACGGACATCTTCAGTGGAGTATGCATTTTGCTCACCAGCTTCGATACGCGTCGGACTTTGTATATTGATTTCAGATTTATTCAGGTGCTTCTTCAGAAATGATTCCAGGCTGTCCAACGCTCGTTCGGTCGGCTCATAGCCGGGCATATAGTCAATTTCCAGGTTCAGCTCATCGAACTGCTCATCACTCAAAAATGAGCGAGCAGAATCACCAGGTGGAGCTACGCTGGAAAATTCTGGTAACCGCTCTGTGCCATTGTCTGAGCCTGGATCCGAGTCGGTTAAATCCGAACAGGAAGAAATTAGAATAACAGCTATAATTGTTGTGAAGATAAACAGTATGTATCTTCTTAATTTCATAAAATCATATCATAGTTTATTGAGCTTTGATGTACATGGTATCCAACTATAATTGTAGAAATTTGTTTCATATTTATGTCAGAACAGAAAGTTCAAGATATAGTTAAACGACTGGATCTTAGCCCGCATCCTGAAGGCGGCTATTATAAAGAAGAATACAGGAGTAGCGAGACTGTGTGTTTGGAGGATGGAAAATCAAGGAGGGCAGGGACAGGCATTTATTTTATGCTACCCAAAGGAGTTTGCACGAATTGGCACCGGGTAGCCTCTGATGAGCTGTGGCATTTTTATGATGGGAGTCAATTGGTGCTCGAATTGATTGATACGGCCGGTAATTTTTCACGGCTATTTCTTAATAATGAATTGTCCGGAGAGGGAAAATTTCAGCAGGTGATTCCCAAAAACTGCTGGCAGCGTGCTTACAGTACAGGTGTTTTTACGTTGGTGGGATGTACAGTTGCTCCGGGATTTGAGTTTGAAGATTTTGAAATGACTGAGCAAGAGAAACTTGCTGAACGCTATAGTCATATTGCGGCACAGATCATGGCTGCTCCTTTTTCTGAATAAGAATGCGAGTTTATTTTAATGCGTGGTACAGAATATTTTAACTCTCTCTTCCTTATATCTCTCATCTATAATTCTTAACTTAGAGCGCAATTTTAGAATTGTTGATTTAATGATTTGTAGATTGACTGAATTACATATCATTATTTTGTTGTTAGACTACAAAACAGCCGTAAACAGTAATCAGTCTTTTGATATCCAGTCGATAAATCAACAAATCAATAAATTATTAAATCATTAAATAAGTATTTCTTATGGCAAAAGAATTTGATGTTTGTGTAATCGGATCCGGCCCAGGTGGTTATGTAGCAGCAATCCGCGCATCCCAACTCGGTTTTAATACGGCAATTGTAGAAAAACGTCATCTCGGAGGTGTATGTCTTAATATCGGATGTATTCCAACGAAAGCGTTGTTGCGGTCTGCAGAGGTGTACGAAAGTATCGAGCATGCCGGTGACTACGGTGTCAATGTTGAAGATTATTCAGCAGATTTTGGCGGCATGATCGAGCGCAGCCGGAATGTAGCCAATAAAATGAGCAAAGGTGTTCAGTTTCTGATGAAGGCCAATAAGATTGAAGTCTTTGAAGGAAAGGGCGTGTTTGAATCGAAAGACAAGCTCAAGGTTGTTGATGAAAATGATGAAACGCAAGAGGAGATTACTGCTGATAATTTCATTATTGCTACAGGTGCTCGTGCTCGTGAACTCCCGAACCTCCCTATTGATGGTGAGATGGTCATAGACTATGAAAAAGGAATGAAGCTCGAGGAGCAGCCGGAGAAAATGGTTGTTGTCGGGGCAGGTGCTATTGGTGTTGAATTTGCTTATTTCTATAACACCATCGGTACGGAAGTAACACTCGTTGAGCTGCAGGATTCACTGGTACCGGTTGAGGATAAAGATATTGGTAAGGAGCTTGGCAAAATTTATAAGAAGAAAGGAATTGATGTCCGAACCGGAAGTACGGTCGAAAGCGTCGAAGAGGATGGAGACGGCGTTAAGGTTACGATCAAGTCTGGTGATGACGAAGAGACTATAAATGTGGATGTTGTTCTTTCGGCAGTCGGTGTTGTTGGAAATGTTGAAGGTATCGGCCTTGATGAGATTGGCGTCGAGTATGAGAAGGGAGTTATCAATGTCGATAAAGAAACCTATCAAACCAATGTCGACGGAATCTATGCCATTGGCGATGTGGCCGGAGGACCGTGGCTGGCTCATAAGGCCACACACGAAGGAATTGTTTGTGTGGAAAAGCTGGCAGGAGAAGATCCGTTGCCAATTAAGTATGATAATATTCCTGCATGTACCTATTGTGAGCCGCAGATTGCTTCGGTAGGATATACGGAAGAGCAGGCTAAAGAAGAGGGCTATGATGTTAAGGTCGGTAAATTTCCGTTCTCTGCCAGCGGTAAAGCAACTGGTCTTGGTCACGAAGAGGGATTTGTCAAGGTTGTTTTCGATGAAAAATACGGGGAATGGCTTGGCTGTCACATGATTGGTTCTCATGTAACTGAATTGATCGCTGAAGCTGTAGTAGCACGTGATCTCGAAACGACCGGAAAAGAAATTATTCATGCTGTGCATCCGCATCCGACGATGTCAGAAGCTGTAATGGAAGCGGTAGCTGAAGCTTACGGTGAAGGCGTGCATTTGGGTTCATAGTTTAGCACAGGCCTCATATAGTATGATAAAAAAAGCCCGCAGAGTATATCTGCGGGCTTTTTTTCTTAAAGAACTCTTGATGTATAGTCGGTGATGAATTACTCCGATCCCTCTGTTTTTACTAATTTATTATAAAGTCCCATTATCAGAAGAGGAGCCGCCCACTGGCCGACAAACAGGGCCATATCATCCTTTTTTAAAAGTTTTAAAGTCAATGATGTGCCCATGATGCTTACCGAAGACCAAAGGAAGGCATCGGAGGGTAACTCAGCGGTAACATCTTCAATTTCCTTTGCAACTTGACCTTCTTCTTTATTTTTTGCTTCAGCCATAATCTCAATTGATTTAATTAGCAGTTGATGGTTTTATATTCGTTCTATTAAGGTAGATCATTTTTGATGGATACTGGCTAGCAATAATTGGGAAATCGCTGTGCCTATTTAAAGTACAAGAGATATGAATGAGTCACAGGATAGAAAATCAAATAGGTCTGTCATCTCGACGGCGACTTTAGTTGCGGAGAGATCTTTGATTTTAAAATGGTACGGAAAACAAAGATTTTTCACTCCGCTACGCTCTGTTTAAAATGACGACAGAGGTGAGGGTTATTTAGTGGAGTGATAAATTGAGAATTATTACCAATAACCACTCTTGTTGTGAGTAGTGATTCCATGTCATGTTTCGTATTTTACCAGAGCTATGAATACAGTAGAATTTTTTGATTTAGGCCACGCTTCCTACCAACCCGTGTGGGATTTGCAAACTGCTATTCAGCAGCGACTTGTGGATGAAAAACTGAGCCGCCGGAAAAAGCAGAAGCTCTATAAGTCCGGCAATGAAAGTAACGATGTGTTGCTGTTTGTAGAACATCCACATGTGTATACCTTGGGCAAGAGCGGTGATAAAGCTAATTTGCTTAAAGGACTGGCGGAGCTGGCCGATATTGATGCCGAATTCATCGAGATCGACCGCGGCGGTGACATAACGTATCACGGACCGGGTCAGATAGTTGGCTATCCTATTTTTGATATGGATCGTCATTTTACGGATATCCACAAATACCTGCGCTATCTCGAAGAGGTAGTTATCGGAACCTGTGCTGAGTATGGTATCGAGGCCGGACGTATTGAAGGCCTGACGGGCGTTTGGGTGGGTGACCAGAAAATTTGCGCTATGGGTATCCGCTGCTCGCGATGGGTTACAATGCATGGCTTTGCTTTTAATGTGAATACCGATCTCAGTTATTTCAATCATATCGTTCCATGCGGTATTATGGACAAAGAAGTGACTAGTCTGGAGGCATTGTTGGGGCATGAAGTGGATCCATCCAAAGTGAAAGCACACCTGCTAAGAAATTTCGAGAAAGTCTTTGATATCAGCATTGTTAAAGTGGATTCATTGCCTGAACTGGAGGATGAATTTTCGTATCTTAAGCATTCAGACATTAAAGCAGCATCCCATTAATTGATTTACCATCATGATTAAAGAACTCAACGTTGTCGACAGGAACGAAACATCTCAACGGCGCCCCGACTGGCTTCGTGTTAAACTTCCTTCTGGTGAGAAGTTCAAAGAAGTGTCCGAAACAATTCAAAAGCATTCCCTGAATACCGTTTGCTCAGAAGCCCGATGCCCCAATATTGGTGAGTGCTGGGGAAATGGTACGGCAACATTTATGATTCTCGGTGATGTCTGTACACGTTCATGTTCTTTTTGCGCTGTTAAGACCGGACGCCCGGAGCAGGGTTTGGATTGGGATGAGCCACGGCGCGTTACAGATGCTGCCAAGAAAATGGGGCTTAAGCATGTAGTTCTTACATCGGTGAATCGTGACGAGCGGGATGACGGCGGTGCCCCGATATTTGCAGAATGTCACCGACAGCTTCGTAAAGAGATCGAGGATGTCACCATTGAATCGCTTATTCCCGATTTTCGAGGCGTTTGGGATGCTCTGCAAATAGTTATTGACACTCCGCCCGATGTATTAAGCCACAATCTTGAGACGGTCCCCGATTTGTATCGCACCATACGTCCGCAGGCAAAGTATAAGCGCTCACTGGAATTACTGCAGCGTTGCAAAGATCAGGGCCTGCGAACGAAAACTGGCATTATGGTTGGGTTTGGAGAAACACGCGAACAGGTCATTGAATTAATGAAAGATTGTGTTGAGCACGAGGTAGACGTATTAACAATTGGTCAGTATATGCAGCCGACAAAAATGCACCAGCCGGTCGAAGAATGGGTTCATCCGGATCAATTTGCAGAATATAAAGAGATAGGAGAAGAACTTGGGATTGGCCACGTAGAGAGCGGTCCGCTCGTACGCTCCTCATATCACGCCGAGAAGCACGTATAAAGCATTTTTTACGATCTTTAAGGGATTTGATCTCGAGATTTTACTCTGATCTTTTATATTTCAGCAGATCAGCTTTTCTCACATAATCAACATATATGTTAGCACTTGCAGTTGTCATACTATTGAGTTATTTGCTGGGGTCTATACCATCCTCTATATGGGTTGGCAAACTCGTGAAAGGGGTAGACATCCGGAATTACGGGAGCGGTAATGCGGGGGCTACGAATACATTTCGTCTTTTGGGATGGCAGCCTGGTGTGGCAGTATTACTAATTGATTTCTTTAAGGGATTTGCAAGCTCACGCTGGCTTAGCCAGTTGGCATACTCTATTGGATCGGGTCCGGTGGCGCTATTCGACTTTTGGGATGTAGATCCTTTTTTGAGCATTGTCTGCGGACTTGCGGCTGTGGTCGGACATATGTTTCCACTTTACGCCTGGTTCGACGGCGGCAAGGGAATGGCAACTGCTGCAGGTATGCTCTGCGGAATAGAGCCGATATCTGTAGGTATTGCAGCTATTGTTTTTACCATAGTTATGGTTGCAAGCCGATACGTATCGCTGGCGTCGCTGGTAGCTGCTTTTGTCTATCCGTTAATGCTGGTATTTTTTCGCTATAGCTTAGGTTGGGATATTGACGGCAGCATACTCATTTTTGCCTCATTGGTCGGGATTGGTATAATCATTAAACACCGTGGAAATATACGGCGATTGTTGAATGGAACAGAAAACAAGGTTAGCTCATTCAAACCAGCTGTGGGCTGGCTGAATAAAGAAGAAAAACCGCAACCCTAGAAATAGCATTGTGAAGAAAATAACCATCATTGGTGCTGGCAGTTTTGGGACAGCACTTTCTGTGGTATTGGCCAGAGCAGGCAATAAAGTGCAGTTGTGGGCCAGGGAGCAGGAAATTGCATATGCTATTAATAGTCAGCATCGAAACCCATCCTATATCCCTGATGTCACGTTGCCGGATTCTGTTGAATCTTCTACCAGGTTGGAAGAATGTTTTGATGATCCGGAAATGGTGGTTTTTGCTACCCCTTCGCATGTCGTACGTGAAGTAGCCGAAAATATTAAACCTTTTTTGGAGGGCGATGAGATAGTTGTCAATGTTGCCAAGGGAATAGAAAACGATACATTTCAGACGATGTCGCAGGTGCTTAGTAATGTGCTGGAAGGCACCATTATTGATGATCATATCGGAGTGATTTCGGGTCCGAGCCACGCCGAAGAAGTCAGTAAATTTAAGCCCACAGCCGTGGTGGCCAGCTCATATTCAAAGCGGACCACCGAGAATATCCAGGATACATTTATGACGCCTATGTTTCGGGTGTATCTGAACTATGATATCATAGGTGTGGAGATTGGAGGTGCGGTGAAAAATATTATGGCTATTGCCGCCGGTATAATTGACGGAGCGGAGCTCGGCGATAATGCAAAAGCGGCCCTGATTACCCGTGGATTACATGAGATGAAAAGGCTGGGAATGAAATTGGGAGCTTCACAAGATACTTTTTCGGGACTGACAGGAATGGGTGACCTTGTGGTAACATGTACTAGTGAACACAGCCGCAATCGGTTTGTGGGTTATAACATCGGCCAGGGTAAAAGCCTGGATGAGGTGATATCAAAAATGAATATGGTAGCAGAAGGTGTAAAAACCACTCGATCGGTGCACGAATGGAGTAAGAAGCTGGGAGTAGAAATGCCCATCACAGCGGCGGTATACCGGGTTCTTTTCGAGCAAGAGGATCCCGAAGATATGGTGTACGATCTGATGACACGGAATCCCAAAGAAGAAATAATGATCTAATCCAGGATAGAAAAAAACAGCTATGGAATTTTATACTTAATAATTTGTTGTTACCTTCGTTATGTATTGAAAATAAGATTCAGTGGCTATGTATCCAGAAAAACATACCTCAGCCTCACTTTCCCAGATGGATTATCTGGACGTAAAGAATCTCGCAGAGACGGGAGAAGGAACCTATCTCGAATTTAAGCGCACTATTCCATCAGCATATAAGATTGCCCGTGAAATTGCTGCATTTGCCAATACGAAAGGTGGCACTGTGCTTATTGGTGTGGACGATGATAAATCACTGGTGGGAGTCATAGGATACCAGGAAGAAGAGTTTTTGCTTGGCAAAGCTGCCCGTGAGCTGTGTCGGCCAACGGTCGATATTACAATTGAAATCGTGCATTTTGGCGAACGTGACCTGCTGGTGATAAAGGTGCCGGAAGCTGCAGACAAACCTATTTTTGTACAGGGCGAAGATGAAGATACGGTGTTTATGCGCGAAGAGGATCGAAATAAAGTTGCCAGTAAGGAACTTATCGAGATCATTAAGAAGAAAAATTCAGATGAGGGTGTAACATTTGAGTACGGACCAAAGGAACAACAACTGTTTAGATATCTGAATGAATATGGCGAAATAACCGTTAAAAAATTTGCTCAACTAGTTGACGTGCCCAGAGCAAGGGCATCAACAATATTGGTTAATTTGGTAAGTGCTGATATTCTGAATTTATTCAGGAAGGACAACATCGATTACTTTACGTATTCGCAGAAGTGTGAAACATAATTTTAAAGAGATTTACCCTAATGCCTGCTGAAACAGAAGACAACCTGGACGATGTAATTTCCGATCTTATTGATGACGATGAAGAGGATTCTTCTACGGAGCCTGACTCTGCTTCTCCCTTAGAACAGATGCAAACTCCCGATGATATTGAATTCAGCGGGCCACCGGTTCAGCTGACGGAACGAGCGGCTGAACAAGTTCGCAAGATCAGATCAGATGAGTCTCTCGATGAAGATCTGTGTCTGCGGGTGGCCGTTGAAGGCGGCGGTTGTTCCGGATTAAGCTATAAGCTGGGATTTGATTACAAGTCCGAAGAGGATGAAGTAATTGTAAGCCAGGGAATCGAGATTATCGTTGCCCAAAAACATATGATGTATCTTAAAGGTATTTCAGTCGACTATCCCGACGGTCTTAACGCCCGAGGCTTTACCTTTGACAATCCCAACGCGAGTGAGACATGCGGCTGCGGTAGTTCATTTGCTACGTAGTAGATAATTGTGCTGATAATAGGTTGTATAGTGATTTATTGCAATAAATCACTACAACTTAATGTTCCCTCCCATACTTTTCCATGATGGTCAGAACTTCTTCGACCGGCAAGGCTTTGATCGTATTTCCATCCCTGCCTGTCATTGTTTCGGCGTGGAAAAGAGAATTGATGATGGCTTCTTCAGTTGCCTCATTAACAGCCATAAACAGCGGTGACATTGAGCTGTTGCGAAGAACATTCTGGTCTTTTGCAAGCTGGTCTGATCGATATGGAATTCGCACCGATTCAGCCGTAGAAAAAGCGATCACATAATCGCCGCTGCCGTTTGAGGCAATACCCCCGGTTTTTGCCAGTCCAAGCATGGCCCGCTTGGCCAATCTCTCCAGATTGCGTGATCCCAGCGGAGCATCAGTGGCTACAACAATCATGCAGGAACCGTCGGGCGTTTCATTGAGTTTATCATTTAGATAATACTTATCGAGCTCTTCTCCTACAGGCACGCCCGCTATTTGAAGCACGCCACCGAAATTACTCTGAACGAGCACGCCTACAGTATAACTTCCAGCATCGTCGGGCAAGGTACGCGATGAAGTGCCGATACCACCTTTAAATCCAAACGTGCGTGTTCCCGTCCCGGCTCCTACGTTGCCCTGTTCAACAGGACCCGATGCGGCATTTTCTATTGCAGCTAAAACATCGTTCTTGGATACATGGCGCCCGCGGATATCATTCAAATAGCCGTCATTTGTTTCACCTACTACCGGATTTACGGATCGAACGTTGCTGTTTTCCTCAAAGCTGAATGTGTGATCAATGAGTGCATCGGCAGCCGTAGGGACGCTCAGCGTATTAGTAAGGATGATTGGTGTCTCAAGGTTGCCGAGCTCCTGGATCTGCGTTGATCCAGCCAGCTTGCCAAAGCCGTTGCCCACATACACGGCAGTCGGGACTTTCTCTTGAAAAATATTTCCGCCGTGGGGAAGGATGGCAGTAACGCCGGTGCGAATATTATCACCTTCGATTAACGTTTGATGGCCGACCTCGACACCCGATATATCCGTAATGGCGTTAAGTGATCCGGTTTCCATTACACCGATCTCAACTCCGTAATCTCGAAGATTCTTATCCTGGGCAGAAACTGTCATAGCTGTAAAAGTAAAAAGTAAAACAAGTACTGTTTGAATGATTTTCATTGATCAATAATTTGGATCCAAAAATTAAGTACCTAAACTTTACCAAACTTTGGGGGTTTAGTAAAGTTATTATTCAGATGTCAGACTCAGAAATTGCAAGAGATGGTAGACTGAAGCGAGGGATGGTTACGTGAATATCAGCATTTTGAATCAGGATATTCAGGATTTAAGGATGTACTTGGATAACGTTCATTCAATCCTGCTAATCACGATAATCTTGTTCATATTGTGCCAATCTGTGGCTTCATCGTTATTCTGTAAACCGATCGGTGATGAGCCGGACGCCGCGCTTGAAGGTGAAATAGTGCCACATCCACTCAACAAAAACGCGGAAACGATTGCGGAAGCCGATCAGAAAGAATATGTGGACGATTGACCATAGAATCCAGGCAAAAAAACCGCTGAACTTGAATCCTCGAATATCAGCAACCGCTTTGGCGCGTCCGATAGTAGCCATCGTGCCTTTATCAACGAAATGAAATTTACTTCGCTTCTTTCCTTTAATCTCATTGCGGATGAGATTGCCGATAAACTCTCCCTGCTGAATTGCAACAGGTGCCAGCGCCGGCAGTGGATTTCCGTCTTCGTCTTCTTTATGGGCAGCATCACCAATCACGAAGATGTTATCATGGTCGGGGAGAGAAAGATCATCCTCGACAAAAACGCGGCCGGTGCGGTCTTGTTTGGTATTAAGCGAGGAGAGCAGCGGCGATGCCGCAACACCTGCCGCCCAGATGATATTGGGTGTTTCGATCGTTCCTTCTGAAAAAGAGACTTCATTTTTCCCAATATCAGTAACGGGAGTATTCAATAAAACGCGGACGCCCATATCCTCCAGCGTTTGACGTGCTTTTTCGGAAAGGGATTCAGGATAACCATTGAGAATACGCGGGCCAGCTTCGACAAGAAAAATACGCGTTTCATTTTTGCTGAATGTGTTATAGTCGCGCATCATACTGCGCTTCGCGATTTCGGCTATGGCTCCTGCCATCTCGACACCCGTAGGTCCGCCGCCAATAATTACATACGTCAGATAGGGTTCCCGAAGTTTGGGATCATCGAGCTGTTCGGCCTTTTCAAGAGAGAGAAGAATACGCTCCCGAACCTGGAGGGCATCGCCAATGGACTTGAGTCCCGGCGCATAATTCTCCCATTCATCGTTACCAAAATAGTTGTATTGAGCACCCGGAGCCAGTACCAGGTAATCGAAATTGATTTTTCGCCCGCTCTCAAGCTCAATGAAATTTTCCTCTTTGTTGACCCTGGTAACATTTCCTAGCAGTACTTTCATCCCTTTGCGGTTGCCCAGAATAGCGCGAATAGGGACGGCGATATCGCCGGGTGAAAGGGCAGCTGTAGCCACCTGATATAGCAGAGGCTGGAAAAGGTGATGGTTTGTCTTGTCGATAATGGTAATATCGACGTCAGCTTTTTTAAGCTTCTTGGCAGTGTTAATGCCGCCAAATCCACCACCGACAATAACGACGTGTTTGCGGGACATTTCTTAATAGTTAATTTACGGCCGAAGGTTCGGTTCTTCTACCTGTAACATTCAAACCTGCAACCTTCAACATCTTGTTAATTCATCTTCGCCTTCGTTTGCATAAGCAGATCTTCAATCTCTTGTTGTGTTACATTATAATGTTCATTGCAAAAGTGGCAAACCAGCTCTTGTCCCTCGTCACTGATCTCCTTGAGATCCTCATAGCCAAGCATCGCCAAAGCATTGACAAAACGTTTCCGGGTACAGCGGCAAAAGAAATCCACTGGTTGACGATCCAGTTCTTTAACCTCCATCGGAGCCATGGCCTTTAGCATAATATCATCAATATATTGCCCTTCGGAGAGCATAGAACTTATGGGATCAAACTCTAGTAACTTTTCCTGAAGCTTATCAATGGCGCCTTCCGGAGCATCGGGCATGCGCTGAATTAAAAGACCGCCCGCTTCAGTAACTTCTCCCTCGCTGTCGATGCCGACATCAAGCAGCACAGCCGAAGGGACCTGTTCCGACTGCACCATATAATAGGCGATATCGTCTGTGATGTTTCCGCTGACCAGCTCGATACTGCTGTGCTGAGGCTCGGCTTCATTATAAAGTGTTTTACTCACAGTCAGAACGCCGACACCTAGACCATCTCCGATATCTGTTTCTGGTTTATAGTATTCAAGTTGAGCCTGCGGATTCTGAACATAGCCGCGGATTTCGCCCACCCGGTTGGCTTCGGCAACGAGCAAACTTACGGGACCCTGTCCCTCAATGCGCATTTTAATGCGCTCTTCGCCTTTGAGCTCGGAAGCCAGAAGCATTGTTCCCGTCAGTGCCCGCCCAAGTAATACGGTGTTGAGAAGAGATAGATTATGATTTTGGCGGGCTGTCTTGACGACGTCTGTTGTTTTTACTACTGAAATCTTGAGGTGTCCGTCCTTGCTGATACCTTTAATCAGGCGGTCTTTTTGAATAAAATCTTCTTTTGATATCATATGGTGATCTGTTTGGTTTTTAATTCCAGTCTTGCAACAAAAAAGGCGACATAAACATTTAACCCGTATTTCTCATGAATATTATTGTCACACTAAATATCCTGTAATGGTGCAAAAACTTATCAGGATGTTAAGGAGTTAAATAAAATTACAGTGTGTATATAACTTTGAAATTTGTCCGCCAGCTTCGTTGGAGACCAAATGGTTCAATCAACGTACCTGAGTACGTCTCATTCACCATTTACCTTCCGTCTTGCTGACGACCAAATTTCTTTGTGAGAAATACGGGTAAGTTCAGGCCGCCCCGACATTCAGGTTTAAATAATTTACAGATTTGCGTTCTTATAGAGTTCCCCAATATGTCCTGAAAACTTGCTCTCGGAGGTATAAATTTGACCGATTTTCCCAACCTCTTCTATGCGCTTTTCGGCAAGAATATTAGAGGCTACAAATGTTGGCGTATTATTTTCTTCTGAATAATCCAGGATATCCAAAATAGTGTCGTAAATTTTTGACGCCTGTTCGTGAGCACGCTTTTCGTTATATCCTTCAAGCTCGTTGGCCACGTTAATAAGTCCGCCACCATTAATCACATAATCAGGAGCGTAAATAATACCTTTATCCAGCAGCATTTGACCGTGTCGTTTTTCTTCATCAAGCACGTTGTTAGCACCGCCGGCAATGATATCACACTTGAGATGATCGATCGTGTCATCGTTTACAATTCCACCGAGTGCACAGGGGCTAAAAATGTCAACATCGAGTCCATATATATCATCGGGATCCACTACTTTAGCGCCTACATCTTCTGCCAGTGCCGTTACTTTATCTTCATAAATGTCACAGATAAAGAGTTCAGCACCTTCTTTGCTGAGAAAATCAACAAGGTGTGAGCTGACATGTCCCGCTCCCTGTACCGATATCTTTTTGCCCTCCAGCGAATCAGATCCATACGCTTTTTTGGCACAGGCCTTCATGCCCTGATATACTCCATAAGCTGTAACAGGAGAGGGATCACCGCTACCGCCGATCGCTTTTGGTAAACCGGTTACATATTTAGTTTCCATCCGGACCCACTCCATGTTTTGCACGTTAATGCCCACATCTTCAGCTGTAATGTACCGTCCGCCGAGACTGTCAACATAGCGACCGAAAGCACGAAACAAAGCTTCATTTTTTTCCTTCCGAGGATCACCGATAATCACAGCTTTGCCTCCGCCCAGGTTTAAGCCCGAGATAGCGGCTTTATACGTCATCCCCCGAGAAAGCCGAAGCACGTCGCGAATTGCTTCCTGCTCATTATTGTAGGGCCACATACGCACACCGCCCAGTGCAGGTCCCAGCGTTGTGTCGTGGATGGCAATAATTGCCTTTAACCCCAAGCTTGGTTCCGAGCAGACGACTATCTGTTCATGCTCGTAATCTTGCAGCTTGTGAAATAGTGGAAAATTATCAGAAATATCTGATGGAGTAGTTTTTTCTATAGTGGTAGATTGCATAATATCTGGATTAAGTCATCATTAAATTTTTAATCAAATCCCTTGCCAATTCCACGAATTGCCCTATTTAACCTTTTACTCTGCCGATGGTCTTTTTTTTGAACTATTGTTCAGAATTATTTCAATAATTCAGAATAAATCTCTTAAATCGGAGTATCCTAATCTACAAAAAATAGGGCAAATTTAGTAGTGCAGCTGCGAGACCAAAAACAACTGATGCTGAAGATGACTGGAAAACTTCTTTTTTTAATGGATGATATTTATCTCTGAAATTGTATTTTAATTAGAGATCAGCGGCAGATAATTTATTATCGTGCGCTAGTGTAGCTATGTGGTTTGACCGCCGATAGACTATTTATGACAAAAAAGAAAAAAACAGGTAATTATGTCTTTTCGCTGGGTATATGCTACACCAGAAAACAAAGAAGCTATATCCGTGTTGCAAGAGCAGCTGGGGGTTCCCGAGAAAATTGCTCATCTGCTCTCGTTACGGGATATAGATACATATGAGAAAGCAAAAGCTTTTTTTCGGCCGGGGTTAGATCAGCTTCACGATCCTTTTTTAATGAAGGATATGGACAAAGCCACCGAACGACTGGCCAAAGCTATTCGCCAAAGAGAAAAAATCCTTGTTTATGGGGATTACGATGTAGACGGAACCACGTCGGTTGCTATTTTATATCTTTTCCTGGAGGAGTTTGGCGTCGATGTTGAATTTTATATCCCCCACCGGTTTAAGGAGGGGTACGGCATAAATGAGGAGGGTATTCAGCATGCTGTAGAGATCAATGCCGATTTGATTGTATCGGTGGACTGCGGCATTACAGCTGTGGAAGAAACCGAACAGGCCCGAAAACACGATATCGACGTAATCATCTGCGATCATCACAATGTTGGGGATGCCATTCCCGACGCGGTGGCTGTATTGGACCCTAAAAGAGATGATTGCAAATATCCGTTCAAGGGATTATCCGGTGCCGGCGTTGGATTCAAGCTGATCCAGGGAACAACGGAAAAGCTGGGTCTTGGCGATAAGCTGGTTTTTAAGCTGCTTGATCTCGTGGCTATCTCTATTGCTTCGGACATTGTACCCATTCAAGGAGAGAACCGAATCTTGATGCGTGAAGGGCTCAAGCAGATTAATGCCGAGCCGAGGGTGGGTATCAAAGCACTGCTGGATCTTATCAATTTGGAGGTGGGCTCTATTGCGACGTCGAATATTGTGTTTTCTATTGGTCCCCGCATTAATGCGGCCGGACGGATGGGCGATGCCACGAAGGCCGTAAGACTGCTGATTGCCGATACGCCCGCCGAGGCAAAATCGCGCGCCCACGAGCTGGAAAGCATTAACATTGCCCGCCGCGACAAAGACACCAAAACGATGGAAGAAGCCAAGGAGATGGTCGATTCAGAATATGATCTGGATGATATTTCTTCGATGGTGTTGCATCATCCCGACTGGCATCTGGGTGTTATCGGGATTGTGGCCTCGCGGCTGGTGGATACCTACGGGCGCCCGGCCGTGATGCTGAGTACGGTAAACGGAAAAATTAAGGGATCGGCGCGGAGCATCGACGGGTTTAATATATACGAGGCGTTTAAAAAGTGCGAAGATCTGCTGGAGCAGTTCGGCGGTCATGAATATGCCGCAGGCCTTACGATCAAGAAAGAGAATGTGGAAGAATTCCGCCGTCGAATAAATGAAATTGCCTCTAACAATCTATCGGAAAAAGATTTTACGCCTGAGCTGAATATCGATTGCGAGTTGGATCTCAGTGATGTGGATATGCGCTTTTGGAAGCTGTTGAGTCAGTTTGAGCCGTATGGACCAGGCAACCTGCGCCCGATATTTGTCAGCCGCGACGTCCGCGTTGTGGGCGTGCCGACGGTGGTAGGCAAAGGGCACCTGAAGATGAAGGTGGCACAAAACGGGTCCGGCAAATTTGACGTGATCGGGTTTAACATGCACGAATACCTGCCGGTGATACGCAACACTGACGGCCAAAATTTGAATATCGCCTATTCCATTGAGGAGAATAACTGGAATGGCCGGTGCACCCTGCAGCTTCGTCTGCGGGACATCCAGATTGAAGACGAAGAGTAGCAAAAAATCCGCGTTCTGTTCTTTGTATAAAGTGGAAAAGCTTTTATATTTGGCAACTCTTATTCGAGTTGGGACTGTAGCTCAGTAGGTAGAGCACGCGACTGAAAATCGCGGTGTCGGCGGTTCGATTCCGCCCGGTCCCACGCAAGGCCTTGCAGCTTTTTAGTTGCAAGGCCTTTTTTGTTTTGAGTTGGTCTATCGTCCGATTGCTGGGTTTGCAGTCGGACGGGTGGAGGGGAGTAGCCTTGTTTATCCATCGGACGGCGAACCCAGCCGCCTGATGGGTTACTGAATTTCCTCTCATTTATCTCTGGTCTGTATCCATCAGAGCTACAATAATTTTTTGATAGTGCTGGATTTCTTCAAAGCTAAATTTCCTGTAGCGTCGATCTTTAAGCCACTTCTGAACTGACTGTAACTTTCTATCGTGACCCCTAGAATAATTTATTGGGGAATATCCTTGATAAACAAAAATTGGCGTGTAATGTATGGATAGCAAAAATAATTTAAGTGGAAGTACGGATAATTAACTAAATGTCTAGGTGTTTGAAAATTAGTATTAAATATTTTAAAATAATTTAAGTTGATTTTGAAACCGTAGAAAAAGTAAGACTGATTTATAAGAGAGTTAAAAATTAATCTTTAATCTTAGAGGGTTATTTATCATGTCAAAGAATAAAAAAGCTGCTATCGATCTGGATGAAATCAAGGATAAAAAACTAGATGAAATAAGTGCATCAGAATTTTTATCTGCTCTTAACGAGGGTGGAGCTAGTCTAGAACACTTAACAGTGTGGCCCGAAAAGAAAAAAGTAGAACTCCATGTTGAGCCTGAGAATTGGGGTAACTTTAATGTAGACGACATCTTGGATGTAATAAAGAATGAAAAGAAAAAAACAGAACTGGAAAAGAATCCTATGGAATCTTGGAGTGATCCAAGAAGAATGCCTGATCCGAGAAAAATGACATATGATCAACTTTTAAATCGACTGGCAACAGATCTTGAAGAACGATTCCGAAAGTAAAAAATTTGTTGATCGCCGGGAAAGTGTGGTTGTAATAATTCATCGGGATGGAGATCTACTGTCTGAATCAGTAGCGAATCATTTATCCCAAGAGCAAGTTACAGTTAGGCAGTATAAACCGAAATCAGTGGGAGATCTACAGGTAACATTATGCAATAATTCTTTTTGCATAAATGGCCTAAAAGTGAGGGGTATATTCTTTCGCGTTTCTCCTAATGAAAACTTTAGTTACCATTTCCGAAAGCAAGATCAGTCTTTTATAGATACTGAAATGCGCTCAATTTGGTTATCAGCATTTCATTGTGATTCAGTGCTGGCAATAAATAATTACGATGCTATTTCCTGGTTTGAAGGTATAGAATGGTACCAGTGGAGACGTCGTTTGATCCAAAAGAATATACCAGTATCCCAATTCAGCTTTGGGAAAATGAATTTCGATAAATCGAAATATTGGTATCCTTATGCTAGCAATTCTTCAAGATCTGTGCCCAATTCAAATACATGCAAGATTTTAGGAGCCCCTAAGACAAATAGTATTAGTTGTAAAAAAAGCTTTGCAGTAGATGGAGAAATAATTTTTGGGCCTGGGAGCTCAATTATAAAATCAACAGCACAAACCCTGTTGGAGTTAGGAATATATATTGCGGAAATCCATTCTGATGAAAAAGGACATATCCTTAAAGTAGAAACTCAACCACATCCTAAAAAAAAGCTCAGAGATTTATTAAGTCATAAAATCAGAGAATCGTTTTGCGAATTTGTATAGTAGGTAATGATGAGGATCTGACCTCAACATATATATCATGGCTTTGTGAAAAAAGAGATATTGATATCGTTAAACTCTCTGAAGAGAAGCTCGGCGTGAATTGGGATTTTTCTTACGATGATACAGATCTTGCTTCAGGATATATTGAAACATCTAATCATAAATATACATTTTCATCACTTGATGGGATTTTTGTACGGTTGACTCCTAATCCAGGTCTTCCTGAAGGTTTGGAATTAACTGCTGAAATAAATTCAGTATTGGTCTTAGAAAGACGAAAGGCTCTTCAATACTTCCTCAATTCTATAAACTGCCCGGTAGTTAATCGTCCCTGTGCAGGTAGATCAAATGGTTCTAAACCTTTTCAAATGCAGATGTTAGACAGCAATGGATTTAAAGTGCCTGAGTGGATAGTCAGTAATCGAGAAGCTGATATCAGGCAATTTAGCCAGAAATATCAGCGTAAAGTTATATATAAATCTTGTTCGGGGCTTAGATCAGAAGTACGTTTACTAGATGACCAATTGTTAAATCGACTGGAAGAAGGAACCTCTCCCGTGATATTACAAGAGTACATTGATGGTTATGATGTAAGAGTTCATATTGTTGGAGAACAAGTTTTTCCTACTTTAATCAGATCCGATGGTGTTGATTATCGATTCGAAAGTGAGAATAATGAATTCGAAGCAACTCAGATTCCTGACATCATAAAAAAACGTTGTATAAAAGTTGCTTATTCCGAAAATTTAAATCTAGCCGGTATCGACTTTCGGGTAACCGATGATGACCAATGGTACTGCTTAGAATTAAATCCTGTTCCAAATTTTCTTCCGTATGAAATGTCTACTGACCAACCTATTGGTGAGGCAGTTTTAGATTTGTATGAATCAAAAAATTAGCATCTGACGAGTTCGTCCTGGAAGGGTAGAGAATCTGCCTATTGTCATCGGCACCATTGATTGGTTTATCCGCAGGAACGCAGGACGATAACCAAAGTCTCTATACGTAAATGTGTTGTTTTTGTTATTTGTTATCATTTACAATGGACCTGGCGGTTTAGTTTGTATCTGTATATTTAAATGAAGTCACCCGATTCCAGTGGAGCCCGATAAAGAAAACAACAGCAGTAAGCTCAAATGAGCGTCCGACCAACCAGGCATATTCAGAAAAACGGAGCAGGTGATCACCGATATTTATAAAAATGCCCAGGTTTAACGCGACAGGGATAATCATCGCCCAGAGCTGGTCGCGATCTGCCGTCTTAACCCGGCTCTTTGGTAAAATCCAGTAGGCCGTTCCGAGAGTCAGCTGAATAATCCATCCGAAGATCAGCATCTCTATATGGATGGTGAGCAGATGCCATATTCCCGGATAAAGGGGATAGGCTTTGTGGATGAGCAATGATGCCCCCAGCAGAAATCCCACGATCAGGTACAGAAGCGAAAGGCGAATCATTAACCGGCTGGGCAGGGGCATATCAGCTATTTCGTTTCTTTTTGCGATTGCGCAGACGTTGTTTTTTCGACTGGATACGCGGCCACATCTCAATAGTGTATGTAACAGCCGCCAGAACCTGCGAAATGGCAGAGATAATAATCATGAGATCCCAGACGGCGGCTTCGGAAGTCGAAACCCACGGCTCGGCTGTAATGCGAAGTGCCAATCCGCCGTTCAGTAGAATGTAGGTCAACCAGCCCCACAGTTGGGGTTTGAATCCTTCTTCGCGGGTGCGGCCGGGAAACATCCATATCGAGACGCCAAAGATGATTTGCGTGATCCACCCGACCATTAGCATGTGCCAGAAAAGGGGCACCATGGCGGGCGAACTGATCGATTCGATTTCAATGGCAATGCCCAACAGGAGTGAAAGTAGGAAGAAAACGAGTCCTGTTTTAATAAATGTGCGGGTAATTTTTGGCATAAGTAATTAAAAGTCTTTCGGTTCGTTGCGATCGCATTTTTTGCAGTCCAACGTGGTACCGATGTGTTTTTGCCGACCTTCTTTCGTTGTTACCCACGGACGAATCATCCATGGCGGGTTATGGCGCACGTGCTGGGTGTGTCCGCATTCGAGCCGGGCTACCCAATCGTCATGTTCATCTTTGTGAAAGCCTGTAATTGGCTGTTCCATCAATGTAAATGAATTCTGCTATTAACCTCTCAGTAATTTCAGAGCGTAGTACAGGATCCCCAAACCAAGCAGCAAATTCAAGCGTCCGAGCCAGCTCGATATCTTTCGCATGACTTGAGTTTTTTGGGATTCAGGCTGCTCATCCATTAGTTTGGCGGCTTTGGGGCCGGCATAAAAATCGTGCACTCCGCTGACGATAAGTGCTGCCGCAAACAAGTACAGTTTAATGAATAAGTATCCACCGAAAACATCCGTCCAAAAGGAGCCGGTTAATAACTGGTCAATCGTAAAGCCGCGTGTCAAAAGATTGGTGATACCGGTAATAGTCAGCACAACGAAAAGGATCCAGGAGATGCGACTGAATTTTTTGCCAACAAGTGTAAAGAAAACTCCTTTTTTATGTTTCAGGATTTCGTGGCGTGATGCCGGAACCAACACGGCCACAGTAAACAGCATTCCTCCTATCCAGAATATCGCAGAGATGACGTGAATAAAAACGGACAGATAGTACATAGAAAAAAGAAAGGCGGTCGATCGATCCGACCGCCTTAAAGTTATATTTATTCAACTGTCAAAGTACCCTTCATACCGCCGGAATAGTGGCCGGGAAAGCTGCAAATATATTCGTAGTCGCCCGATTCATCCGGAGCGTTAAATACCACTTCTACTGTCTCTCCACCGGCAGCGAGATCGGTGCTAGAAACTATTTGATCCGTCATATCTGCCGGAATATAATCGCTATCTTTAGCTCGTGCAGCTGCATTGGCAAATGCCTGTCCATCTGCACCCATAGTCAATAATATCCAGTTGTGTGCCATAGCTGAAGCCGGCAGGTCACTTACTGTGGTTAGACGTATGCGAATTTCTTCACCGGGTTCGGCAGAAATAGATTCGAGTTGAAGATAGTCGCCGGATTCTCCGCCGATGGTAATTCTGTCTTGTTGATTTTCAACGACAAATCTCATCTGGTCGATGCCGATAATTTCAATGGTTCGGATGTCATCATCGGCCTGTGCAGCGGTTTCCGATTGATCGCTTGCTTGCTGTTGATCTCCGGATTCACCTCCGCAGGCGGTAAGCATTCCAAAAAGTAATAGTAGTGACAATGCGTGTGATAAATAACGTTTCATAGTAGATTTAGGATTAGGTTAAGTAGTAGAGTTTAGAATTGTTGATTTGTTATGTGTAAAAGATTTTCGAATAAGCTGGAAGGCTACCCCTCCCAGAAACAGAAGTATGGCCGCTACGTTTCCATAGCTTCCCATCTGTCGGAGGACGGGATAAATTGCCATGTCTCCGATAATCCGGATTAGCAAAGAAAAGTGCAGTAAAATCAGTGGCAGGTAAAAGTACATGTGCCAGGGAACCAGCTTGCCGGACAGCGACGGAATGATAATCGAAGCGTGGGCGAATATCATGCTGAAAACAAATCCCACAAAAAGCATGTGCAAAATTCCGTCATAAATAGGTCCGGCTGTCGGAAACCCATACCAGAGGCCATACAGCCCGCCAAGGATGAGCCAGCTGTAGCCGGTAAGCAGACAAATGGCGCTGTATTTGGTCCAGGTTGTGGATTTGATCGTGCGTCGGGCCACATCATACTGGATCAGCCATCCCGCGCTGCCAATTAACAACAGAGAGGCGATACTCCATCCGATGTCTCGATCGATATGGGTAAGTGCTAACGCTGCGATCCATCCGAAAATAAGTACGGTAAAAATTTGTTGCGCTCGCTCGGGCGGACGCATGATACGATTAAGTTCCAGCCGTTCGCCAAAAATAGTGAGCATGGGAAAGGCAGCCCACCACACAACGAGCGAATAAATAGGATATCCGGCTACAAACATCAGATTGCCCACTAGTAAAGAGGCTGCGCCCAACGCCATAATCAAGTGATAAATTTTAGGCTGAAGATAGTAAAGAAAAAACATTACTGCTGAAAGTCCGACGGATCCGATAATCAGTGCCCAGTCAGAAGGGGTTGGCAACCCGATCAGCATAAGAATAGTTGAAGTGGCCATAAATACCGGGGCTGCGTATGCCCATTTCTTTTCCAGGGCAGCGGCGCGCTCCAGGCCGATAAGAGTGCCCAGAAATCCATTGATCATCAGCGGTCCGTGAGCAATGGGAGATACAAAAGGTTCGGTGGTGGACAGTAATCCCAGGCGGACCAATCCGGAATAGAGACCGGCCAGTAATCCAATAGCCGCCAATATCAATAATCCAACAAGAACAAAAGTTGGCACTTTATTCATTTTCAAATTCATTATACACGCTGTTGGGGCGGAGGTTGGGCGAAAAATTCTACGTCCTCTTTTATCATATCGACCGACCATTCCGGCTCCCATACCAGGTTAATTTCGTACTGATCGACTCCATCTGTGGATTCCAGCGCCTGCACGATCTGCTGCTCCAGGTATCGACGCATCGGACAGCCCGGCGTGGTGACGGTATATTCTATTCTCACGTTGCCATCGTCTATATAGATGTCATATACCAGCCCCAGGTCTACGATGTTTACGCCCAGTTCCGGGTCGATTACATCGCGGAGCTGCCGGACTATCCTGCGTCGATCTATGGAGGAGGAAGCAGACATGAGTTATGCGTCCGTTTTACCAATACGAACTTTCCAGACATCAGGTCCCTCTTCGAGGTATTCCCAGCTGAACTTGTCATCACCTCGTTCGGCTGCCATCTCGTAATACAACGGCTTGGGATTGTGATCATTAATAATCACAAACGTTTCGCCTTCGGCAAGGGCATCATATGTTTCAAAAATGGCAGGATGTTTACGTTTCGGCTCAATTTTTCGGATGTCAAGTTGTTGTTCTGTATCAGGCATTGTTTGGTTATTTATTATTAGTTATTGGTTAATAGTTAACTGTTGTGAATAACCATTAACTAATAACTACTTTACTGCTTCTGCTTCTTCCCAGCTTTCAATCAAATGTTCTCGTTTGTTATCACGTTGACTCCATTGATCCACTTCCGGCAGCGGATCTTTCACTTCATTGATAACATGGTCGGCCCATTCTTCAGAGAGCCGTTCATTTAACTCGATATAGTCTTCCCACTCCATCGGTACTTCATCATCGGGAAAAATGGCCTCTTCCGGACATTCGGCCACACATGCATCACAGTCGATGCATTCAATCGGATCGATAACCAAAAAATTGGGCCCTTCCCGAAATGCATCAACGGGACAAACGGCCGCGCAGTTGGTGTGTTTGCATTGGATGCACGGATCGGTTACGACGTAAGCCATCTTTTAAAGCTGTTTGTTTGTTGATTCATTCGAAAGGTAGAAGTAGCAGAAATTAATTTCAACTATAAAAACGGTTATTACCAATTTAATTGATTTATTTATCTAAGACTGATAACTTGATGCTGTACTAAAAAGAGAATCATCAGAAATTTAACCGTTATGAATCGAAGACAATCACTTAAAGAATTGACGCCGGACGCCACGGTAGGTCAGATAGTAAATGCGGGGGCAGATTCCGAAGTTTTGTTGGCATCTATTGGATTAAATCCGGAGAAGCATAGTGCACAGACACTGCGCTCAGTGTGCCAGGCGCGACAGTGGAGTGAAGTTGAACTGCTGAATTGGCTCAAGGAAAAAGATGATAAACAGACAGATGACGAAAAACCCAGATACGAGGTAGGTGATAATGTCAGTGCACTTTGTTCTCGGTTGCTCAGGCATTACCACAAGAATAGCCGAGCTCTTGTAGAAGAAATTGAGCAAGCATTTCCCCGAGTTCATCAGGTGCACGGAAATCAATATCCGTGGTTAAAAAATATGAAATGGCATTTCGATTCATTCAGAGAAGCTGTGCGATTGTTCTACATGTTTGAGGAGGAGAAATTGATACCACTTGTGAAAAGAATATCGGAAAAGAAATCCTCCCTGCTCCACGGAACTGTCCAAAGGGTCAATCGTTGTTTGAACATTTTAAGTCGCGACCATGATCGTTTATACAGACAGATGCAAACAATTCGAAATAAGGCCAGGAATTTTGAAAATCCGGCCAATGCCTGCACGACACTGCGAATTATGAATAAAAATTTTGAGCTGCTTTTTAGTTCTCTTGAAGAACAGTTTGAGTTTGAAAAAGAAATACTAATCCCAAAAATCGCAGAACATTTGGCTTTGATTGAGGATTAGAATAAAAGATCAGGCAACAATTAGCGGAGAATAATTTAATTTACTTTGATTGGCATGATTACCGGCACTAAAAAAGAGATTATTGATTTGATTAAACGCCGGGGTACACTCTCTATAGATGAGGCGGTCGAAGAAACGGAACTTGCAAAAACAACCCTGCGCGAGCACTTCATACAGCTGGAGCGTGACGGTTTTGTCGATCGAGAGTATTTGCGGTCCGGGCCCGGACGTCCAAGTCTTCAGTATCAGCTGACGCCCAAAGGCAACAGCTTGTTTCCATCATACGAATCTTCACTGATGCGTGAGCTTATAAATCATATTAAGTCTGAGGGAGACGAAGATATACTCGAGAATTTCTTCGAATGGTTTTGGAATGAACGACTGAAAAAAGCACGTGCACGCATGGACGATGCTTCGGAAGAAGACCTGGAACGGCGGCTTGAAGCTTTGATGCAGATGCTGGAAGAAGAGGGCTTTATGCCGGAGTTTGAAATTGATCATGATAACGAAGAGCTGACTGTAAAAGAGTGTAATTGCCCCTTCAGCGAAGTAGTCAAAGAAACGCGGCTGCCCTGCAAACTCGAAGCTAAGTTTTATGAAAAGTTATTTGAGCAGAAAATTGACCGGACAACTTATATTGCTGAAGGAGATCATGCCTGCACCTATGATATTAAATCGATATAGCTTCTATAGAAAAACTGACAAACAACCTTTTACCACAATGCAAAAGCTAAATGTAGGGAGCAATACTACACAGATCACCAATTATACCGTATGAATTTATTGTGAAAAAAACGGTAAGATCGTTCTTAATGATTCATTAAAAAAACAATAAAGATATGGGCACTGAAAACATTGTACAGGCACTCAATGATCAACTGAATAGAGAAGTTTCAACTTTTTTACGTTACATGCTTCAGGCGGCTTCCATCAAGGGAGCTGAATACGAGAGTGTGCGTAATATGTATCTCGAGGAGGTTCTGGATGAAGTGAGGCATGCCCAGTACTTGGCAAATCAAATTGAGATGCTCGGGGGTACTCCTGAACTCGATCCGGATCTGACACGACCGCCTGAAGATGTCAGTGAAATGCTGAAGAACGACGCTGAAGAGGAGAAAAAAGATGTGCAAAATTATAAGCGCCTGGCGGAGCTGGCAGAAGAAGAGGATCTCCTGTCTTTGAAGATGAACATGGAAGACCAGGGTGCCGAAGAAGACGAACACGGACAAGAGATGCGAAGATTATTAGGCTGATGTATGGCTGCAACTATTACAGTGTGACATTCTAAAAGAGAGAATTATGATTGTTCACGATTTATCAAAATTTATCAGTGAGGCTTCATACGAGCATTTATCAGAACGTGCAAAAAACCAGCTGAAGATTCGCCTGCTGGATTCTCTGGGGACGGCTATTGGCGCGGTCGAAGGTCCGCCGGTGCAAGCGATACGGAAGATGATAGACGATTTTGGCGGATCTGAAATGAGCTCGCTTGTAGGCGGTGGCAAGAAAACACCGGATCGTGCGGCGTTTTACAACAGCGGGTTAGTTCGGTATCTGGATTTCAATGATAGTTATCTGGCCAAAGGTGAAACCTGTCATCCGAGTGATAATATCGGCTCAATTTTGGCGGCGGGAGAAACTACAAATCTTAGCGGCAAAGAGTTTTTGACGGCCCTCGGTGTGGCCTATCAGGTACAGTGTCGGCTTAGCGATGAAGCGCCGGTCCGTGATAAAGGTTTCGATCACACCACTCAGGGATCTTATGCCGTGGCCGCTGGTGTTTCCAAAGCTTTGGATCTTGATGAAGAGAAAACGGCCAATGCGATCGCTATTGCCGGTACTGCCTTAAATGCACTGAGGGTTACCAGAACCGGTGCACTCTCAAACTGGAAAGGCATGGCCTATCCTCATACGGCCTTTGGTGGTACGCACGCTGCATTTCTGGCCAAGTATGGTATTACGGGTCCGCCGGCCGTATTCGAAGGTAACAAGGGTTTTATGGATTCCATTGCCGGTGACTTTGCGATTGACTGGCAAAATGAGGGACTGGAACGTGTGACCAATACCATTATCAAAAAATACAATGCCGAAATACATTCGCAGTCATCGATAGAAGGGATGATCGAATTGAAGGAGAAGCATGGCTTTTCTGCTGACGAGGTGGAGCAAATAGAAATCGAAATATTTGATGTAGCCTATCATATCATCGGCGGTGGAGAAGAAGGTGATAAGACGATTGTCCGTACCAAAGAAGAGGCCGACCACTCGTTACAATATATGGTGTCGGCTGCGCTGCTCGACGGACAGGTAATGCCGGAACAGTATAGAGGAGATCGTATTAAAGCTGATGACATTCAGTCGCTGCTTAAAAAAGTAAACGTATCACCCAAACAAGAATACAGCGATCGTTTTCCGGATGAAATGCCTGTAAAACTTATCGTGAATTTAAAGAGTGGAGAAAATCATACTATCGAAAAAAATGATTATGAAGGTTTCCACACACGTCCCATGAGTTGGCAAACGGTCATTAAAAAGTTTGAAGGATTGGCTGATCCTTATACCACCAAAGATCTGCGCAAACAAATCACAGAGATAGTTCAGCATTTTGAGCAGCATTTGATTTCGGATCTGATGGAGCTTCTTACAGAAGTAGAGCTAGAATCTTGATTTGCAAATTAATGTACGGACGCGGGCATGCCGCATCCCGACAACTAAAACTTGTTATTATTATGGCTGATAAAAAAACATTCGATTTCCTGAACAAGAATGAACGAGAACCAAAACCACGAAAAACGGGCATTACCGAGATACGTGGACCCTACTACGCTGTTATGGGTAAGCGATACCTGTTGGACATAATGGAGACTATGGGTGAACATGTCGATTCACTGAAATTTTCCGGCGGATCGTTTTCGATCATGCCCAGAGAGGCGGTTGTAGAGCTTATAGATATCGCCCACGATCATGATACGCTCGTATCTACCGGCGGGTTTATGGAGTATGTCCTCACCCAGGGAAAAGGGGCGGTCGGTAAATATATTGATACCTGTAAAGATTATGGTTTTGATATCATTGAGCTTTCTGCCGGATTTATCTCACTGCCTACAGACGACTGGCTGCGTTTGATAGATAAAGTGCAGGAAGCCGGATTACGGGCGAAACCAGAAATCGGAATCCAATTCGGTGCCGGCGGTGACACAGCCAAAGGCGAACTTGAATCCGAGGGTACCCTCGATACGGGCTATGCCGTTAAGCAGGCGAAGCGTTTTGTTGATGCCGGAGCCTATATGATTATGATCGAGTCAGAAGGCATTACCGAAAACGCCGATCCGTGGAGAACTGACGTGCCCGCAGAGTTTATTAACGAAATAGGTCTCGAGAAGCTGATGTTTGAGGCAGCCGATCCGGAGGTATTTGCGTGGTACATTAAAAACTATGGTCCCGAGGTAAATATGTTTGTTGATCACAGCCAGATTGTTCAGCTTGAAACGCTTCGCCGCGGTATCTGGGGCACGAAAAGCCTGTGGGGACGCGTATTGACGTATAAGGGGTAATATGATTACATGATTTATGAGTACTGCAATGTTGTTGTTTACTCTATTGTGATGATTTAATCACTCTACATTTTGCGTAGACACGCAGTAACTAAAATTCTCCCCTTGAGAAGGGAGCTTGGTCATAAGATTAAATTGGAATTACAGTTCATTTTTTCAACGAAAAAAAATGAAGTCGCCGGTCTATGAATCGCGAAACGCTTCGCACATAAGAGCGGGATAATTTCGATGGACCTTCAATGAAGATGAACTATTTTAAAAATAACACCGGTACGAAATTATCCTATTCGCTCTTAGTGCTCCGCCCGTGATTCTAATGCCGGGGGGGTAGAAAAACCAAGTACTTCTATAATACTATTTTAGAAAAGTTTACTTCGCAGAGGAGGAGCCGCATTGATTAAAATTTTTACTGGCAGATGGATCCCTGGTCTAAGAATGTTTTAAAAACTAATTTACTCTGCGCTAAAACTTCACCACTACAGTTAGTCCAAGTCTGGAACTTGAATAAGTATTTAAACAGTATAGATATAAGATTGAGTCAAAAAGATGGCTATAGCTTAAGGAATCAGATATGAGTACTGAAAAGATCAAAACCAAGCGCATCTACGAAGAATATTTCGACGATGACGGATACAGAGTGTTGGTAGATCGACTCTGGCCCCGGGGAGTATCAAAAGAAGAGGCAAGGTTGGATGAGTGGCTAAAAGAAATAGCCCCATCAACAGAGTTGCGAAAATGGTTTGATCATGACTCTGATAAGTTTGCGGATTTCCAAAAACGGTACAAAGCCGAGTTGGAGAAAAAAGATAAGGCTGTGAATTATCTTTTAAAAAAGGCTGAACAGCAGCCGCTTACATTACTCTATGCGGCAAAGGATGAACAGCATAATCATGCTACGGTACTGCAAAAATTTCTTAATAAAAAGAGTGACTAAGAGAAAGAGTGAAGTTGAATTTAGCCGATGCTATTCAGAGACCCAGTCAAATTTGTTATTCTCGGTAATACGTAAATTGAAAGATTTTCCTTTTCCAGCCAATTCAGCCAGCGTGTTATTCTCAAGCATTTCACGTAACTCTCCTCTTACTTCAGCCCATTGATCATGAATAGGGCAAGGTTTCTGTTCTCCACAGCCGGGTAAGCCGAGCGCACATTCCGTCAGGATATCCAGTCCGTCAATGGCTTCCACTACCTCAATTAGTTTGATTTCATCAGCCTCTTTTTTTAGTCGAACTCCACCTTTTGGTCCTTTTAACGATTCAAGAAGGTTTTCCTGTGTCAACTCTTGAAGAATTTTTGTTAAAAAATGACGCGAAATATCGAGCTCTTCACTGATTCGGCTTATCGAGATGAATCTATTATCATCTTCTCCTTTCGCGGCCAGATACAATGAAGCCCTCATACCATAAATACAGGCTTTCGATAAAATCATGGAATAAAATTTTTAAGATATTTTTATCTTAAAAAGATATATAAAAAAATACACTGGTGAAATCCATCTCTATAATTAAAATGAGGGAGAAGAATAACAGTCAAGCTTTGAATATTAGGATATTTTAATTAATATAAATTAAATATTTCTAATCTCTTTTATGGAGAACAAAGGGGAACTAGTAATCTAATGGCCGACAAAGGAAAAGGCACTGTTCTCATTGTCGAAGATGACTTGCTTCTTTCGATGGTAGAAGAACGTCTAATTAAAAAACTGGGCTTTGATGTTGTTGGAAAAGTCGACAATGGACTCGAGGCGATAGAAAAAGTTGGGGAGTTGGAGCCCGATATCATTGTTATGGATATCTCACTTAAAGGAGATATGGATGGTATCGAAGCTATGGGAAAAATCAGAGAAAATTCTGATATACCTGTTGTGTATCTGTCAGGGAGTGGTGACCGTTACTCTTACGAACGGGCTAAAAAAACCGGATTCACCGATTTTTTGACCAAACCTGTTACCAGTGGCGACTTGAAAACGCCACTGTTTGCCGCTCTTGATCAGAAAAGTAATTCTTCCACTTTTACTAAAGCAGGATAGTTAGGTATTAAGGTCTACCAATATCCGACCTATTTGTTTGCCTTCCAAAATGCGATCGATTTCTTTGCTGAGCTCTTCCAGTGATCGTCTTTTAGCTATATCATTTAATTTGTCAGGCTTCCATGATGAAGCCAGTTTTTGCCAAAGTTCTTTTCTAAGTGTCATTTTGCAATTACCGCTGTCTATTCCGGCAAGATAAATCCCTCGCAGAATAAACGGATAAACGTTGGTATGAAGCTCATGTCCCAGTACATTTCCGCAGCATGCTACGGTTCCGTGGAGCTTGGTCTGACGAATGGCGGTGTCGAGCATAATGCCGCCAACCGTATCGATGGCTCCCGCCCAGCGACTGCTGAGGAGAGGTCGAGAGGATTCATCCTGCACTTCATCACGATGAATGACAGTTGAGGCACCTAACTCTTTTAAAAAAGATGTTTGGTTCAGCTTGCCTGTGGCTGCTGTTACCTGATATCCCAGCCTTGAAAGAATTGCTACTGCCATTGTTCCAACGCCGCCGGTTGCCCCGGTAACAAGAATGGGGCCATCACTGGTCTGTACATCGTTATGTTGCAGGTGGTGGACGCCGATAGCGGCCGTAAATCCGGCAGTGCCGATAATCATACTTTCACGAATTGATAGCGGGTCGGGAAGCGGGACAATCCAGTCGCCCGGTACGCGGATATATTGGCCGAAGCCGCCAGGTGTATTTTGTCCGAGATCGTAGCCGGTTACAAGTACAGCGTCACCTTTTTTAAATCGATCATCTTGACTTTCTGTTACTGTACCGGCCGCATCAATACCGGGAATATGTGGATATTTTTTAGTTACGCCTTTGTTGCCGGTGGCAGAAAGTGCATCTTTATAATTCAGGGAAGAGTATTGTACCTCAATCAGTACCTCGTTGTCAGGCAGGTCTTCGATAGACCACTGTCGAATATTTCTTTGAAATGTTCCTTCGGAGGTTTCTTCGACAACCAGTGCTTTGAATGAATCATTCATAGATAATTCGCGAGTTTTTTGAGCCATTGTAATTTGCCTTCATACGGTGGATAACGGAGCGAGATATCAAGCCAATTGGATTTTTTCATGATACTTTTTTGATGAGAGAAAGTATCAAAGCTTTTCTTTCCATGATAGCTGCCAAATCCACTTTCTCCGATGCCTCCGAAAGGGAGCTCCATATTACCCAGATGCATGGCAGCGTCGTTAACGCACCCGCCACCGAATGCTGTATGATTTATAACCTTTTGCTGATTTGACTTATCGGTGCTGAAAATATATAAAGCCAGTGGACTTGGCTTTTTGTTTATAACAGAAATAATCTGTCCCAGATTTTCATAGGTAAGAACGGGCAGGATGGGTCCGAAAATTTCATCTTGCATAATATCATCTTCCCATGTTACCTCATCCATTATAGTAGGTGCTATATAGCGGTCTTTGATATCCGTTTCACCACCTGCTATTACTTTTTGGGGATCCAAAAGCTCCTTAAGACGCTCGGTGTGCTTTTTGTTAATGATGCGAGCAAAATCGGGGCTTTTCTTTGGATTGTCGCCGTAAAAAGATTTGATTTCTTGCTTGAGGTACTCGATAAATTCATCCTTTATAGAATGGTGAGTATAAACATAATCCGGACTCACGCATGTTTGTCCGGCGTTAATAAATTTACCCCAGGCAATGCGGCGGGCAGCTAAAGCAAGTTTGGCCGTTTGGTCTATAATGGCAGGAGATTTTCCGCCCAGTTCAAGGGTTAAGGGCGTGAGCTGTTCTGCGGCTCTCTGCATAATAATTTTTCCAATGCGCGCACTGCCGGTATAAAAGATATAATCCAGCGGTTGATCTAATATTGAATGTGTGACTTCAGGACCCCCTTGCACCACATGCAGAAATGCGGAATTGAAGTTGTCATTAATGATCTTGGCAAGCAGATTAGCAGTATGAGTTGAGATTTCCGATGGTTTTAAAATCGTGCAGTTTCCTGCTGCAATAGAACCCAAAGCAGGGTTTAATGTAAGTTGTACAGGATAATTCCAAGGTGAGATTACAAATGAAATTCCCCGGGGTTGGGGTTGTATATAGCTTTTCGAGGGGAAGTTTATTAATGATCTGCTAACCGTCTGCGGTTTTGTCCATCTGTTGAGGTTGGAGATCATATGATCAATCTCCTGGAAAATGATAAACAATTCAGTGCCAAATGTTTCAAAGGCTGGTTTGCCGAAATCTGACTGAAGAGCTTCAAAAATGTCTTGCTCATGATCCTTGAGGATATTTCTTAATTTACGCAGCTGCTCTTTGCGATATGTAACACTTCGAGTCTTATCGCTGTTGAAGAATTGTTTTTGTTTTTCAACGAGTGCTTTCATGGATCGTGTTCATTTTCATCATGAAGAATGTCCTTTAAAAGTATCCATTGAACGATATACTCCAAACAATTTGCCTGCTAATAGATCAAACAATTTGGTTGGCAGAAATCCTTTCAATACTGGAATAAGTTTAACCATAAATGGCTCGCGTAGATGAATTTTATCTTTCTCTATGGCGTTTATAATCCGATTGGTAATGTAGTCAGGCTCCAACAATGGAGTTAACAAAGGAGCTGTAACACCTTCAAACATTCCTGTTTTGATGTAGCTGGGTTCGACAGATGTGACCTTTATTCCATAATCTTCTTGTTCAAGCTCAATGCGAAGAGATTCTGACCAGCCGATGAGTCCCCACTTGCTGCCGGTGTAAGCTGCCATTTTTGGATTGGCAATTAGCCCGGCAGCAGATGCAATATTAACAATGTGCCCACTCCGTCGATCAACCATTTGTGGCAAGAATGCCCGGGTAGTATGCATTGCGCCCAGTAGGTTTACCTCAACAGTGCGCTGAATATCTTCTCGGGTGTGACTGTGGTAAAGATCACCGGTTACAATACCGGCATTATTTATCAGAATATCGATATGTGAGAAGCTATTTAAAACCTCTTCGGCAGCAGAATAAATCTGATCGGGATCGGAAATATCAACTTTTTTTATAGTGATTTTATCACTGAAATCATGCTGTTTATCAGAAAGCTCGTTTAAGCTTGAAGTGTTGATATCCCACACAATCAGTTTTTGGGCTTTTTTCTGAAGGGCCTGCTGCCCCATCAATAAGCCGATGCCGCTGGCTCCCCCGGTGATAAGTACATTTTTACCTCTGAATTTACTCATAAATTGTATAGTAATAATAATCCGTAATGATAGAAAAGATGCATAAATTTTCTTATATCATCTGGGTAACAAATCTGATGAGCATATATGCCAGATCAAGATAATGAAGATCTCCAATCCCGAGTTAATCGCCTTGAGAAAAAGGTGGAGGAGTTGGAACGTCGATTAGAGGATAAGTCAGTTCATGAGCAAAAATCAGAACCAGCCTCCCCGCCTTCTGCATCGACCGCTCCTGGTAATTCCGTGCAGCAATCAAATCCCCAACAAACAGATACACTCGATTGGGAATCCAGCAATATTCAGGTGGGAGAGCAGTGGCTCAATCGGATTGGAATAGGACTACTGCTGATTGGGGTAGCCTTTCTGTTTAAATATTCCATTGATCAAGGTTGGTTGATCCCTCCCGTCCGCAGCGCTATCGGTTTGGGTATAGGGATAATTCTTTCGGCAGCAGGTTTGCAGATGAAACCGGAAGAAAAGCCTTTGAAACAGATACTGTTGGGCGGCGGAATTGCCGTCTTTTATATCACCGGCTTTGCAACTTTTCAGCTCTATACATTTATGCCCTCGGGCATTATCTGGACGTTTATGGTGATTGTGACACTTCTTTCACTTTCGCTTTCGCTGCAGCAGGATGAAGCTGTGCTGTCAGTGGTTGGTACTCTGGGCGCCCTTGGAACGCCTTTTATGCTTTATACTGGAGAAGGTAGCGTGGTGACGTTAATGGCATATACCATCCTGATTTTAGTGGCGGCTACTATCATTTACATGCAAAAGGGATGGAAATCTCTGCTCTGGAGTATCGTGTTGGGGGGTGCGCTGGTAATTTTTGTAGGACTAGTCAATACAGCTTATTACGGTGATTCGCCTCCACTTCTGGATTACTGGTCGATACAGGTGGGTGCCATAGTTTGGATGTTGGGATCATGGATTTTACCGGTGATACGTGAACAGCTGAGAAAGCACAATAAACTCCGCTGGCTGAATTCTGCTGTAAAATCTGTGAAGAAACAAGTTGATCAATATGAGAAATTTGGTACTGGTTCCAGCATTCATTTGGTTGCATTTTTTGTTCCTTTGCTGATGCTCATAATGACGGTATCGTTATGGGAGCTTTCTATGAATGAGGCAGGATTGGGGGCAATCATATTAGCCGTTGGCGGTAGTTTATTTTACTTGCCGTTAACCAGGTACGGACTTTCAAAGCTTGCTTCTACCCATGTTCTTTTGGGGTTGTGTATGCTTACGATCGGGTTTGTCTTAATTCTGGAAGGCAATTTTCTGATCATTGTAATAGTGACTGAAGCTGTGGCCCTGCGCTTTGTGGCTTGGCAGATAAAAGATGCACGAATAAGTGCAAGCTCACATATATTGTTCATAATCGCTTTTTTCTGGTTGTTGAATACGTTGTATTATGACATAGGAGTGGCTGAAACATTTCTCACTATTAAAACGGCAACACAGCTGGGAGTTATTCTGGCAGCTGGTTTGTTGATTCCGCGCTGGTTGCAAAAGCGGGATCCGCGACAGTTATACCAGGTGATAAGTCATGTCATTTTTCTTCTTTGGCTTTATCAAAAAAGTATGGTGTTCGACAATGGGCAGGGCTGGGTAACCGTCACCTGGGGTAGTTATGCTATTTTACTGCTGGTATGGGGAGCTATATGGAATAACAAAGGAGGTCGAATGATTGGAATGGGGACCATATTCTTGGTTGTCGGCAAGTTATTCCTGATTGATCTTTCACAGCTGGAGGCGGTTTGGAGGATTCTGCTCTTTATCGGATTTGGAGCAGTATTTCTGGTTCTGGGCTACTACTGGCAATCTAAATGGAATCCCGAAGAGCAATCGGGTTAAGCAATAATTAAAAAATGTGTTACCTTCAGTCGGTATGAAAACAGCAATTAAATATTCGTAAGATTTAAACCATGAAAAAAGTACTTTTTACTTTTGCAACTGTTTTAATTTTTGTGGGGTGCATGGAATCCCCGATCGATCGCACAGCACAAACGATTACGGAAGAAAGCCTGATGGAGCCGATAACAGTTCTATCTTCTGATGAGTTTAAAGGACGTGCTACCGGCACTGAAGGAGAAGAAAAGACGGTTGAGTATCTGGTTTCAAAATTTAAAGAATATGATATTCAGGGTGGAGCATCTGATGGTGGATATGTTCAGAATGTACCGCTGATCGGACAGAAAACGGCCGAGGATGCACAGATATCCATCACAAAAAATGGAAGCATCATACATGAATTCGAATACTATACCGATTTTATGGCTTGGCCGAGCAACCTTGAGGAGAATGTCTCGGTTGAGGATGCTGAGTTAGTATATGTGGGATACGGTATTCAGGCGCCTGAAGAAGATTGGGATGATTTTAAAGAAACAGATGTAGAGGGAAAGGTACTGGTGGTAAAGAATAATGATCCCAATAGTGACCCCAATCTGTTTGAGGGGAAGAAGAGATTGTATTACGGCCGCTATGATTATAAATATGAGAAGGCTCAGGAATTGGGTGCAGCGGGTGTGCTTATCATCCACACAACGCCCACGGCGGGTTACGGCTGGGATGTCGTGGCAAACAGCTGGAGCCGTGAACGGTTTTACCTGCGTGAGGACGCATCAATGAAGGATTCTCCGACAAAGTTTAATGGCTGGCTGACAAAGGAAGCAAGTACTTCTCTTTTTGAGAGCGCGGGACTAGATCTCGAAAACCAGCTAAAAGCAGCTGAAGATCGCAATTTTGAGCCGGTAACTTTACAAGGTTTGCAGCTAAATGTTGATTTATCAGCAGAATATCGCGAGCAGAATGCTAAAAATGTATTGGGTGTGATTGAAGGCACAAGCGATCGCCTGAAAGATGAATACCTGGTGCTTACGGCACATCACGATCATTTAGGTGTTACAAAGCCAGTAGAGGGTGACTCCATTAACAACGGAGCTCACGACAACGCAGCGGGTGTTAGTGCTGTTCTGAATATGGCACGCGGCTATCAAGAACTGCAGCCGCAATTGAAACGCAGCGTGCTGTTTTTGCTGGTAGGGGCCGAAGAAGTAGGTCTTTTAGGGTCAAAGTATTGGGCTGAAAACCCAACAGTTCATCCCGGAAAAGTCACGGGCAATATTAATCTTGACGGAATGAATGTCTATGGCAAAACCGAGGACCTGGTGCTGGTCGGCTATGGACGAAACAGCGTCAGTGATCTTATTGAAGAGCTTGCTGAGGAACAGGGTCGCGAAGTAAAACCCGATGCCAATCCGGATCAGGGATATTTTTATCGATCCGATCACTTTTCACTGGCGAAGAAAGGTATACCGGCAGTTTTCCCCAATCCCGGTAAAAATTTTGTAGATAAACCCGAAGGTTATGCTGAAACAGTTGACAGTTTGCAAGATGCCAATTACCATTCTGTAAGTGACGAAGTTAATGAGTATTGGGACTTGTCGGGTATGGTACAGGATGTACGACTGTTTTTTGACGCTGGATACCGGATGCTTAATACCGATAGAATACAGACATGGCGTGACGATGATGAGTTTAAGCAGGCTCGATTGGAAATGATTGAAGAAGTATTATCAGAGTAAGATATGCGCAGAATTTTTCGCTAAAAATATTGTTTTAATAAATCTAACATTAAATAAGCTAAAACAGATGAAGAAGTTACTTTCTATTTTTTCTCTTGCACTTACAGTGGTATTAATTTCGGGAGCTACGTTCGAAGCACAAGCACAAAGTGAAGAAGAGCCATCCATTACCATCGTGGAATACAGTGATTATCAATGTCCGGCCTGTGCTTATTTTCATCCCATTGTTGAGAAATTAAAGGATAAGTACGGGGATCAGATTAATTTTGAGATGAGATATTTTCCGTTGAACAGCCACCGCTATGCGGCAATTGCGGCGCGTGCAGCCCAGGCGGCTAAAAATCAGGGGAAATTTAAGGAGATGCATGATCTGCTTTTTGAGAACCAGGATCAGTGGTCGAATTCCGGGAATCCGGGAGGTATTTTTGTTAACTATGCTGAAAAAATCGGTCTTGATGTAGAACAGTTCAAAAATGAGCTGAATGCGGCGGAGACACAAAAAATAGTGATGGAAGAACGGAAAGAAGGACGTACAAAGGGTGTTAATTCAACTCCGACTTTTTATATCGAAGGCGAACAGTTGAATAATTTGCCCCGTACGTTTGAACAGTTCGACCAGATTGTGCAAAATTACCTGCAGGAAAAACAAAGCAGTGACTAAATAATGATTTATGAATTTTTAGATCAAAAGCCCGATTTTCCCGAATCTGTTTTTGTGGCTCCCAGCGCCGATATTATCGGTGATGTAACATTGGGAGAAGAGAGCAGTGTCTGGTTTAATGTGACAATCCGCGGCGATGTTAACTGGATAAAAATCGGCAGTCGATCTAACGTACAGGATAATACCTGCATTCACGTAATGAATCAGACGGGGCCTACAAAGATCGGTGATGAAGTGACGATCGGTCACAATGCCATGATTCACGGCTGCACGATTCATGATCGAGCATTGATTGGAATTCACGCTACGATTCTGGATGAAGTCGTTATCGAATCCGATGTAATTGTTGCGGCCGGAAGCCTGGTGCCGCCGGGTAAGCGCTTGGAGTCGGGTTATATGTATATGGGCAGTCCTGTAAAGCAGACGCGGAAATTGACTGACGAAGAGATCATCTCCATCAAAGAGCATTCCGACAACTATGTGAAATACGCCCGCGCCTACCAGCAAAAAGATACCTACGAGACGAATCCCTTTTATACCCGAACCCAAGAATAACGAACAGGGAATTTCGAATAATGAAATATTTTGAAATTCAGCATTCCTTGTTCAATATTCGATATTCTAATGTCCGGAATTTACCTCCATATCCCATTTTGCAAGCAGGCCTGCTCGTACTGTGACTTTTACTTTGTTACGCGTACCTCTGAACGAGAACATTTCGTGAAGCGATTGCTCGAAGAAATCGAGGATTTTCGGGATACCAAGTTTACCCGTGAAACCGTTGAGACGATCTATTTTGGCGGAGGTACTCCATCGCTGTTAGAACCGAAACAGATTGAGCAGATATTGAAGAAGATACACAGTGTTTTTGATGTAGAGCTGCGGGAAGTCACCTTTGAGATGAATCCCGATGACGTTTCGGAAGAGTTCTTGGCGGATTTAAAATCGCTGGGTATTCATCGCGCCAGTATGGGTGTGCAGTCGTTTCAGCCTGAGCTGCTGAACTTTATGAATCGGGCGCATTCTAGAGACGAAGCCCTTCGCTGCATGGAGCTGTTGAGTAAATCCGATTTCGAGTCATTTACTGTGGACCTGATCTATGGAAATCCAAATGAAACAATGGAGCAGCTCAAAGCAGATTTGGAACTGCTCTTGCAGTTTCATCCGCCACATGTATCGGCGTATTCGCTTACTATCGAGCCGAATACTCGGCTGGGAAAACAGGTTGAGCTGGGGCGCATTGCGCCTCCTGAAGATGACAGAGTAGCCGATCAGTTTGATCTGATAAATAAGTATCTTAGAGAGCATGGTATTGAGCGGTACGAAGTAAGCAATTACAGTCGCCCGGGATCTGAAGCCGTGCATAACAGCAGCTATTGGGAGCACGAAAATTACTTGGGATTTGGCCCGGCAGCGCATTCTTTTTGGTGGAATGATGAGGCGGTGCGATGGGACAATGAGCGGAATCTTCGCGGATATCTGCGCAATAATTTTAATCAGGAAAGGGAGCTGCTTTCGGACAACCAACTGGTCGAAGAACGTATTATGATGGGGCTCAGAACAAGAAAGGGAATTAGTTTGAAAGAGCTGTCGGAGAGATATGATTATCATCTTAATGAACGTCAGGAATCGTATTTAAACAATCGAGAGCGGGAAAATAAACTAACGTTTGACGATCGAATTGTTTTGAGCGACCGTGGCATCAAGATTGCCGATGCTATAATTTTGGATCTTATTACGTTGCACTAATCCAATTGCTTTTCTACAGCAAATGGAACAAATTAATGCATCCGCAAATCATAATTAGGGGTACGTGATATGAAGCCGAGCTTTAAAGCATTTATGGAGAAAATTATTGACTATGCCGGATTATTCCCACCGGCCGACTTATCTCTTGACACCTCACTCCAAAATTATAACAGATATCGCAAGAGTGGGGATGCCTGGATGCTGGGACGTTTTATTATTCCCTCGGCACGGCTCGATGAGCTGGAGCCGTATCGTGATGATCTTTTTCAGAAAAAAGATCCGTATGATTTTTCTGTGCTGGGAAATGGGACTGATACGGTTGATGAGTTTCGTAATCATCTGCGAGAGATTGTGGAAGCCATAAAGCAGTTTCACGATACACACGGCGACCGGGTGACTACAGAGATACTGGAAATGAAACTTCCCCGCGAAGCAGTTTTTGTGAATGACACCGACCTGTTGTTGGATATTTATGAAGAGGTGGCTCTTCAGATGAACAGTTCAGAGCTGTTGCCGAACCAGGTTTTTTTTGAAGGACTTTTTGAGGAGAATTGGGAAAAGGAGATCGGCCTCATCCTCGAAATAATGCAAGAACATAATCAGGCGTTTGAGAGTGAAACGCTTCAGGAAATAGGTTTTAAGCTTCGTTGCGGGGGTGTTGAGGCAGAAATGTTCCCTTCGCCCCAGCAAGTTGCCTTTACGATCACTAAAGCGCGTGAGCATAATGTAGCGTTAAAATGTACCGCGGGATTACACCATCCTATTCGTCACTATTCCGATTCAGTCAATACAAAGATGCATGGCTTTTTTAATGTTTTTGGCGGTGCTATGTTGGGATATGCACATAACCTTTCGCAAGACGAGCTCATTAAAATTATCAAAGAAGAAGATCCTGGGCATTTTCATTTTACCGACGATGAATTTCAATGGGAGAATTTAGCTATTGAAAAACATGAAATTTCTGAGTTGCGAGATGTTGCACTTTTATCTTTTGGAAGCTGCAGCTTTGATGAGCCGCGCGAAGACCTTCAGAAGCTGAAGCTCCTGTAAATGGCAAATTACAAACGCCAAAAATCAAATTCCTGTTTATAATTATAATTAAGAACCAGTTTGAAATTTGATAATTATTAATTGAAAATTGATACAATGCATCAAACTAATGATCCGGAACTGGAATCATTCATCGAGGTAGATCCTGATTCTCATTTTCCAATCCAAAATCTACCATATGGAGTCGCACGATCGAAAGACAGCGGAGAAGTTTTCATCTGTACGGCTATCGGCGATCATGTTGTGAATCTGGCAGAACTCGACGCCGCCGGAGCGTTTGACGGTCCGCAGCTTGATGGCAAACCAGTTTTTCGGGAAAGCACATTGAATGACTTTATGGAGCTAGGTCCCAAAGCCTGGGCCGAAGCCCGGACGTATATCAGCACGTTATTAAGAGCTGATGAACCCTCGCTGCGAGATAATGAGCCACTTCGGGAGCGTGTATTTACACCCATGAATGAGGTGGAAATGTTACTGCCCGTGGATATTGGCGACTATACCGATTTTTACTCTTCAGAGCAGCATGCCACAAATGTGGGCAGCATGTTCCGTGATCCCGAGAATGCGCTGAAGCCGAACTGGAAGCATCTGCCGGTTGGCTATCACGGACGTGCAAGTTCGGTGGTTGTCAGCGGTACAAATCTGCATCGTCCGCAGGGACAAGTATTGCCGCCCGACAGCGATGATACGCCGGTTTTTGATGCCTGTAATCTCTGCGATTTTGAGCTTGAAATGGGATTTTTAACAGGCCCCGGGAATCCGCTGGGAGAACCTATTCCTGTTAGTAAAGCAGAAGATCATATATTCGGATTAATACTCGTCAACGACTGGAGTGCCCGCGACATCCAGAAATGGGAATACCAGCCGCTTGGTCCGTTCCTGGCTAAGAACTGGGCAACGTCCGTTTCTCCGTGGATTGTGACACTGCAGGCGCTGGAGCCGTTTCGGATTGAGGGACCGGAACAGAATCCGAAACCATTGCCGTATCTGCAGTCGCAAGGCAAATGGACCTTTGATATTAATTTGGATGTTTATCTGCAGGGCGAAGAGATGGATGAGCCGCACAAGATCTGCGCATCCAATGCAAAGAACTTGTACTGGAATATTGCCCAGCAGCTGGCGCACCAGACAATTACCGGGTGCAACGTGCAGGCCGGCGATCTCTATGCATCAGGGACCATCAGCGGAGAGGAGAAAAGCTCGTACGGCAGCATGCTTGAGCTGAGCTGGAAGGGAACTGAACCTATTGAATTTCCCAATGGCGAAACACGCACTTTTTTAGAAGATGGCGATGAGGTAACAATGACTGGCTATGCTGATACCGATGAGTATCGTATTGGTTTCGGTGAGGTAACCGGCAAGATTTTACCGGCAAAAGAGTTGGATTTTTAAGATAAACGTGAGATGTGAAACGGCAGATGTGAAGAAGAAATTAAGCCTAAAAGGTAAACTTAATGTGCTCGCAAATAGCGCGAATAATGCAGATTTACGAATTCTGCGAGGTCTGCGTAATCAGCGGGTCAAATAGCTTTCGAAGGCACGCGTTTGTCGTCTGCCGTCTTACATCTGCCGTCACTTCACCAGCGTCATCTGTTTGGTAGTTATGTTGCCATCAATATTTAAGCGAAAAAAATAAATTCCCGATGCATAGTTTCTGCCGTCGAACCGTTCTGTATAAATACCTTCGGGAAGAGACTCCTCAATCAGTGTAGCAACTTTTCGTCCCAGTACATCGAAAATTTCAAGCTGCACGTTCTGGCGTTTGGTAAGGCTGAATCTGATTGTAGTTTCATTAGAAAAAGGGTTGGGATAGTTTTGTTCAACCTGCACCGTTTGCGGATTCACCGACTGTAGCGCCAATCCATATTGGGTTTCCAGATGATAGGAACCATTTGCTGCCACAATCCCCAGCTTTTTGATTTCATTCCATCGCCAATTGGTTTCGTAATTAATAGATTCTTGCTGACTGTTATTTACAGTGATAAACTCCACAGTGCCGTCATCAAAATAACCCAGTGCTGCAACTGCGGTTTGAGGATTAGATATTTTTGAAAGGTTAACAGCAATAGCACCCGGGAAAGGTGACGGTTGTACATCAAAATAAGTGGCTGATAAGTTATTTAGAGTATCAGGCATAGCCAGCGGATCATCCCCAACAGACTGTTGGGTAATATTAGGAGCTGGATAATGTGCGCTTTCCTCGAAGCCGAAATTGCCTGAACTGAATTCCGGTCCCGAAGCCAGGTGCCAGAGCTGTGATTCAGCATATGCACGTTGATATGCCTCTTCACCGCCAAGCTGTTGTTCCAGTGCATTCACCATCGGTATTGTGGGATTATCCTTGATAATTTCCCAAACCTGCGGCCAGAAGTCCGAGCCATATTTTTCTTCAAAAAAGAGCGCCCAGGTTACGTGATAATAAGACCCGGGATAAAATGACTCCTTGGGATTATTAAAAATTGAGTCATCTGATTCAATGTAATTATAGTAGTCGTTGACATCATCATAGACCACTTCTTCCATCAGCGTGGCATCCATTTCAAGCCATAAACCCGTCTCATACCTCCATTCATTGGCGGCATACTGAATAGCATGTTTAAATTCGTGAGCGACTGTTGCATATACGGCTCCGATTTGATCGCCCTCGGGATGGTCATTGGGCGGGAAATTTTCAGAAAAGTCATTTTCTATACGGATATATGTAGTACCACCCCCCGGCGCCCGGATATCACCATAAAAAGACCCTAAGTTACGGATTAAAATTTCATAGGGTTGGTTGTTGAAAATAGGATCGGTATATCCAAGCGTTTGTACCTGGTGTCGGTACGAAGAGTCAGCAGCTTCCGCAACTTCTTCTACATAATCGGGGATGTCATTTTCATTTTCGTCAGCCGATGGAACAGCGTGGCTGCCGGTGGTTTCGTAGTGGATCTCAAAGTTTCCCGACGGCGATTGGTATGTTTCGGATGATTGAGTGGTTGGACTATCCATTATCGACTCAATTTCAGAAATCGTGGGACCTGAAAGTTTATTGTAATTTTGATGGAAATCGGTAATAGCGGGGGTCCCACATTTGAGGGGAGATGAGTTCTGTTGTTGATAGTTTTCAGGCAATTTTTGAGAATTACCTGCAGCATAAAATTTATATAGTACCTTTTGGTCAATATTCAGTTGCCCCTTCTTATAATCCTGCTCGATATCCTTATAAATGTCGTGATTGTGTTTATGGAGATCAGAATCCAGCCGTTGTTGCCCATTAGCAATATTGACAGAGGCAAGGAAAATAAGTAAACAAATGGGTAAGCAGAGCAGGGGATACTTCATTCAACAACGAAATATTAGACAGATCTGGAGTTCATTTCTTGGAAAATTACTCTTATTTTTGGCATCTGCAAATAATGTATCACCACTAAGACACTAAGTCCACTGAGGTAAAGTAAAATAAATTTCTTAGTGCTCTCAGTGATTTAGTGGTAAACAAAAATCAAATCATGTACGAAGTAATACTCTATTACAAATTCCACCCCATTGAAGATCCTGAAACCTTCTGCGAAGAACACAAGCAGTTTTGCAAGGATTTGGGAATCAAAGGACGAATTTATATCAACGAAGAAGGCATTAACGGTACTGTTGGCGGTACCCCGGAACAGATAACCAAATACAAAGAATATCTGACAAGTATTTCCGGATTTGAGGATATCGATTTCAAAACCGATGCCAGTGATTATGTGCCGTTTGCAAAGTTAAAATGTAAAACGCGTGATGAGTTGGTGGCGATTCACAAAGAGGATGTAGATCCCTCTGATGGTGGAAAGTACCTTGAGCCGCACGAATGGAAACAGGTACTGGAAAACGAGGATGATTATGTGCTGATTGACGTTCGTAACGATTATGAATCAAAAATCGGCCATTTTGAAGGTGCTATTACGCCGGATGTGGAAAATTTCTATGATTTCCCCAAATGGCTGGAGCAGGTTGAAGAGGAGATTGACAAGGATAAAAAAGTGCTGATGTACTGTACGGGTGGCATCCGATGCGAAAAATTTTCGGTGCTGATGAAAGAGAAAGGATGGCACGACGTAAATCAGCTGCACGGCGGTATTCTGAAATATGCCAATGAAGAGGGCGGCAAGCATTATAAAGGCAAGTGCTTTGTGTTTGATGATCGCCTGGTGGTGCCGGTTAATGAAGACGATATGGAACCGATCGCGCGTTGTGAAATCACGGGCAAGCCGGCAGATACCTATATCAACTGTGCGAATATGGAGTGTAATAAGCTATTTGTCTGCTCAGAGGAGGGCGCGCGGCTGATGGAAGGATGCTGCAGCGAGGAGTGCCGTGAGAGCGAGTTTAAGCGGCCGTTTGATCCCGAAAATGCCTTTCGTCCGTTCCGCAAGTGGTACAACTATTTCGACGAAGATTTTAAAGAGCGTCAGCTGGAAGAGGGGTAGTTGTTAATTTTTTTTGTCATGCTGAACGGGTCCTGCACCCAGAATAGCTGGGGACAGAGTGTTTCGATTTAGGATTTTATAGTTATTCCACAAAGATTCACAGAAAAGACACAGAGTTACACAAAGGTTTGCGTTACGAATATAGTTGCGAGGGAGCTCTGCTCCCGAAGTAATAGGGGTTTTTTGTTCTGCAGTGCAAATCAACTCCGATGAGGAGTCTCAACAGTACTGAAACAATGTAATCGTACCCTGCTATGATAAGCGTCCGCGCTTATCATTTAACCACGTTTCATGTTTCAAGGGTGGATGCTTGGAACATTCAGTGATAAGGTTTCATCCTGTCCGCTGGCTGGCGGATCAGGAATATCAGTAAAATTCAATAACTGCTTTTTAAATGAGCAGTTGCAATAGATGCTGAAGAGATTAAATCAGTTAAGAACATAGCTTGCCAGATTGTAGAAGATCCGGAAAGTCTTCTTCCACTTTGCGAATCATCTTTACAAATTTTTCATAGCAATTCTTCCTTTACAACCTGCAAAACCTGTTGGGTCATCTGGTCACAGTCTTCACCCTTGAACGAAAGAAGGTCTATTTCGTCGAGCATATCGGCCAATTCATCCCGAAGCATCTTTTTGGCGCGATGAAGTCGTACCTTAACGTTAGCTCGTGAAATATCCAGAATTTCCGCGGTTTCTTTCGTACTCATCTGCTCAATTTCGCGCATAATAAGTACACTCCGATATTTGGGCGGCAGCGCATCAATTGCTTTTTCGAGGTGCTCGTTCATATCATCCTGTATAAGATTTGTCTCAGGTGTGGATGTTTCTTTTCTACTCTTTTGATCATCATCTTCGTGATCGGTTACATCAACAAGATCAGAAATATTATTATTCCGGCTAATTTTCTTTAAAGCCTCATTTATCCCGATGCGAAAAAGCCAGGTTGAAAACTTGGCCTCACCGCGAAACTGATTCAGGTTTTCAAATGCTTTCAGGTAGGAGGTCTGCATCACATCCTTGGCATCTTCTTTATTAGAAATATAGCCTCGGACAATGCGAAAAAGCTGTTGATTATAGCGTTGAACAAGGACGCTGAACAGATCAACATTTCCAGAAATCACATCTTTAATAATCCGTTCATCAGTAAGTTTATCGGGAGATTTCTGCCGGAGTATATCTATATCGTCAGGATCTTTCATAGTATCGAATAATTGTTTTGTAACCTTTTCCGGTTTTAATGATCAAATAGTCTAGCAAGTGAATTTAAACTTAAAACCGGAACGTCGTATGCTTATAACAACAATCATTTTATTTGCGCTGGCAGCGGTACTTGGTGCGGTTCTCATTACAAAAGTACTTAAAGATGAAGAAACTCCAAAGGGAGTTGTGTACAGCCATGGTGCTGCGGCTGCCATTGCATTAGTGTTACTTATTATCGCATATATAAATCAGGGTGATACGCTGATGATGACCAGCTTACTCATATTTGTGGTAGCGGCACTGGGTGGTTTTGTGATGTTTGGGCGTGATATTTCAGACAGAGATATTCCAAAGTGGCTGGCTGTGGTTCATGCCCTTGCTGCTGTAACAGCATTTGTATTGTTGCTTTTAACAGCCTTCTGGTTGTAAAAATGAGGCATCTACAAAGTAGGTTATATATGGGGTTTAAAGGCACACTGTTTAATCATCCGGTGCATCTGATGTTGGTGCATTTTCCTTCAGCACTCTTTTCGGCCGGATTTCTGTTTGATATAGCCGGAATTATTATTAGAGAGCCGCAGCTGTTTGCAGCTTCCTTTTATACGATTTCTTTGGGGGTGGCCGCCGGATTTGTAGCCGGACTTTTTGGCTTTCTGGACTATATTAAATTAGCAGATCGTCCTAAAGTTTTCAGGATTGCAGGTTGGCATGCCGGTATCCAGCTCTCTGTACTTACTGTTTTTGGGATTGTTGCGGGACTTAAATTCCGAACCTATCCCAATTTCGTACAACCGGATATTTGGCAACTAACAGCGATGGGATTAATTTTAGCTGCTATGTTATTTGGTAATTATTTGGGTGGGGAGCTGGTGTTGAAGCATAAAGTGGGATCGATTGGAAGTGAGGAGAAAAGGGAGACTGGCTAATGAAGAAATTTAAGTGTTCACGCCCGAAAGTTTATTACAGCGTTAATAAGATAATAGAAGGCACTGCCCATTGGATCGCTGGGTTTGGGATCCGATGGATAAATTCAAGTCTGCCACCTAAAATATGCCCAAGTAGTTCAAACTTGGTATCTATTATTATCCCTTATAAAATGCTTTGGCAATGGATGTAAAATGCGACGGCCGGTCCAGAAAGGCATAATGACCGGCATTATCGATGACGACCAAAGCTGCATTTTCTATGCCTTTTTCCATACGCTCAGCTTGATAGAGGGGAGCCGCCTCATCGTTTTCGCCCCATATCAGAAGTACCTCGTGTGGGATTTTCGGCAGGCACGGCTCAAGGTATTCGGTCACCGTTTGTACGAATGTTTCTCGCATAACACCGCTTAGTTTGCTATAGTCGCTAGACCCGAGGGCTTCCCACGCGGATGTTTGCCGAAGCCGTTTTAAGGCCTTTCCACGCAGCTTAGAAGGTAATATTTGAAAGGGGGCTTTAAGCAGTTTAGCAGTGTACTTTTTGAAGTAATAGGAAACAGTTCGCCTTGGTTTCATGCCGGCACCCCCGGTAATGAGAACTTTATCGATATATTGGTCAGCTCCGGAGCGGGCACAAAGTTTTAGGGTAATACGTCCGCCGAAAGAGTGAGCAAGGAGGTCCGTTTTTTCGTATCCCTGATCGCTGATAAATTGTTGGATAAGATCCGCATAGTCATCTACATTCCAGGCTTCCTGAGGTATTGATGAATTGCCGAATCCCGGCAGGTCAAGTACATAACAATCTCTGATATCAGCCAGTTGTTTGGCCAGCGGCATCATCACCTGCTTATTGCTGCCCCAGCCGTGCAAAATAATCAGAGGATGATCACTTTCTACTCCCACGCGAGAGTAGGAGATTGATAAATTTTTGTAATGATAGATCTTTGATGTCTCCATACCTGGATTATTTATAGAGGGCTTTGAAAAACCCGTGCCACCCTGGATTTGTTTCAGGGTCTTGAGCAGAAGTTATATTAGAAGCTTTTGAAGAACAATTGCTTACAGATGCTGAAAGAGATCCTGAATCAAGTTCAGGACTAAAGATTCAGCATGATATGTACGGTTTGCTAAGTCTCTTATAATATTTCATTGACAAGTTATACCTATGTATGTGTGATTACATCTAAATTTCTTTGTGGATAATACAGGAATAAGAAGCCAAACATCGAATTATTTTGGGCTTCATACAAGAAGATTTTCTGTAAGGATATAAGCCTCTGTCGGTCTTACTCTTAGGAAACGGATACAAAAACAGGGGATCTTATGAAGAGAAAAATATTTTTTTGGCTTGAGCGGTTAAAAATTACACCTGATGAGCGTAAAACTATTTCGGCATTAGTGATACTGCTCGTCTGCCTGGGAGGCTTAAATCTTTCATTGTCATCTACGGCACCCTTTGAAGATGATGATTACCGCGAACTTGAAAAGCAGTTCAATGAGCGAAAGGCAATGCTCGAAACCGAAGAGAATGAGCTGATGGCGCAGTATTATCCTGAAGAGATGGCCGAAAGAAAAGAGGAATTCGTTGCAGCAATAGATACACTGGAGAAAGACACAACAGCTGGAAAAACTGCGCAAAAAGCCACTCAGGATACGTTAGACAGCAGAATAAACATCAATACGGCATCAGAAAAAGACTTGCAAATGTTACCCGGTATAGGTCCCGCTTATGCTCAGCGAATCATCAAATATCGTGATGAAAATGGTAATTTTGAAACAATTGAAGAGCTCAAAAAAATAAAAGGAATAGCACAAAAACGACTGGAAAAATTGAAGCCATTTGTCAAACTTAAGGATTCAAAATAAATTGAAGATGAGTCCTCTATGGCTACACGTATCCTGTGGGCGGATGATGAGATCGATCAGCTGAAGCCGCATATTATTTTCTTAAAAAATAAGGGTTTTGAAGTTACTCCTGTTACCAACGGTGAAGATGCCATCACGCTGATACAGGAACAGCCTTTCGATATTATTTTTCTTGATGAACAGATGCCCGGTATGGATGGGTTGGCTACGCTTAACAGGATCAAAACGATCCAGGCGGGGCTTCCGGTTGTGATGATCACAAAAAGTGAAGAAGAGTCGATCATGGAGGAGGCAATTGGAGGCAAAATTTCCGATTACCTGATAAAGCCGGTTAATCCCAATCAGATCGTTCTTACGACAAAACGTATTCTTGAACGACACCGCATTCGCAGTGAAAAATTTGCGCAGTCGTATCTACGCAACTTTAATAAAATTTCACAGCGAATTAGTGGGGATCTTAAATGGAATGAATGGATTGAGATTTATCAGCAGCTGACTCGGTGGGATATTGACCTGGAATCAGGTGAAGAATCGCTGCGCCAGGTATTGGCCGATCAATACCAGGAAGCTAACAAGATGTTCGGCCGTTTTATTTCGCACAGTTATCAATCATGGCTCACACAATCTACGCCGAACCGACCTCCGCTTTCAGTTGATATTGTTGATGAGTATGTCCTTCCGCATGTGAAAAATAATCAGACCACGCTGTTTATGGTTATTGACTGCATGCGTTACGACCAGTGGATGGTTTTTCAGGATCTGCTGAATGAAGATTACACCATCGATACCGATTTTTACTACTCTATTTTGCCTACGGCTACACCATATTCCCGCAATGCCATATTTTCAGGGCTGTTTCCATTGGAAATTGAATCAGTTTATCCTGATTTATGGCACCAGGGAGAGGATGAAAGCTCACTCAATCGGTTTGAACAAGAGTTGCTTCATAAACAATTGGAACGCAAAGGCGTGGATGCGAATGCCAAATACGAAAAGGTACTGAATACCGAAGAGGGACAGCGCGTAACGGATAATATTCACAACTATCTGCAAGTACCGCTAAGCACGTTTGTATATAATTTTGTGGATACGCTTGTGCATTCGCGGTCTGATTCAGACGTACTTAAAGAAATTGCTCCTGATGTGCCTGCTTTTCGGTCGTTGACGAAAACGTGGTTTCAGCACTCCACGTTATACGAGATATTTAAAATTCTGGCTGAAGAAGAGATTGTTATCGTCATCACGAGTGATCACGGTGCAGTACGGGCGTTGCGAGATACGAAAGTCTATGGTGACCGGAACACTTCTACCAGCCTCCGCTATAAATACGGTCGCAATTTAACGGCCAATGAAGATGATACAATGGTCGTAAAGAATCCGAAAGATTATCAGTTACCTACACCCCGGCATTCGAACAATTATATCATTGCCAAGGAAAACTATTACTTTGTTTATCCCACTAATTATCATCAGTATCAAAATCGTTATCGGGATACTTTTTTGCACGGTGGTGCCAGTATGGAAGAGATGATTCTGCCCATTGCTACGCTGCGACCGAAGTCTATGCTATAGTGAGATCAGAGATCAGAAAAAACAAGTTATCATGCAGAAGGAATTTACGACTAATACCCCAGAAGAAACGATTGCTCTGGGAAAAAAGCTTGCAGGCGATCTGGATGCCGGAGCTATAGTCTGCTTAAAGGGAGAGCTGGGCGCTGGTAAAACTCATTTTGTCAAGGGCATGGCTGAAGGATTGGGAATAGACAGCAACGAAGTGCAATCTCCCACGTTTACGCTCATTAATGAATACCTGGGAGACCGTCAGCTCTATCATTTTGACTGCTACCGGATGGAATCTCCGCGGGAAGCGCTCGAAATTGGAGCTGAAGAATATTTTTATGGAAATGGCATCTGCGTAATTGAATGGCCGGAGCGAATTGAGTCTCTCATACCCCCTGAAGCTATCTGGATTTCTATTGAAGCTACTGACAAGAAATCCCGAAAATTTGTCATTAGAAAAAAAGTATCGTAATCCTGTATATTAAGAACCATGGCAACAAAGAAAAGACTCTCATATCGACTTGACCGGCTGCCGGTTATTTATCCGTATAACCGAAGGGCGGATAATAATATCCAGCATGGAGATCTGGTTTACTACGGACCGTGTCCGGAGTATTATGGGATCGGTGAAGTGGTAAAGTCTTTTGAAGGATATTGCATTGTTGATTTTCGAGGCACGGGCATTTTGAATATCCAGAAAGATGCTATGGCAAGAAAGTACTTGATTCCTATCCACAAGCTGAACCTCGGGCACATCCTTAAAAGCACGTAGGGAATATTGAATAGAGAACAAGGAATACCGAATTTTGAAATTCATATTTCCTTGTTCATTATCTGCGGTTGCTATCTTGCTTCATCCAACACTAGCGCAAGCGCCGCTTGTGCCTTTTAAGCAAACCCATTCATCTGTTCGAAAGTAGATCCCATTCACAACGCATTTTTCATTAGACTAGTTGTGAGGGAGTCGAACTTCCGAACTAGACTGAGGTTCACATATAATACTTGATAAGGGGAGAATTACCATTACCGCATAGGAATCATAGAAAATCGCAGAGCTGATTTTCTATGCCCCTCTGTATAATCCTCTGCGCAACTCTGTGGTTCACTTTTTTCAAAAATTGACTTCGACACCGAAAGATTGGGGAGGGGCACGAAATGATTTTCAAAAAATATTTCAAGGAATTCCGATCCCGAACTGTGGAATTTCGAAATTCATAATTCTTAGTTCATTATTCTGCGGTTCATTTAAATTCCTCGTCTTTGATGAATTCTGTTTCTTCTAGCAATTCCCCATTTCTTCGGCGCCCGATCATCCACAAAATAATACTCACCGCCAAGCCCGGATAGAATGGCTCTACGCCCAGATAGGTATAATCGTAAGTCCCCTCGCTGGTGATAGTGCCCAGGATCAGCCAGCCCAGCGAAACAGCAGTACTGCCAACCATAGTGGGTAATACCCATTGTTTTCGAAGGGAAAAGAACTTGAGGTAAACGCCCAATACCGGAACTAGCAGTCCGGGAATCATTACAGAACCAATCACATACCATAAATCAATAACGCTCGGGTACATGATGATTAGTAAGATGCCGATTATGGCAGCTATCAACGTGCTGATGCGCGTCAAAGTGTTGTTTTCAGTATCGGGAAAGAATTTAACCAACAGATCTCGTCCGAGCGTTTGTCCCGATAAAAACAAGTAACTGTCTAATGTAGACATGATTGTAGCCAGTAGTGCTACAAAGAACAATCCCTTTAACCCAATCGGCAGTATTTCATTGGCAAGATAGGGATATACCATGATTGGTTCTGCTATCTCGGGACCGAGAATAGCCCATCCGTACATTCCGCTGAAAATGGTAAGGAAATCAAAAATCGACCACAGCACAATGGAAACGAAAATGCCTCGCTTGGCTGTATTGGGATTTTTGGCTGCTGCGGCGCGCTGGTGAAAGCTCGGATCCACAAAGGTCCACAAGGCGATAAAAAACCAGACGAGAATGTATTGAAGGCTTTCCCCACCGGTAATATCACGAAAATCATCCGGTACAGATTGCCACAGGCTGTCGAGTCCCCCTGTTTCTGTGCCGGCAAACCAGATAAGAGCAATAAAACCTCCGAACATGAGGGCTATTTGCAGCATGTCGGTATGGACGACAGCATTGAACCCGCCGAACGTTACGTATGCTACGGAGAATAATGCCACACCACTGGCATACCATAGGAAATCACCCCCGCCGCCGGTTAAATATTGAAAGATCAGTCCAAGCATTAAGATATAGGGCGCCGGGCTTACGAGAATGAAAATAGGTATGGCAGAAAAACGCCCCGCCGTATCCCCATAGAAGTTACCTACAGCTTCGGGCAGAGAAAGTGCTTTGTTCATTCTGATTTTACCGGCCAGCAGCCAGGCAAAAAGGGCAGAAAAAACGTAAAAGGGGAATCCCAGTATTAGCCAGGTAGAAATCCCGTTTTGATAGCTGTATTCGCCAATGCCAAGAATGCCGCCGTACCATGTCGAGACAAGAGTGGCAACGAAAGCAGGCAGACTCATCTTTCGCCCGGAAAGCAAAAATGATTCTTCATCCAGATGCTCCCAGTCGCGCTCCCAGGTAAGATACACGAGCAGGCAAAAGTAGAGGGCAATTATTCCCCAGTCGAGCAGCGTAAATTCAAGTTCAGTCAAAAGTCAGATTTTTTTCAAATTGAGTTAATCCGCGTTTCTCACCATACATACTTTTGAAAAATATGGGTTAAAGATATTCCGAAATTGGAAAGGGTTCAACGCGCTTCTCGGGCCACGAACAGGAGCAAATCGCCGCTCTTGTGCGTTATTTTCACAGGATTTTTAATGACTTCATTGGAAGAACCGTCACGAACGCCATTTTCCAGTGCTTCATTTTTGAGAGGATATTTTAATCCGATCGTTGTAATGCCCGATACTTTGCCCGAAAGCGGAAACAGAGATATTTGTGTACCTACTTCAATATCTTCTTCAAAAGGTGTTTCGAGCAGGCGGATCTCTCCGTAATTATCAATGATTCTCAGTTCCTCGAACTTTTCATCGTACTGTTTGAGAACAGAGAGGTTTTTGAGGGTTTGATCGAGACGTAATCCAGTGGCACCAAGAATGCTGACATGTGTACACTGCTCTTTATGAGCAAGGTCGAGCGCTTTTTCCAGATCGTTTGTTTCCTGGTCGGGACGAAAAATAATTTCGAATGACGCGGTATCGAGACCCTGAAAACTATCCAGGTCGCCTACGACAGCATCCGGTGTGGCATTGAATTGAAGGGCAATATTTCCTCCGCCATCGGCTGCAATAAAGTAATCTGCGCTCGCTCGATATTTTTGGAACAGATCTTCCGTTGGAGGTTTTCCGTTGCAAAGTATGAGCACCTTTTTCATAAAGAACCCTTTTTGGAACGATTTAAGGCCAATTCAACTATTATGATACGATAAAAAGGATTAAGATTTTACCCTGAAAAAAATATTGCTTTCTTCACAGCTATATACCATTTTATTAAGCTTATTTTTCGCGGTAATTCGTTGTTATGTTTGAAAAACTTATCAAAAAATTAAAGCAGTTTGACACGGTGGGGGTATTTTCTCACATCCGCCCCGACGGTGATTGTATTGGTGCACAGGTTGCAACCTGCTTATGGTTGGAGAGGAACGACATCAACGCTTATGCATTTAACGATGATGATGTGCCGCTGAATCTACAATGGATGGCAGAGTATTTTCCTATCCAAAAACCAAAAGAAAAAGCGCTAAAAAAATGCGATGCTTTTGTGCTTTTAGATGGTAATTCGCCCAAACGATTTGGCAGTTTCTCCGATTATATTCAGGATGATCCGAAACCTACCTTTATGGTTGATCATCATCCTGATCCCCACGACGGGTTCGATCTCAGTATTTCTGTTGAAGATGCCTCCTCAACTTGTGAGCTGATATTTCATCTCTTCCTGCAAAATGATATTTCCCAGGTTGATGAAAAAGCTGCCAAAGCACTGTATACCGGTATCTTGACTGATACAGGATCGCTTCAGTATGATAGCGTAACGCCTGAGACGATGAATATCGCTTCGGAGTTATTGAGGCTTGGCGATTTTCGTCCCAATGAAGTGGCCGAAAAAGTGTTCTCAAATAAAACATTAAATCAGCTTCACTTGCTTAGTAAAGCAATGAGCACAATAGAATTATTTGAGGACAATCAGATTGCCATTATGTACGTTACCAAAGAAATGCTGGAAGAGACAAATACTACCAATGACGATTGTGAAGGCTTTGTAGCTTATCCGCTAAGCGTTACAGGCATTAAAGCTGCTATTCTTTTTAAAGCGCTTGGCGACGGCGTCAAAATGAGTCTTCGTTCAAAGAGTAATGATGTGAATGTAAACGAATGGGCTCGTGAAATAGGCGGCGGCGGCCACAAAAAAGCATCCGGTGCATGGCATCCGGGACCGCTTGAGAAAGCAATCGAAGATTTGGTAGAAATTGGATCAAAACAGCTGGTAAGTGTGGATAAGTCGTAACAAAAATAAGTCATTTCTGATGCTCAAGAGCCCCGTTCTTACAGTAGCGGTTTTCCTAGCTGTCAGCTTAACCTTTATTAGCTGTTTAGATGAAAAAAACCAACCTGAACTTTCGGAGGAAAATAAGATAAACCGGGCTCTGGGGGCTACTATGTCTCAAGTTATTGAGGATACGGTGGAGCCTTCGAATTTAGATCCTGTAAAGGAATCTCCCGCCATTGCTACTCAGCAGCAAAATGCCAATGCTCAAATCAGTGATAGTCGGCGGACCGCCATTACTCGAGCCGTTGAAAAAGTAAGTCCGGCAGTAGTGAGCATCACCGTAACTGAAATGGTGCAGGGGGGACGTCGGCTTGCTTTTGATGAGTTTTACAATCGATTCTTTTCCGTCCCTACCGAACGCGAGGTTAGCAGTATGGGATCAGGATTTATCATCAATGAGGAAGGATTGGTGGTAACAAATCAACACGTGGCAAACGAAAATGCAAAAAAGGTTGTGGTTTCACTTTCTGACGGGTCACAATATGATGCCGAAGTACTGGGTTCTGATGAGCTGGCTGATTTGGCCCTGCTAAGGATAAAAGCCGATCGTGAATTTCCTGCTGTCGAATTTGGGAATTCTGACAGTGTGCTGGTAGGGGAATGGTCGCTGGCTGTGGGCAATCCGTTCGGGTTGTTTGAGTCGGCTAAACCTTCCGTAACGGTAGGGGTTATAAGTGCTTTAAATCGTGATTTCCGTCCCAACCCCAATGAGCCGCGCGTCTATATTGATATGATACAGACTGATGCGGCGATCAACAGAGGCAATTCGGGTGGACCGCTTGTTGACAGCGAGGGTAAAGTGATCGGCGTAAATACCTTTATCTTTACCGGTGGAACAAGCAGTGGTTTTGTAGGACTTGGTTTTGCCATTCCCAGCAATCGCGTCCAGCAAATTATTCAGCAGCTGGTATCATCCGGTGAAGTTGAACTTTCCTACGATCCGGGATTCAGTACTGTAGAAATGACGTATCAGCTGGCGGCACAGTATAACTTACCTGCCGTGCGGGGATTATTGGTTAAAGGCGTAAATCGTGATGGACCGGCCTTTGAAGCAGGAATAGTTCCGGGTGATATCATTCTCAAAATTGGTGAAGAGCGTGTACAGAGCAAGATGCACGCACAGGCGCTGCTCCGGGAATTTAATGAGGGAGATTCCATGCGCGTAGAACTTTTCCGCAAAGGCGACCGCTATGAAACAAAGATGTACCTGCGCAAAAAGGTGAGGGAATGATTATTGGTTATAGGGAAATATGGTTATAGGGAAATAAATCATGCCGTCTCTAATCCTTATACCTTATACCCTTATATCCTCATACCTCTAATTCCTATTTTTCCTATCCAAAAATATTGCCACCCGCTGCTGATGCAGATCGCTCTCCCAGAATTCGGCGAATGAGTCGAGTTCAGCATTTATTGCCTTCCATCGGGTTTCGGTAATTCGCATAGCACCTTTTTTTAGATTTTTAATAAATGAACGGTCATTTTTAGTAAGGTCTTGAGCCCAACCCCAGGTTTCATTATTCAGCTCATCATTATTTGCAACACGATCGATAAGTTTGTGTTCAAGTGCTGATTGTGCACTTATCATTTTTGCTTCAGCCAGCCAGCGAAGAGCTGTCGATCGACCAACTTTTTCGACAAGACGTGTCAGCCCGCCCCAGCCGGGCGGCAAATAAAATTTTGCCTGAGTAAAACCAAACTCTGCATCTGATGAGGCGATGCAAAAATCGAAGGCGAGCATGATTTCACAACCGCCGCCATATACCGAGCCATTCACAGAGGCGATTGTCCAGCAGGGCAGTTTTTCAATCCGTGCGAGAATCGAAAGCATCCGTCGTGCCATGGACTTAGCTTTTTCGGCAGTTTTGATAGTATGGAACTCCTGAAGGTCACCGCCGGAAAGAAAAGTTTTATCGCCTCCACCAGTTAAGATGAGACAACGCATGTTTTCATCTTGCTCTATTTCATCCAGTAAATTTTCCATCTCCTCCATCACTGCAAAGTTGACGGCATTGTGAGATTTGGGCCGGTGAACAGTTACTTGACAGATATGATTTTTTTGTTCGACTTTTAGTACACTCACTGTTAGATTGTGTTGCAATTAAAAAGATTTACGGGAATTGGTTAATAAAAAATCAATCTATATGTATCTCGTTAATAAAGAAAAAATAAATCGGTCGCTTTCCGCAAAGATTGTGGATGCCCGGGTAGCTCAAGTTTTTAACTCATTCAGGGATGTATTGGTGACATCTTCGTTCGGCACAACCTCAGCAGTTATACTGCATCTGGTAAGTCGTATTAAGCCCGAGTGTCCGATCTATTTTATTGATACGGGATATCATTTTGAGGAGACGATTGCCTATAAAGAGCGAATGACACGCCTGTTGGGTTTAAATGTCATCGATTTGAGACCTGATCCCGGTCAACATGCAATGACACACAACGAGGAGCTTTGGCAAGAGAATCCGGATCGATGCTGTGAAATCAACAAGGTTGAACCGCTCGACCGCATAAAAGATCAGTATAAAGTCTGGATGTCGGGATTGATAGGATTCCAAAATCAGCATCGAAATACCCTCAATATCATGGATGATGATAACGAACTGCTCAAGTTTTATCCGCTTATCGACTGGAATACCTCATTGGTTGAAGAATATATCGAAGTTCACAGCTTGCCCGAACATCCCTTAAAAGAAAAAGGATATCACTCTGTGGGATGTACGCACTGTACCGTGAAGGGGGCAGGACGCGAGGGCCGTTGGAGTAATTTGTCGAAAACTGAGTGCGGTCTGCATCGCTAGATTTTTTGAAATACGGGTATTGGGGAATAGGGATATAAGGTTATATGGATCAGAGGCAGCACAACTTCCTTATACCCTTATTTCCTCATATCCTAAATCCTACATATCCTCAATTTCGTAATCGATCGTCTGTTTTTTAGAATTTTTGAGAAGCCACTGCTGATACTCTTCATTACCCTCCTGTTCTGTTAGTTGCAGCGATATAATGCAGGGACAATCGTAGCTGTGCAGTTCTTTGACGCGTTCAGTCAGATCCTTCACATTGTGGTATGGAGTCTTGGCAATCAGAATAGCTTCCTTATCTTCCACAATTTCACCTTCCCAGCGGTAGATCGATTCCATGCCGTCAATAATATTGACACAAGCAGCTAATTTTTCCTTAACCAGTTTTGTGCCAATGGATTTAGCTTCTTTCTTGTCTTTGGTGGTAATATAAACGAGACGGAGGTTATAAAACATGAACGGATAAATTCGTTTTCTTGGTTTCAATAAACACTGAAATCTACAAAAATCATGAAATGACTCCTAGCAATAATGAGTTTTAACAAAGGTTTAATGTTGATAACTGAGTAAAAAAGCCGTAGTTTTCGTGGCTCTGAAAATCCAGTAGTATACACTTTAACTGAGTTGAAAAATATCTGCGAGAGTGGCGGAATTGGTAGACGCGCTAGATTTAGGATCTAGTGCCTTTCAGGCGTGGGGGTTCGAGTCCCCCCTCTCGTACACTATAAATCATTCTTACCGTTTTAATTAAAACACCATTTGGAGTAACTCTGTGGAAATAACTATTAATGATATAACCTCTGTAGACAAAGAATTAATTATTTCGGCTAATCGTGAAGATCTGGAGCCGAAGTTTAAAGAGGCCTACAAGAAGTATCGTGGTCAGATAAATATGCCTGGCTTTAGACCCGGCAAAGTTCCCATAAAAATTATTCGGAAGCGTTTCGGGGATGAAATCGAACAGGAGGAAGTAAGTAAATACGTTCAGGAAGTATTCGAAGAAAAAGTTGTTCCTGAATATGATCCTGTGGGTGAAAGCGAAATGACTGACCTTAATTGGGAGGACGATGAGCTTGAAGCCAAATTTAAAATTGGTGCACGTCCGGAATTTGAGCTTGCAGATCTCAGCGAGATCGAGGTAGATCGACTGGTGCATGATGTTTCTGATGAAGAAGTTGAAGAAGAGCTCGATCGTCAGCTCAAGCAGCAGGGTAACTGGGAAGTCGTTGAGGAAGAAATTACCGAAAACAGTCGTGTTACCGTTGATGCAATTCCTCTTGATGATGATGGAGAGCCGGATGAGGAGAATAAGGCTGAAGAAACTATTGATCTGACCAAACAAGAATCAGAGCAGTTTCGCGATGACTTAATCGGTCACGAAGTTGGTGATAAAGTAGATGTTGAGATTGGTCATGAAGATCACACACATAGCTTTCAGCTGGAAGTGGAAAAAGTGGAAAAGCTGCATAAAGCTAATCTTACCGATGAGTTTGCCAAGAAAGCGTCTAATGATGAGGCCAAAAATGTCGATGAACTTAAAAGTCTGATCAAAAGTCGTATACAGGACCAGTACGATCAGTCTTCTGATGATTTATTTAAGAACGATATCATCGATTCGCTTGTTGAAAAACATGATTTCGAAGTACCAGAAGTATTCAAAAAGCAAGTTCAGAATCAGTATGTAGAACGTGTAAAGCAGCAATCACAGGGACAGCTTCCGCCCGATTTTGATGAGGAAGAATACAAGGAAAATATGGAAGATCGGGCAATCCGTGATGCAAAATGGTTTTTCCTGAATGAAAAGCTGCAAGAAAAATTTGAGGATATCGAGATAAAACCCGAAGATATAGATGAATACTTAGAAGCCGAGGCTTCTCGTTATGGTATAGAAGTGGATCAGATGCGCAATATGTTTGCACAAAATCCGCAACAGCTTGAAAGTCTGCGGAACAGTATTCGTGAAGACAAAGTCTTTGATAGACTTAAAGACGAAGTGAAGATTAACGAGATTGACAAGGAAACCTATCAGGAAAAGCACGATGAGAATCTCCAGGCATAAGGCCTGAAATCAATATTTGTCACCAAAAAATTATTATCCTCTATAAATTTTATGGAAAAGCAACCATTATACGAAGCACCAAAAGACGAAGACGGTAACTTTACCCGTCCTCAAAATAACAATTTAGTCCCGATGGTGGTCGAGAAGACCGAACGGGGTGAGCGTGCGTTTGATATTTATTCGCGCTTGCTCAAAGATCGGGTAATTTTTCTGGGAACTCCTGTTAATGATGCTGTTGCCAGCTCGTTAGTAGCACAGATGCTCTATTTGGAATCTGAAGACCCGGAAAAAGATATAAATCTGTACATAAACAGCCCTGGCGGTGTTGTGTCGTCTGGTTTTGCTGTGTATGATACAATGCAGTATGTGAAATGTGATGTTGCTACTACCTGTGTGGGAATGGCAGCGTCAATGGCGGCTGTATTATTGGCAGGAGGAGCGAGCGGTAAACGTAATTTGCTGCCTAACTCCCGCGTAATGATTCATCAGCCTCTCGGCGGTGTGCGCGGGCAAGCCAGTGATATTGAAATAGAGGCGCAAGAGATTCTGCGCATCAAAAAGTTGATTAGCTCTATTCTTGCTGAACACAGTGGAAAATCAGTTGAGCAGGTTATGGAAGATTCCGACCGTAACAAGTGGATGGCAGCCGAGGAAGCACTGGATTACGGTTTGGTTGATAATATTATGAAGCGGAAAAACGAGAAATAATTTCCAAGAAAATTACAGTAGATAATGAGCGACCAAGAAAATAACGACGATAAAACAATTCACTGCTCGTTTTGCGGACGATCGAGCCATGAAGTCAATAGTATGGTCGCCGGTCCCAACGATGTGTATATCTGTGATCGCTGTGTAGATGACGCGTCTGGAATTGTAAAGAGCGATCTGGCTTCGATGTCCAAACAAAGAGATAAGAAGTACAAGCCTCTGCAAAAGCCGGCCGAGATCAAATCACGTCTTGATGAATATGTAATTGGTCAGGAACAGGCGAAAAAAACGCTTTCTGTTGCTGTATATAATCACTACAAACGCATCAGTTCGGAAATCGAGGATGAATTTGACGATACAGAAATTGAGAAGAGCAATATTATCCTGTTAGGTCCTACTGGCTGTGGTAAAACGTTATTAGCACGTACTATGGCCAATATTATCGACGTGCCTTTTACTATAGCCGATGCCACTGTGCTTACGGAGGCCGGGTATGTAGGGGAAGATGTGGAAAGTATTCTCTCAAGCCTGTTGCAGTCTGCCGATTACGATGTTGAACAAGCCAAACGCGGTATTGTGTATATCGACGAGGTAGATAAGGTTGCGCGGAAAAGTGATAATCCGTCAATTACGCGCGATGTATCGGGAGAAGGTGTACAGCAGGCACTGCTTAAAATTTTGGAAGGCACAACTGCCAATATCCCTCCCAAAGGTGGACGTAAACACCCCGAGCAGAATTTTATTCAGGTAGATACTTCAAACATTCTGTTTATTTGCGGAGGAGCTTTTAGCGGTCTTGAGCAGATTATCGCTAAGCGCCTTTCGTCCAGTTCGTTAGGATTTCATTCCGAAGAACAGGTGACGTTTGACAAAGATGATCCTGATATTTTCACCTATGTGGAGGCGCAGGACCTGCAGCGTTATGGATTGATTCCGGAGCTTATCGGTCGCCTGCCTGTAATTTCAGGATTGCATCAGCTATCTAAAGACGCAATGATTGAAATCCTTCTTCAACCCAAAAATGCATTGACCAAGCAGTATAAAAAGCTGTTCCAGATGGAAGGGGTAGAGCTTGTCTTTGAAGAAGATGCGCTCGAAATAATCGTTGAAAAGGCACTCGAACGAGGAACCGGTGCGCGCGGTCTCCGATCTATTATGGAGTCGTCGATGCTGGATATAATGTTTACCCTGCCATCGATGGATAACATTGAACGTTGCGTTATCACCCGTGAAACCATAGCTGACGATGCTCCGCCGGTTTATGAAAAGCGAAAGGCATCAGCCTAATAAAGGAAAACTGATAGCTCAAAACTCTGAAATTGATTTCAGAAAAGGCATCACCATTCGGTGATGCCTTTTTTATTTTGTAAAATGTACAAGCTGAATATAGTATAGAAATACTTCTTATGATTTATATTTGTCATTATGAAGATTCATCTGACATCCAATAGAATAAATATTTTCCTGATTGTTTTCTTGATCTTGTTGGGGATAGGCTCATTTGCTTATAATCAATACCTGATAAACCGTATCCTTACTCAGGAGCGGTCGGGCGTTGAGTTGTGGGCCAAAGCCATTGAATATACCAGTAATCCGCTGCAAGAGGAGATCAGTCATAACTTGCTATTTGCCTCTAACTATTTGCGTCAGAATACTGCCGTACCAGATAGTGTCATTAATTTGATTGAAGAAGCCGAGGCCGATCGGGCATCACAAACTTTTGTGACGCAAGAGATTGTGCTGAGTGAGGAGCGTTTTCAGGTACCACGCATTATTGTTGATGAGCGGGACGAAATCATTCATGCTAATCATGTAGATGAACCGTTGAATAAAGACTTGATCGAGCGATACGCCTCTATGCATGATCCCATTGAAATAAAGTTGGGTGATGAAGATTATTCCCAAACACAGTATGTGTATTATGGTGAAAGCCCTACGGTTCGTTACCTGCGCTATTTTCCTTTTATTCAGCTAAGTTTGTTGGCTCTTTTGCTGGGAATTGGATACATCAGCTATCGGGCAATCACAAAGTCTGAACGGTCGAATTTATGGGTGGGAATGACAAAAGAAGCTGCACATCAGCTGGGAACGCCGTTATCCAGTTTATACGGGTGGGTAGAATTATTGCGGGATGAAAAAGATGATGATTTTACGCAGCGGATTTGCAATGAGCTGGAAAACGATATCACGCGCCTGCGCGATGTAGCCGAGCGATTTAATAAAATAGGATCAGAACCAGAGCTGAATATACAAAAGCTGAAGCCTATTCTGGATCAAGTTGTAGATTATATGGAACAGCGGCTGCCCCAGTTGGGTAAAAATGTAGACGTTTTGCGCAAGATGGATTCCAGTATACAGGCCCGCGTAAATCCTGACCTGTTTCAGTGGGCATTAGAAAATCTTATTAAAAATGCGATGGATGCCATTAAATCTACGGCAAGAAAGGCTTATGTTTCTGTAAAATTGCACCGTAAAGAAAACGAGGTGTATATAGATATTACCGATTCGGGGACGGGGATTGAAAAAAAGTATCAGAGCGAAATATTCAAGCCTGGTTATAGTACGAAAAACAGGGGATGGGGTTTGGGGTTAAGCCTGACCAAGCGGATTATTGAGGAATACCACAACGGCAAACTAATGATTCTCCATTCTGAACTGGGTAAAGGTACTACGATGCGTATTGTTTTAAATGCAGCAGAACCTGAAGCAGGCCAAGCTAAAAGGCAGTCGGCCGAAGCCTGATATTCAATTCTAATTTAATTAATCAGGTTGATAACCTCTTTTTTCGGCATATTCCTTGAGCTGTGCTTTTAAGAGATTACGTCCTCTGTGGAGCCGCGAACGAATGGTACCGATAGGAACATCCAGCATATTGGCGATCTCTTCATAGGTAAACCCTTCAACGTCGCAAAGCAACACAACTGTTCTAAAATCCTCGGGCAGTTCTTCAAGGGCTTGAGAAATATCATCATCAATAAGATCCCTGAACATCTTATCTTCGAGGTCGGAAGTATCAGTTCGTTCAGCCCGAATTGTTTCATAGAATGTCGAAACTTCATCGTAGTCTACTTGGTTGGGTTGTTTCGACTTTTTCCTGTAATTGTTGATGTAAGAGTTTTTCAGGATCCGGAATAGCCATGCCTTTGCGTTCGTACCCTTCTCATAACTGCTGAAGAATCGAAATGCTTTTACAATAGTATCTTGCACGAGGTCTTCAGCATCACTGGGATCTGAAGTAAGGCGGAGTGCAAAGTTGTACATTGCATCCAGATGAGGAATAATTTCTTCTTCGAAATCTTCCTGTTTTTTAACTTCTTCTTTGGTTAATTCGGCCATCCCGTTGGTTCGCAAGTTTTTTGCAAGGAAATAATTTCTGTATTACGTATAACTATTAAACTGTCGATTTATTCTTATCGAATCTCGACTGCTTTTGTTTCCAAATATTAAAATTTAACAAAAAAAGTATATCAATTTAGCTTATAAATATTTAATCACTTTAACTGATCAGGGTCATAGGCAATACATATGTTGATGTTGAACTAATTTAGGAAGGTAATATGAACTCATCGTAAAGATAGGATGATCTTCTAAAAAAAGTGTCAAAGGATAACGATTAGATCGTAAATAGCGTGCGTCCACGCGGCAATACCAAATCCGCGCCAAATGTATACGGCATTGAGTGCCAATCCAAAAAGAAAGCGAAATAGAAATGATCCGATCGTAAAGGAATCACCGTAAGCACCGATATAATGGACGAAGCTAAATATAGCGGCAGCAATAACCATTGCCATTCCAAAAGCTAAATATTTCTTTGTAAAAAGCTTTTTGAAAATGAATAGCAGAAGGGAGACCAGGATAACACGAAAGAACAGTTCTTCATAAAGTCCGGCTCCCAGTGAAAGAGCAAGCTGTTGACCTGTTGATAATGCTTCAACCGATGTTGTCTGCATCATTTGCAAGAGGCCGGTTATAACAGAAGTGATTAAAATACCCAGTACAAAAGCATAAATTGAAGCTTCGATGAGCATCGTAAAGAAATAACTCAACTTTAGACTGGAAAGCCGGTGCCGCTCGCGATATATAATTACCAAGCCAATTAAGGCTGCGAAAATCAAGGTGATTGATACGATATCCCTTCCCAAGAAAGCAAACAGCCATTTAATCCAAATATCTACCGAAATGCGAACGGCCTGTTCAGTATCTGGTTGAGAAAGATATATCAGCGCCTCATACAGCAGAAGAAGGGGCAGGCTAATCAGATAGCTGTAAAGTAATGAATGAGTAGTTGAAAAATACTTCTTAATCGAGTTGCCCGCCTTGTTCATTGATTTTGATAAATGGTTACTTTGGGGGAACTGCTATTAAAGTCTAATAATTTCCAGGCTGCCGCAGAAAGTTTTAACCCATTGCCTGAAATACGGTCGTTAACACGCACATAGGTTCCTTTTTTATTTTCGGGATTTTCGATATAAATGACTGAGCCAAGTGAGATGTTAGAGTGTGCTGCTGTTAGCGCATTGGGATTGTACAGCTCGCCGCTGGTAGTTGGCTGGGCCTTCTCATTCGAACTGTATTGTGAGGCAACAACAGTACCGAGATCTTGCAAATTCCTGCTTGATAAATAGGGATTTTGATAGTTTCTGCTTGGAGGGACCAATACCGTAAGTTCACGGCCCGGCTGAAATGTAGAACTTTTAGCATTAGGATTTAAAGCTGTGAACTCCTCTTCATCCATCTGAAACTTGTCCAGCAGCTCTTCCCGTGACATAGGTTCATCTGAAATTTTATAATTAACAAACTTCCCCTGTGGTGATGATTCCACCGAGCTAGCAACTGATGGCGGTGCTGCATCATCACGCACTGTCAGCTGCTGCCCTACGCGTATATTATTACCGGAAAGGTTGTTCAACGACTTCAATTCATCCACTGTCATATCATGCTGTTGAGCAATTTTGTATAAAGAATCACCACTTTTAACCACGTAATACGTATTTGACTCTGTTTGACTGTCAACTACAATGGATTGATCAGTTCGCTCGGCAGAGCTGGACGGGTAAATGGTTAACTCTTGACCAACCTCTACATTATTTGTAGATAAATTATTCCATTCTTTGATTTCAGCAATACTTACGTTGTACTGTTTAGATATGGAAAAAAGGGTTTCTTGCTTTTCAACAGTGTGTTTGACCCCTTCTTCATTTGCCGGTTGTTTTATAACAAGCGTATCTCCTACTGAGAGATTATTAGCATCAATATCGTTCCATTCTTTCAGTTGTTGTACACTAATATCATACTGGTTGGCAATGCTAAACAGCGTTTCGCCTCTCTCCACTTTATGAGCGGTTTCCTGAGCATTAGTGGTAGAGATAAGGCAAAGAAATACAGCTATAAATCCTATTGAAGACTTAACGAGTATTTTAAGTTTCATCAGTTTCGTTCTCTTCCATTTGCATTGTTAACAGTTGCAGTGCCTCTTTTAACTCTTTTTCTGTCCGGCTCTCATTTTGCTTATCAGCTATTTCTATTCCCTTTTTATATAGTTGACGAGCATCGTCCACCCGGTCCAGTGATTCGTACAATTTGCCCAGGTGATAATAAACGCCAACGTATTCCGGATCGCTGGTCAGAATATCTTCAAATAAGATCCGTGCCTTTTTAAATTCTCCTTCTTTCCTGAATTCAAGAGCCAGGGCAAACTTTGAGAATGAATCTCCGGGATTGTTTTTAATCTGCCGCGCAAGCTGTTTAATTTTTGCTTTGTTGCTGCTCATAATACGCTAACGTATAGTTCAATACCGTATTTTGTGTTCCGTGTATAAGATAAAGAAAATGCAGCCTGTAAAAAGACCAGATATAACAAGGAACAAAATTTTATAAGAACTTTGTCTAAAGATTTAGCTCTTTTTATATCGTTCTTCAATCTCTTCAATCGAATCACCGCCGTACTTTTCCAGGAAAGCGTTGGCCAGCACGGGAGCAATGACGCTTTCCACAACCACAACAGCGCGAGGTAACGCGCAGACGTCAGAGCGTTCGTACCGGGTGTCTTTCTTTTCTTTGGATTTGATATCGACCGTATCAATAGGAGTGAGCATAGTCGGGATCGGCTTCATTACTCCACGGACAATAAGCGGCATGCCTGTAGTTACACCGCCTTCGAGCCCCCCCATACGATTGGAGCGGCGTTTAAATGTGTCATCTTCATAGATAATCTCATCGTGTACTGTTTGCCCGTGCCGACGTCCGGCTTCAAAGCCTTGCCCGATTTCAACACCTTTCATGGCTTGTGTGCCTATGATCGCTTGTGCAATTTGTCCGCCGAGCTTACGGTCCCAATGCACAAAACTGCCAAGACCTTCGGGTAGTCCTGTTACCAGCACTTCCCAATGTCCCCCCAGTGAGCTCCCTTCTTTGCGCCGTTTGATAATGAGATCGCGCATTTCCTGCGTTAGTTGTTTATCAAGGCAACGCACCGGCGATTCGTCTGATTTTTTAAAAACAGTTTCGGCGCCATTTTCAAGCATAGGGTCTACAATTTCTCGCACATCTTCCCAAGGATTTTCATAGCCTACACTTCCGATGCGGGTAACATGTCCGCCTATCTCAATGCCGAAATATTTCAAAAACTTGCGTGCGATAGAGCTGCAGGCCACCCGCATAGCTGTTTCCCGGGCGCTTGATCGTTCAATAGCTGGCCGTATATCATCATAGCGGTATTTTTGCACACCCGTTAAATCGGCATGGCCGGGCCGTGGTACGGTGATCTTTTCAACATCTTCACCGTCGCCTTCTTTGGCCAGCACTTTCGGCCAGTCAGAATCATCTTTTTCATGAGCACGATTCGGCATTTGTAACGCAATGGGTGCACCAGTGGTTTTACCAAATCGTACTCCGGATAAAATTTCGGCGCGGTCTTTTTCAAAAGCCATACGTCCGCCCCGACCGTACCCTTTTTGGCGTCGCGCCAGGTGCAGGGCAATTTCATCTTCTGTGATCGGCAATCCGGCAGGCACGCCTTCAATGATGCCTGTTAATTGTGGTCCGTGCGATTCTCCGGCTGTTAAATATCGTATCATGCAGAGTGTGTATTGTTTTGGTGGGAATTAATATGCTTCATAAATTCATGTCGGGAGACTCGTTCTTCAAGAGTTCTAAAATCCTTGCATCCTTCTTCTCGTAACTGTTTAATACGATCAACATCACCGAGAACTATCAGAGAGTCGCCCACCTTGATTTTGTCATCTCGGCCGGGATTGAAACGGATTTTATCTTTATCGTCGGGAATAATAGCAATAATGACTACAAAATATTTTTGGCGGATTTCAGCCTCTGAAAGAGTTTTGCCCGCTAGCTCCGATCCTTCAAAAACTTTCACCTCATCAAATACATGATCTTGTGTGGCACCTCCCAGAATTCGATCCATGAATTGGTCAACGTGGGGACGTAATATCACATTGGCCATACGGTCGGCTCCAATTTCATAAGGAGAGATTACTTTGTTAGCACCTGCCCGAAGAATTTTCTTAGTGTTTTGATGTTGATTCGTTCGTACAAGAATAAAAATATCCGGATTTAATTCACGTCCTATCAGCGTCACAAATACATTGTCTTGGTCTCGAGACAGGGTGCAAATCAATCCTTTTGCACGTTCAACACCAGCCTCTTTTAGCACAGATTCATCCTGGGCATTACCCTCAACGTACAGCAGCTTGTCATCACGAATGCGTTCTATGGTGTCCTCTCTGTTTTCAATTACAACAATGGGAATATTAGCATCCTGTAAAACTTCTGCAATACGGTGTCCAATACGGCCATATCCTGCGACGATATAATGCTGTTCCATCTTATCAAGCTGTTTTTTCATAGCCCTTCTTCTGAAAATTTCACTTTCGAATATTAGTTGCGTAGTCTGTGAAGCAATGTATGATATTACCCCAATGCCCATGACGAAAAGGGCCATTGTGAGGACACGTCCTGCCTCAGAGAGAGTTTTAAGTTCTGTGAATCCGATGGTGGTGATGGTTATAAAAGTCATATAAAAACCATCAAAAAATCCCATACCTTCAATGAAGTGATAGCCAATGGAACCTATCAAAAAAACAACGACTAGAATAATAAGCGCAATGGTTATTCGAAGCGCTATAATACTATCAATAATGTCATTGTAAAATTGGTTCATAAAGGTTGCTACCGCTGCATTTATTTACAAGTCATAATATAGGTTAAAAAACAAAGCGTATGAAATGACAACGACGCGTAAATTTAATAGTTTCCAGCGTTATTTTAGCAAAATGTAAAATATGGAAGCACTCGAAAAATTAGGAAAATACAGTTTACTGTTATATCGATCACTGCGATCGCTGTATGAGTTTAACACTTACAAAAGAAATCTCATCAATGAGCTGCTCAAGATTGGCTATGAATCGGTACCTATCGTTCTGTTGACGGGCGTCTTTACCGGTGCGGTAATGACAATACAAACAGCCTATCAGCTTGATTTGGCTTTTGTTCCACTATCAATTATAGGTGCAATTACTTCAGAATCACTGCTTATTGAACTTGCCGCAGTGATAACGAGTTTAGTGTTGGCAGGTAAAGTTGGTGCGCGAATAGCTACCGAATTGGGTACAATGCGTGTCAGTGAACAGATTGATGCTCTTGAATCAATGGGCTTTAATTCTGTTTCGTTTCTGGTGCTGCCAAGGGTACTCTCGGGACTTATTATGTTCCCTATTCTCTATATTTTTGCCAGTATATCTGGTATTTTGGGTGGGCTGACTGCCGGATATTTTTCGGGAGCCGTACCTCCAGCTGAATTTATGGAGGGGGCGCGACAGTTTTTCTATCCCTGGGATGTTACTTTTGGTATCCTGAAAGCGTTTGTATTCGGATATGTAATTACTTCTGTCTCTTGCTTTAAGGGATATTATGCCTCCGGTGGTGCAGAAGGCGTTGGTAACAGCACTACACAGGCTACTGTTTTAAGCTGTATTTATGTATTATTAGCTGATTTTGTACTAGCCGCTGTATTTTTGTAATAACACATAAGATGATAGAGATACGCAATCTAACAAAAAGTTTTGGATCAAATCTAATCTGGAAAGATGTTTCCTTCTCCATTGAAGATGGAGAAACAGTAGCTATTATAGGTCGTTCTGGTTGTGGTAAATCAGTATTGGTAAAGCATCTTAACGCCCTGATGTATCCGGATTCAGGCGAAGTTATAATTGATGGTAAAAATATATTTGATCTTGAATATGTGGCCTTACGAAAAATGCGCCAGCGATTCGGTGTATTATTTCAGGGATCGGCTCTGTTTGATTCCTTGAATACATTCGAAAATGTAGCCTTCCCACTTCGTTATTTCACTGATCTTTCTGAAGAAGAAATTACTGAAAAAGTTAATCGGGCTCTTTCGAGAGTAAACCTAAAGGGCACGGCAGAAAAATCCACGGCCGAGCTCAGTGGTGGTATGCGCCGCCGTGTGGCGTTGGCGCGGGCTACTATTCTGCAGCCCGATTTTTTAATTTATGATGAACCAACCTCAGGACTTGATCCCCAGACATCAGAGGAGATCAATAAACTAATTATTTCATTAGCAGAAAATTTAAACATTACATCTATTGTTGTAACCCACGATATTAACAGTGTTCTGGAGATCGCAGAAAAAGTAGCATTCCTTGCAAGTCAAAGGCTTTGTTGGCACGGAACAGTAGAGGAGATGCGACGTAGCGATAATAAGGAATTAATGGATTTTATAACTGCAAGTGAGTATCAAGTAAGAATTTAACCCGGAGATATTTTGAAAATAAGCAACGAATTAAAAGTAGCATTAACAATTCTGGCAGCCCTTGTTGTGGGATTTATCGGTTATCGTATAATGAGTGACCTGCCCTTGTTACGTCAGTCACAGGTAATACACGCCTATTTTGAGCGTGCAGATGGTCTTACTCCCGGTAATTCGGTATATATAAATGGAGTAAGAGTTGGCTCAGTTAAAAGGATAGAGCTGCTGCGCGGCGATAGTGTGGAAGTGACAATGAGCTTTGATCTTGGCGTTGAAATCCCCAGAAATTCTGTAGCTTATCTCGAATCATCGGGTTTGCTCGATGAAAAAGCGATTGTTGTGGAGCGTGGTGATGCTAAAGAAACATTGGAGTATGGCGATTATATAAGAGCTGAATATCGTGGCGGGATGATGGAAATATTAAAAGAAGAGGGCGAGCAGCTCAGTGAAGATGTTTCGGAATCATTTGAGAAGCTCAATGGCTTACTTGCTCAACTAAATGCTTTGTTCGATGATGAGACAAAAGGAAAGGTTGACAGTGTGATCCAGGATCTGCAAAATACTTCTCAAAATATTTCGAGCCTGCTGGAAAACAAACGAGGAGATATAGAATCAAGCCTTGAACATGCCGAGCGATTTCTGGCTAATATTGATACCGTTAGTACACGTAATAAGAGCCGGGTTGATTCTGTGATGGTTGGTCTCGATCGTTCTATTAATGAGCTGGAAACGTTGAGTCGTGATTTGAAGGAGACCAATGCTGAGCTCAATGAAATACTGACTAAAATAAATAACGGAGAGGGCAGTCTGGGAAAAATGCTGAACGATCCAACCTTGTATGATAACCTTGAAAATTTGTCGGGAGAAATGAACTCGCTGGTTAAAAATATAAATGAGGATCCAAGAAAATATCTTAAGCATATGAGACTCATCGAAATATTTTAAAAACAATTTCGATGTTTATCGGATAATCTCATTTGTTTTGGCACGTTAAATTTCTATATGAGCTAAATTGCTCTTAGCATAGCCTTCTTGTATATTTGGAAGCTTATCGGAAAGCGATAGAATTGTTATTTCTTTGAACTTAAAGACGTAGATACGAGGATTTTTATGGGTGTAATGGAAAAAATGAGAAAAGGCACTGGCGTTATCTTATGGGTGCTTATTTTCTCATTCGGTGTTTTATGGATGCTTGCAGATACCAACTTTTTTGATGTTATTCAGCAGGGTCCGCAGTCGCTTGGCGCAGTAAATGGTGAAAGGATATCGCTCGATGAATACAATAGCAGAGTACAGTATTATACCGAGCAGTATTCGCAGCAGACCGGCCAGTCGATGACTCCCGAAGTACGTGCAAAATATGAGCAGCAAGCATGGGAAGATGTGGTGACCAGCAAACTTCTGCAGCAGAAAATGGATGATCTGGGTATCCAGGTAACGGATCAGGAAGTTGTTGATATGATTACCGGCGAAAATCCAGATCCGTTTATTCGACAGCAATTTGGCAACGAAGACGGTACGATCGACCGTGTTGCTCTGCAAACGGCTATTGAATCCCCCGAAAACAGAGAGCTTTGGATTACGGTAGAGCAGCAGATGCGCCAGAAACGCCGACAGCAAAAAATGAATAACTACATTCAATCTTCAATGGAAGTAAGCAGCTATGAGATTGAACAGGAATATATCCGCAATAATACTACAGCGGACGTTTCCTTTGTTCGTTTCCCTTATGCTGATGTAGATGACAGCGAAAGCTCTGTTACCGATGCTGACCTCAGGGAATATTATGACAACAACCAGGATGATTTTGAGCGTGAAGAATCTTATCGTATTCAGTACGTAAGCTTTGATAAATCTCCAACCCGTGATGATACGCTGCGCACAATTGAGGAGATGGAGGAGCTGCGATCAGATTTTGCTACTGCAGAGAATGATTCATTGTTCCTGAATCGCTATCAATCAAGCACACCGTATAATGTTCAGAGAGTAGACAAAGATGATATTCGAGAACTTTATAAGCCTGTCCTGGATGTAGGTGTTAATGAGGTGACGGATATTATTCAGGATCAGGGGCGATTATATCTGCTTAAAAAGTTGGATGAAAACGCCGACGAGGTAGAGTTTGTAACCTTCAGCATGGATATCGAGGCAGATCCGATTGCGACTATTGACGAGCGTGTTAAAGAGGCTGATGACTTTAGCTTCTATGCAGAAGAAGATGGATTTGAAAATGAGGCAGAGCGACGTGATCTCGAAATTCAAGAAGCTTTCGCCACTAAAGGGAATAATTTTATATCAGGTATTGGTGAAAGCCGGCAGATAATGAATTTTCTGGAAAATTCCTATGAAGGAGCTATTTCTGAACCGCTCGAACTTTCCGGGCAGATTGTAGTTGTTAAAGTTGCCGATATAACTCCTGCCGGAACGGAAGATTTTGAAGAAGTGAAGGAACAAATACGCACTGTTGTGACTAATAATAAGCGCAAGCAGCAAGTTGTTGATCGTATAAATAATTTGCTATCTCAAAATAATGATTTGCAGTCACTGGCCGAGGCGGCAGGAAAAGAAGTTCAAATGACTGAATCTCTTGAGATGGATGAGGCGACTATCCCGGGTGCCGGAAGAGAACCCAAAGTAGTTGGTGCTGTATTTGGCCTTGATGAAGGCGATCAGTCTGGTCCGATTGAAGGCACATCAGCGGCTTTTGTTGTGCGCGTTGATAATATGCAGCGTGCAAATGTTGAAAATATGACGGCCTCGGACCAACAACGAATCCGCCAACAGTTACGTCAGCAAAAAAGTGCGGCGTTTATGAATACCTGGATCGACAGGCTGAAAGAAGAAGCCGATATTGAAGATAACCGAGCCCAGCTTCTTCAAGGTTAATAGCTTATAATCAAAGTTATTGGGGCAAGGAGGCAACTTCTTGCCCTTTTTTGTTTACCGAGGCTTTTACAAAAACCGTATTACCCTGAATTTATTTCAGGGTCTTGAGCAGAAGTTATATTAGAAGCTTTTGAAGAACGATTGCTTACAGATGCTGAAGATATCCTGAATCAAGTTCAGGGCAGGGTTCAGCATGACATCGTAGGTTTTGCAAAGACCTCTTAGCAGTATTTTTACTATTAAAGAAAACCTGATGACAACATCAGATAAAAAATGGATGCAGCTGGCATTTGATATTGCCGAACGGGGAGCAGGATATGTGTCTCCGAATCCAAAGGTGGGTTGTGTTATTGTATCGGCCGACGGTGAAAAAGTGGGGCAGGGTTACCACGAACGATATGGTGAGGCACATGCCGAACAGAATGCTGTAGATTCGGTCAATAATAAAGATCTTTTGAAAGATGCCACCGTTTATGTAACGCTGGAACCCTGCGCTCATCACGGCAATACTCCGCCCTGTTGCGAACTGTTGGCAGATCTTCCCATAAGCCGTGTAGTAGTGGCAATGGAAGATCCCACCCCGAAAGTTGCGGGTAAGGGCATTCAGTATATGCGTGACCACGGTATTACTGTTGATGTGGGCCTGATGAAAGAGGAGGCAGAAAAACGCAATGAATTTTTTCTGCACTATCACCGTCACAATCGTCCTTTTGTAACGCTCAAAATAGCTCAAACGCTGGACGGATATATCGCAGCTCCTGATGGTGACTCGGAGTGGATTAGCGGACAGCATTCACGAACGCTGGTTCATAAATGGCGCAGCGAATACGATGCCGTTATGGTAGGCCGAAACACGGCTCTGCTGGACAATCCACGCCTTACGGTCCGACATGTTGATGGGCGACAGCCCCGGCGTATTGTTGTTGACGGCCCATTGGAGCTGCCTCGTGAGCTTAACCTGTTTTCGGATCAATACGAGGAAAAAACAATTGTGTTGACACATAACGAGGAGAAGTTCAAGAACGAAGCCGATCCGATGCTGAATATTTTGCAATCAGATTATTTTCGCGGGGAAACATTATTGGTGGATAAAAAAGAAGGTCATACTGATCTTAATGAGGCTTTCCGCGAGCTTGCTCATTTACCTGTAACCTCCGTACTGGTTGAAGCAGGTCAGAATTTGGCATCTGCCTTAATTCGTCAGCGGTTAGTTGATAAAGTAGAATGCTTTATCGCACCCAAAATTTTGGGTGGAGGTACAAAATCACTGATCGGAGTGGGAATTAACCGGATGTCGGAAATTATGGAATTCCGCGATGTACAATGGCGGCAGGTTGGTGATGATTTGTTATTTAGCGGATATTTATAATCCTCGCTTCTTTTAGTGGAATTCTTATTTTGTTCTTCTATGTTTACAGGAATAATCAAATCAGTTGGAACTGTTACTAACATTAATTCACTCGATGGCGGTAAAGAACTTACCATCGCTTCCGGATTTGCTGGTGAGATAAGTATCGATCAGAGTATCAGCATTAATGGGGTCTGTCATACTGTTACCGCTTGTGATGACGATACGTTCACTGTCCAGAGTGTGGAAGAAACGCTTCGAAAAACAAACATCGGCGCTTTGAACGAGCAGGACCTGGTGAACCTCGAGCGATCGTTGCGCCCCGATCAGCTGATGGACGGGCACATCGTGCAGGGACATGTTGATGCCACAGGGACAATCAAAGAGATAGAACAAGAAGGCACCGATTGGCTTTTTACGATTGAATATCCCAAAGAATTTTCAAATCTAATTGTGGGACGTGGTAGTATTGCAGTCGATGGCATTAGTTTGACAGTGGCCAATGAGAAGAGAAACTCATTTTCGGTGGCCATTATTCCCTACACCTATGAACACACAAACTTGCAGAGAAAGCAGATGGGCGATACGGTAAATCTCGAATTTGATGTGCTGGGCAAGTACGTGGTAAAATATCTGGAGAATCGGGAAATGTGAGGCTTAAAAAAGCTATTCCCATCGACTATCAATTGTATAAATATTTTGGCAATGCGGACGAGATGGGTCGGTATAAATGCTTGCGTTATATTTAAGTCGGGAGCAGAGCTCCCTCTCAACTAGTGTAAAATAGTCAGTTAAAGTATGTCATCTCGACCGCAAGGGAGAGATCTTTGTTTTGATGTGGAATGGAAAAACAAAGATTTCTCACTGCTCCCGAAAACTTTCGGGATTGTTCGAAATGACACAAGAAGGTAGCCCTCACCTTTTCGTTTCGTCCTCTGGTGCGAAACGATTCTGCCGAATGAAAAACTCAGTCGCCAGCGAATATGATTCATTTTCTTCCTTCTTAATCCAGTTAAAGGTCGGGAGCAGCTCCCTCTCAACTAGTGTGCGACTGGAGTATCGGTGTGGTGAAATGACATACCAGACGTCATCCCGATTGGAGTTCCGAAGGCTTTCGGAACGGAACAGAGGGATCTATCCTGGCAGAGAATCCGAAACGGTTGTAATTAAAAACCGGGTGGGCGTCGACCTGTTTGGCCGGAAGAGCGCTCGAGATTATTGAGCCCCGGTAGTTTCTGGAAAACGCTTTGCAATTGTCCCGCATTGACGCGCAGCGAAAAGAAGTAGTACTGATTGTCACCAAATGGATTCATTGTAAACGAAAGATCCCAGCAGTGGAGATTTCGATTCAGCGAGAATTGTGAGGGAGTAAGTTCTTTCTCCACTAAATCATAGCCGATTTCCGTACGAAAATCCCATTTTGGGGTTAATTTTAAGTTTATATTTCTGGCATTAATAGTAGCGGATTTTCGGTTTTCTCCCGTCGGATTCAAATTCCACCGATAGCTGATATCAACCGAGAAAGAAAACGGCGAACTGAATGACTGAACCGGCTGGCGATTGAAGTGGGGATCAACAGGATGAAAGATACTCTGATTTAGGGGATTATAATTCTGAGGGTAATGAGGATCGTCATTTATTTCTAAGCCTTGACTGCCCCATTTAAAGGAATAGCTGGTGCTGGTTCGAAAGCTTGTTAATTCAAGCGGTTTTTGTGATGTGGTTAGCAGGTAATTATCAATTTTATTACCATTTTCATCGCGCTCATAAAAGTTGAATTGAGCACTGGCTCGAAGATTTAATCCAGGTAGAACTTTCGTTCTGAAAGAGGTATTAAGATCAGACAGTTTAAGACTGTCAGCGGCAAAGTTATAGCTGGTACTAAAATCAAGCTGATCTATCAGGCGAACGGTTTCTTCCTTTTTTTCACCGGTGGAGTCACGTTCCACTTTCTTGGCCTCAAATACGTTGTCGAGACTAAAACTTATTGCTCGCTGTTCTCCTCTGCCCGGTCCCCTGAATACTTCATCCTCAAATATAGAGTATTTTTGTGTATTCCCAGTGGTATCAGTCTGTACAGTCCGGTAAAATCCCCAGTAATCACTGCTGAAGTCAGGTTGATAACTGAGCGATATGGTGGGGCGAAGCGTATGACGGAAACTCTCAAACTTGCCGATATTAAAGTTTGAGAGTCCGTAAAAAGTGGTGTTAAAAGATAAGTTAGTATTAAAATCGCGGGCGGTAGCAAAGCCTCTGACTTTCTCTTCAACAATCTCATTATTTTCCTCATCAAATCGTTTCCTGGTTGTGGTAGGAAACCAGTATTCATTATAATTACCACCCGCACTTACATTAAGAAATCGGCTTGGGATAAGCTGACTCATATTTAAGCGTACTTGTTGCCGAAATCCAAATTCATAGTGATCGTCGTTATCAGTGGCTTCGCGGTATTTGCCGGGATCCCGTAAAGCCTCAAACCAATTGACTTCGGCTGTGTCTTCTTCGATCGGATCAAAATCATAATTAGAGCTAAAACTGTTATCGTAGTCTAATGTGATCGTTTCATACCATTTCGATTCTCCGGGGGTTTCACTCTCAAAAGGGGAGAATTGTCGCGGATTAAAACTTATTTCAGGACCTGAAATAGAGGTAACATTGGTTGCAAAGTTTTGATTCTGTCGTACAGAAGCATTAAAAGTATATGCACCTTCGGGATGCCGGTACCGGTAAGTTATATTTGAACTTGTACTTGTCTCAGCCCGTTGTGTGGGATCATAGGAATTTTGCTGATAAAAATCTTCTGTTCGCAGATGGATACTTGTATTGAAATTGGCATAGGGAGAAAATTCTTGATCGTGACTGATGCGTAACTCTTTTTGAACGTTGCTCGAAAAACCCGGATCAGTAGGTTCCAGGCCACTGTTCTCTTTGGAATATCCAATCTGGACATTACCATTCAGTTTATTACGTATCCGGTAGTTGACACGGCCATCAAGATAATAGGAGCCGGATGTAAATATATCGCCTGATACCTGTCCTGTAAGATAATCGTTGAAGTACTGGAACCATCCTACATTCTGTAATCCAATACCCCGTCGCTGTCTCTGCTGATAGGCATAGGTAGGTTCAAGCAGCCCCGATTGTTTCTGATCAAATTTTCCGGGCAGATAACCAAAGGGAAAAATAAATGGATAGGGAATATCCAGGATATAGAGTCGGGCACGTTCGAAAAAAACTTCTTCCTCATCCACCACTTTCATTTTATCAGCCTGAATATAGTAGTGAGGATGATCGAGCTGACAGGTTGAGTATATAGCATCCTCTAAATAGACAACATGAGGGCTCGTATTCTTCACCTTTGTCCCGATAAGATTTCCATCCTGAACACCAACCCGGGCCACCTCAAAGCGCCCTTTTTCCGTCTCATAATTGAAGTCTATTTTATTGCTTCGAATCCGCTCATTTTCACGGGTTAATACAGGTTGGGATAGCGTATCATCGGGAGTAGCAGTATTTGCGCTAACCAAAGTCTGATCTAGATTCATGGATACTTTTCCAGCTTCTAGTTGTCCTGAGGAATGAACAACTGAGGCGTTTCCGTAGAGTGTGGCAATACGATCTTCTTCAAAAGTAAAAGTGAGCGAATCGCGTGCCTGAAAGTTAACCTGTCCTTCTTGTTCTGGCGTATCTGCCACACCAGTTCCTCCTCCCATTCTCTGTTGTTGTTGCCCTCCCTGCATCATTTGTAAAGTATCCTGAACTGCAGTGGTATCCTGGGCGGATAAAGATTGTATCCCCGAAAAGAGCAAAACCAGCAAAAGCAGTGGAGTGGTTACGGGATATTTAGCAATCTTTTTCATGCAGGTATTGCCAGAGGAATTAAGACAAAATGAAGAATTAAAAACTCGATATCGGCTCGTTTATTATAAGGTAGAACGACTAAGAAATGAAGTGGGAAGATAAGGATAAAGGTGAAGTCTACTCAACTTCTTTTATCTTATAAACAGTTTCACCCTCTTTTTTCATACCGTATTCTTCACGGGCTATTCGCTCAAATAAAAAGGGATCGCTTTCTAAATCCTGAAGTTTCTGTTTAAGAATAAGAGTTTCTGTTTGCAGGTTCTCTTTTTTTGCCTTGAGCTCTTCTTTACGCTCTTGAAGCTCCATCCGTGTCCAAATACTGTATGTGTCGATAAAAGTAAACCAGATTATGACAAAGCCGCCCAGGATCATAATAAGAAACGATTTTCGCCACCGTAATGGATTTAGAAGCTGAAGATTCATCTGGTAAGTTGCTTAAGGCTGTATTATTGCCGAATATTATGCTCGAAAATACTACAAAATACGGATGAAAAACAACCCAATGCTTTTTAGAGGGTGGCTGGTTCTTTTCGGGATAGTGCTATTACCTCTACAGATGTGTGCTGCTACAAATCAGGCAGATAGCAGTTCGGTGGAGTGGATCAGGGTATATTTTAATATGCCCGCTGATTATTCTAAAGCTTTGCCCGGAAATATGAGTAACAGCAGTCATGATCTAATCGGGTCACTCGAGACGCTTATTTATTCTGCCGAACACAGCGTTGATTTGGCGATTTATGATTTGGAGCATCCACGAATAGGCCAGGCATTGGCCGAGGCTCATCGGCGCGGTGTGCATGTGCGTATCGTCACTGATAATTACAATCGTATGGATTCAGAAGAGATCGACTCCACCATGTGGGCAACACTGCGTCGTGCAGGCATTACCTCTATTGATGATGATGGCGACATCTATAAGACCGATGGTTCAGTTGCTGATTATTCGCTGGTGAATTCGGGAGCCGATATGCATCACAAATTTGCGGTTATTGATGGTCGCAGCCCCGATCCCAGTGACGATATTGTCTGGACCGGATCGACTAATCTAACCTATACCGGAGCATTCAATACCAATAACACTATCCTAATTAAAGACAGTGGCATAGCTGAAGCTTACTTGTTAGAGTTTGAGCAGATGTGGGGCAGTAGTGGAGACAATCCGAAACCATTGAACGCCAGATATCACAAAGACAAAGAGCCGGTCAGCGATCATATCTATTTTGTTGGGGATACCAAGGTCGAGCTTTACTTTTCGCCGATTAACCGTGAGAGAACCAAACCGAGTGTAATGGAGCGATTAGTTAAGTTGATTCGCGATGAAGCGCAACACGATATCGCTTTTCAGACCTTTGCGATTACGCCGGACATATCGATGAGTCAAACTATTTGGGATATGTCGGCAGCCGGTGAAATTACGCTAAATGGAGTTATTGATCCGCTGTTTTACTATCGCTATAAAAATAACGGTGATATCTGGGGATCCGATGAGGCACAGCTGGACCATCGAATGATATTGCCGGCCAGCGAGATGCGAAAGCTTCACCACAAGGTAATGTTATTGGATGCCACTCATTCCGATCCAGAAGATCAGGGTATAACCATTGCCGGATCATATAATTTCTCTAAAAATGCAGAAGTAAATAATGATGAAAATCTGCTGATTATCCATTCCGACCGCATCACTAATCAGTTTTATCAGGATTTTAGCGGCGTAATGCGCCGGGCGAATGGGGAAGCGGAAACACCTGCACCATGCGTTGACAGCAATGAATGGTATCCCATAAAAAAGATTACCGATGGATCTGAATTTGCCATAGAAATATTACCGGGTCTGGAGTATGGGGTTAGATTGCTCGGGGTAGATGTGCCGCGGATATATGCTACAAATGATTCCTCTGATTTCTATTCGGCCGAGGCTGCAGAGTACCTTCGCAATCTGATATCAGGCGGAGAAGTGAAACTAAAAGGGGCGTCGGGACGAGAGCCCGGCGCGGCTTATGGTGCATTTCAGTCGTATGTGACATTAAAGAAAGATGGAAAGAGAATTTCGTTGAATAGACATCTGCTGGAACAGGGATTCGGACAATACAGCAGATATTATGCCCAGCATCCGGATTCTGTTGCGGCTTTCAAGCAATATGCTCAAAGTGCTCGGGAGAATGAGGAGGGTATTTGGAAAAATCCCGGCAAAAAAGATAAAAAAATTCCGCGAGCTGAAGTAATAGATGATGTAAGTGAGCCGGCTAATATTTTCCCGATTAATATCAATTCGGCTGATCGAGCTCTGCTGGAACTCTTGCCCGGCATTGGCCCCGCTTACTCCCAACGCATTATTTCTTATCGTAAAGAAAACGGAAGCTTTACAGATGTTGAGCAGCTTCGGAACATAAATGGCATTGGTCCCAAAACAATGGATAAGTTACGAGCGAATGTGGTGATTGAATAAAATAAATGCCTATAAGTTTGTAACTTCATGGTGCGTTCATTAGCCCGGATTTCTCACAATGTTAATGGTACATAGTTGTAACCTACTAATACACAGAGATATAAATTTCCTGGTGAGAAATCGGGTTAGGAGTAACCGTTGCAGCCGGACCCGATGGTAATCTTTTAAGTATATGAATGAGTCGATAGATGCGATACGTATAAATTTAGATGGCACGGGATTGCTAATCATGAACATCTCGCTTGCCATTATCATGTTCGGAGTTGCTCTGGAGTTAAGCGTTGGGGATTTTAAACGATTGCTCAAGGAGCCTAAATCCACGCTTGTGGGATTGTTTTCTCAGCTGGTATTGCTACCGGCCGTAACCTTTTTACTGGTGCTTTTTTTCGAACCGCATCCTAGTATGGCACTGGGCATGTTCATGGTGGCAGCTTGCCCCGGAGGAAATATTTCAAACTTTTTCTCTCTTTTGGCGAAGGGGAATGCTGCTCTTTCTGTAAGTATGACTGCTATTGTCACACTTACGGCAATAATTATGACGCCTTTCAACTTTACACTCTGGGCCAGCCTGTATGAGCCCACCAATCTCATCCTCAAAGATATCTACATTAATTTATGGGAGGTTTTTAAGATTATCGGTCTTATTTTGGGAGTACCCTTATTTTTGGGAATGATAGTGCGACGTTATAGAGAAAATGTGGCCGACAAAATCTCCTATTGGATTAAGACTTTCGGGATCTTATTCTTTGCCGGTTTTGTACTTGTTGCTTTTGCAATGAACTTTGAGAAATTCATTTCCTATGTGCATCTGGTAATTGTGCTGGTTTTCTTTCACAACGCCTTTGCGCTTTTGGGTGGTTATAGCTTGGCATCTGCTTTTAATCTGCAGGAGCAGGATCGCAGATCCATTGCCATCGAAACAGGAATACAAAATTCTGGTTTGGGGCTTTTACTCATATTCAACTTTTTCGATGGATTGGGAGGAATGGCGCTTGTTGCGGCCTGGTGGGGTATATGGCACGTCATCACCGGTCTGACAATCGGGTGGTATTGGTCAATCGGCAAATCAACGCTGAAAAGTGTGTTCAGTACCGGGTAGTAGTTGATAACCTTTCCAAAGGTATTAGGAGCTAGTTGTTATTCAACTGCATTAAGTAACTTTGGAAAGGTTATTATCCCTTATTTTTATCTGTATTTTCAGAGATCTAGTCTCGGCCCTGCTCCGAGACTACGAGTAAATGTTCTGCGTTTGGTTTAACTCCATATTGAGAGGCCCAAGTGTTTAAAAAAGACGCGGAGCGTCCGCCTTCTGTTCAACCGCAGAGCGGCTGAACGAGATTGATAATCTTTCTAAAGGTATGGAGAGCTCTGGTTGTTATTAATTGCACATGATACTTTTGGGAAAGTTATTCATTGCCTTTGCGTAAACGCATCTTCGAAATGTTTGATATCCGGTGCTTCATTCTTCTTTTGAAGGATGGATATCACATCAAAACGCACCGGCACGCCATCCATTTTTCGTTCGTAAATCCAGGCTTCAGCTGCTTTATAAATGTTCTCTATTTTATCCTTATCGACAAATTCTTCCGGTTCGCCGAACTTGTTAGTAGAACGTATTTTAACTTCAGCAAAGACGATCCAGGTTTCATTATCATAAGCCACAATATCAACTTCGGAGCGTTCAAAGTGATAATTACGCTCCAAAATTGTATAGCCCTTCGATTCCAGGTAGGCGGCTGCTAATTCTTCGCCATCGTCACCGATTTCTCGCGTTGATTTGTTGCTCATTGCGTGTCGGATGGATTTGTATCAGAATCTGAACCGGTAATTGAGTGTTTCATTTCGGCCAGTTTCACAAGATGCTTTAGGAATTTAAGATTCTTTTTGTTGATGTATGGGAGTAGTGCTCCGGTAAAACGTTCAAACATTTCCAGGAATTCGGTGAAATTTTCAATCCGTTCCCGGAACTCTTCCTCTTCTTCTGTTAGCGATTCTTTTGCTTCCAGAAGTCCAAGCGTCTCGTTGAGGTTTTCCCGAATCGGGGCTACTTCGCGCTGCTGCCGCTCTCGAATGATGGTTGATACAATAGTCCAAACATCCTTTTCGGCGGTATAATAATCTTTTCGTTTTCCCTTATAGTGTACTTTGTGGATCAGTTGCCACCGCAAAAGATTTCGCAGATTCATATTTGCATTGCCGCGGCTGATATCCAGCTGATCCATTATAGTATCGGTGTCCAGCGGTTCCGATTCGGCATACAGGAGCGCGTGAATTTGGGCCATTGTCTTGTTGATGCCCCATGCCGATGCCATCTCCCCCCAAAGCAGAATAAATTGCTCTAAAGCTTCTTTATGCGTTTGGGAGCGATCGGAATTCACAACTCATGAGTTATTATTGGAATGATTATCCAGCCGTTCCATTAGTTGATGAACTTGCTTCACTATTTCCCTGTGTAGAATGGCTTCCGTTTTGATCTTTGTTTTTATAATCCGTGACATAGAAGCCATCACCTTTATAGACAACACCGCCGCCACCCGAAATCACACGTTTTACTTTTTGACCTGTTTCGGGGCATTTTTCAAGAGCATCGTCATTAATACTTTGTCGTACTTCAAATGTTGTACCGTCTTCACGTTTGTATTTATATGTAGGCATAGTTCAGTATTTTCTTTTATCGTTCAGCGCACAAGTAAAGCATAAATTGTGCCAAAATCTCTTTTAATGTACAAATTTGCAGTATCAGGATAGCTGTTCCAATCCTTTTTTCAGCCGTTTTATCGCTTCTTTTAGGTCATCCATCGATGAGGCATAGCTGAGACGGATGCCGTTCGGTTCACCGAAAGCATCGCCGGGAACAGCAGCCAGTCCGTGCTGCTCAATCAGATACATGCACAGTTCGGTACTGGTACTGATTGTCTCGTTATCAGTAGTTGACTGGTCGAGATAGTGCGAAATATCCGGAAACACATAGAACGCTCCCGAAGGTTTAAAACATTTGAGTCCTTCTATTGCTGACAGCGCATCAACAATAAAATTTCTTCGCTCCTTAAATGAATCACGCATTGTTTTCACAGCATCCAAATCTCCCCCATAAGCTGCTTCGCCGGCTTTTTGTGAAATCGCAGAGGGAGCCGATGTTTCCTGGCTTTGGATTTTGGCAACTGCATCAGCAAACTCCTGGGGCGCGGCCAGGTATCCCAGTCGCCAGCCTGTCATAGCAAAGCCTTTGGAGAAGCCATTGATTAACACCGTTCGTTCTTTTAGTTCCGGAGCGACATTAAGTACTCCAACATGATCATCCTCAAAAACAATGTACTCGTAAATTTCATCAGAAATTATATTTATTTGGGAATGATCTGCCAATACATCAGCCAGTGCTTTAAGTTCATCAGCGGTATAGCAGGTTCCTGTGGGATTAGAGGGACTGCACAGAATGAGCGCTTTCGTATCTTCGGTGATCGCATTTTCCAGCTGCTCGGCTGTCATTCGATAATTGTTTTCAAATGATGTTCGCACAGTAACCGGTGTTGCTCCAGCTATGTTGACCATCTGCGGATACGAAACCCAATAGGGCGTAGGTATGATAACTTCATCACCTTCATCGACCATAGCCAGCAGACTGAAACCCAGGGCCTGTTTGGCTCCATTCGTGCAGACAATCTGCGAGGGATTATAATCCAGATTATTATCGCGTTTAAGTTTGCGGACGATATTTTCACGCAGTTCAGGTGTCCCGGTGTTCATGGTATAGCCGTGGAACCCCTCATTTATAGCCTTTATGGCAGCATCACACACATGTTTGGGCGTATTGAAATCAGGTTCGCCGGCGCTTAAAGAGATTACCGATTTTCCTTGTCGCTTCAGTTCTTTGGCTTTAGCTGAAATGGCAAGAGTTTCGGAGGGAGAAACAGCCTGCGCGCGCTTTGATATCATAATCTTATATTAATCTGGTTGAGAGGTCGCATTAAAGAAGAAGGAAAATAGAAAAAAGTGGCCTCTAATTCTAAAGGATAAATATAATTTTGGGGATATCGATACTTGGTATAAGGATATTTACTATTCCTTATCTTTAAATTTTTCCCGCAGAGCTTCGCCCACATGTTCAGGCACAAACGAGGAAAGGTCGCCATCCCAATAGGCAATCTCTTTGACAAGCGAAGCAGATATGAAAGTTAACTGTTCGTTAGGCATCAGAAAAACAGTATCCACATCGGGAGCGAGACGACGATTGGTGAGTGCCATACGGAATTCATATTCAAAGTCAGAGACCTGTCGAACGCCGCGTACAAGTGTCTGGGCATTTTTTTCTTTGGCAAAATCGACCAGCAAGCCGGTAAATTGCTGTATCTCCACCCGGTCGGCCCACGGCTTGTCTTCCAGACATTCGGCAATAAGAGCTTCGCGCTCATCACCAGTGAACACGGTCTCTTTTTGGCTGTTAACGGCAATCGTGATAATAACTTCATCAAACAGGTCGGTAGCCCGTTCCAGAATATCCAGGTGACCGTATGTAATAGGATCAAACGACCCGGGATAAAGCGCCAACGTTTCCATGTTGTTATATGTAATTAGTTATTCGTGTTGACTGATTGAAAAAAGAATAGGGCAAAAATTGCATTCCAGAGAATAACATACCCCTAAATCCCTCCCGAAAGCTTTCGGGGGGGCTTTCTCCCCACCCTTTAAAACAAGGCGTTCCCCTCCGTGGGAGGGGACAAGGGTGGGTCTATATTTATCTGAAGCCATACTCAAAATCATTTAAACCTAATCGGTAAATGGGTTGATTATTGATAAATGTTGCTAATTGAACAAGGCTAAATTTTAAACGACTCTTACCAACCCAAAAAAAATAGTATATAAATTAAATTTGGACTTATTTATTAAAACTCCACTCCTTCTTCAGCAGTAAAAATACTGACATGAGTCCGGCCATATTCTTTGTAATACGCGCAATGCGGATGATCGTTGAAGTTGTGTCTCTTATCATGTTCAAGTATAAGCCATCCGCCTTCGGCCAGCCATCCGTCATTGACGATAGTTTCAATCATTTCGTGCATCAGCGGAAATTCATAGGGCGGATCTGAAAATACAATATCATAGGGCAATGGCATCCCTTCCAGAAATTTTTCAACCGGAGAAGTTACCGCCCTGATTTGATCGTCAATCTCAAACTCTCTGCACACCGATTCGATATGTCGAATATTTCGGCGGTCATTATCCACGAAAAGAACACTTTCGGCGCCGCGAGAGATAGCCTCAACACCTAAATTCCCAGATCCGGCAAATAGATCCAGCACTTTAGTATTGCGGATATACTTGCGGGCATCAAGAATGGAGAAAAGCCCCTCTTTTGTTCGTGCTGCGGTGGGACGTACGTTTAGCGTATTGGGGATATTTATCTGACGTCCCTTTAAAGTACCGGTAATGATGCGCATGTGAAATTTTGGTACTACTTTTTTCAGTTTAGATAACTCAAGTCAAAAGTAAGAAAAATTACTCTCTTTATTATAGATAGGATATAAAGAAGTTAGGGAGATATATATTTTGCCATTCCTTATATCCTTATACCTTATTTCCCTTTATCAATCATAGTTCAGAGCCAGCATAATGGCGGGGAATGCATTCTCCAGGTTAAAACCATAGGTTTCTTCCTCCGCATCAATCTGGATTTTATCCAGGGAATCCATTTTGGTGATTGTTCCGGCGTCATCCCAGAACGGTTGCAGAATTTCGATAACATTAAAGGCTTCAATCCCATAGACATAAACTTTCTCGTGAAGTCCCTTCATCCAGTTAAGCTGCTGGCTGTGTTGCAACCATAGATAAGGAAGATCTTGTATCTCGTCATAAGATATGTAGGTAGCGCCGCGCAATTTGCCAAGGATAAATGAACTGAGTGTAATACAACTTCGATAGCAGCAGATCGTCATGAAGGAACCACCGGGATTGGCATGTTGTACCCAACGCGAACCAATTTCAAAATCGCTGATTAAGTCGGTGGTAGAAGTGCTCGATACAACTTCTTGCAGTCCCTGAAATGTTTCCTCATTACGTAACAGTAAAAATTTGTAGTCCTGGTTACTAAGATTGTACCAGGTGGGATGAATTTTTTTCCGATCTATGCCACTCATTAAAATGTTGATATGCTTTTCACGCTCGTCAGAATCATCATACACGATTTTAGGGACGGCGGTCCAGCATTCTTGAGTGGGGAAAGAAAGAATACGGATATGCTGGATGTTGTATTCTTCTTTAACCTGTTGGATTGTTTGTTGAATGCCCCGAAAATGCTGCTCGGAATTTCCAAGCAGCGTTTCGGTGACATCAAAATTGAAGTTGAAGCATCCTATACGAGCCAGTTTATCTTGTTTGCTCGAATCGTTAACAGCATAAAAAAGCTGGTTTCCAAAAAAACAAAGCCCTAAGCTAGGATGTTGTTCCTCCATGTTTCCTTATTCCCAACTGGCAGCATTACGATCTGTTGTATTTTCCAGAGATCCGATGCGATCATCCGTGGCTGGATCTGCAAGCAAGTAAATTTGAGGTCTTAACGTATCATTAAGGGTGTATTCAAATTTGGGATGTGGCGGTCGTGGTGAATAGATCAGAGAGTCTGGATTATAGGGTTTATTCGGCTGAGCAAATAGTGAATCACCTTGCGCAAGCATGGTGGAATCATTATTCAAGAAGGAAACAAGAGAATCCAGTCCGCCCTCGGTAGGAGGGAATTCACCTTTAATGCGTTCATACTGCACCAGCGCGTCACGGACGGTTTTCATTTGTTGTCGAACTTCTTGCTGCATCTGTTCGCGTTCAACTACTTCTTGATATGGATCAACAATCGAATGGTAGAGCCAATACCCTAAGACGACAATAATGATACCCAGTACAATGCTTAATAATCGGTTGCGTTTTTCAACTTCCATGAGCAGATACGTATATAATTATAGTGATTTGCGAAATTTATGACTTTGAAAATACATGCCGACTTAGTGATATGCAACTTCAAGTGTTAAATGCTTGTAAAGGCTGGAAAGCTGTGAAATAGAGAAAAGCAGGAGCTAAGACTTTTCAGAAGGATATAAATGGTAAATCTTTTCAATAAAGTATGTTGAGAGTCCACGCTGACGAAATTTACCAACCTCATCCAGCTTAGACTGTTCGTGCATAAGATCGATCTGTAACTGATCTCCAAACAGTTCATTAACTTCTTCTTCCATCACAGAAAAAGGTGGACCGTCCATTTCTTCCTGAGGATATTCAAATGTCTGGAGAAGTATATGGGTATGAGGATTGCAGAGTGCCAGCAGTTTTTGGGTATAGTCTTTACGCATATCTGGAGGTAGTGCTACAATAGATGCTTTATCATAGATGAGATCGAGAGCAGGTATTTTGTCGGTCGGAAGCCGGAAGAAATCTCCTTCCCACAACTCAAAAGAATTTGATTTGTAGATCACAAAACCGTGGCTGGATTTCTTCCGAAATTCCTCTGGTTGTTCATTGATGAATTCTATAAGAGCTTTGCGCGACACTTCGACGCCGATAATATAACTTCCCTGCTCGGCCATCCACTGCATATCGATATTCTTGCCGCATAAGGGAACAAGAATCCGCGGATCAGATGTAAATGATAGTTGGGACCATATATCGGCTAGCTGCGGATGTACATCATTCATGTGCCAGCCAATATTATTTTTTCGCCAGCGGCTTTGCCAATAACTGAGTTCCATTTATTAGTGTCTCCGAGAGAGTGATAAAGTATCTAACTGCACAAAAATAGTATAATAACAATGACTATCATAGAATATGACCTGCTTTTATTGCCCATTGTAAAGGTGATTTATGCCATGATTTTAGGGGGATTAATGGGGCTTGAGCGGGAACTGGCAAAAAAACCAGCAGGTCTGCGTACGCATATGCTGGTTACCGGTTCGGCTACTCTGCTGGTAGTTTTGGGGGATATAATGATCAATAATTACAGTGGTGGAGCAGTTGTAGATGCTATCCAGGCCGATCCTATTCGTATTATGGAAGCAATAATTACAGGCATCAGCTTTTTGGGGGCCGGCACGATTATTTTCAGAAATAGAGATGAGACGGTCGAGGGATTGACGACCGCAGCTTCAATTTTGTTTGCTTCTGCAATAGGAATAACAGTAGCATTGGAGCAATTTTTACTGGCGGGTATACTTACCATTATCGCTATCGTAACTTTGTTTGGTTTGGGTTATATTGACGGCTTTATTCGTTGGCTGCGTAAATATGTTTATGGAACAAAACCCAAAGACTAAACAGATTCTAGTCGGTTGAATCGTAAAATTCTCAACCTTGCGATCCCCAACATAATTAGTAACCTCTCTGTGCCGCTTTTGGGCGCGGTGGATACCGCCCTTGTAGGTCATCTCGAGGAAGCCTACTATTTAGGCGCCATTGCAGTAGGCAGCATGATCTTCAATTTTATTTTTTGGGGATTTGGTTTCCTGCGGATGGGCACGACCGGCATCACCGCACAGGCTTTTGGGGAAAAAGACCGTACCGACAGTATTATGACGCTGGCCCGGGCGCTGACGGTGGCCTGGGTATTCAGCCTGCTGATCATTCTGCTCCAGGTTTGGATTGCCGACCTCAGTTTTTGGCTCGTCGAAGCATCCGAAGAGGTAGAGCACTATACGCGCATCTATTTTAACATTCGGATTTACACCGCACCAGCCACACTTTCGCTGTATGCCATAAACGGTTGGTTTTTGGGGATGCAAAATGCCCGTTACCCGATGATTGTTACTGTTTTCCTGAATGCGCTTAACATCGGACTGGATATATTATTTGTCTATGGAATGGATATGCATGTTGATGGTGTGGCACTGGGAACGCTCATCGCTCGTTACGCCGGAATTACACTAGCAGTTATTTTGCTTGTTACGCAATATAAAGACTGGCTGAAGGGATATGTACATGATCTGCTGCTCGAAGTAAAAGCAATGAAAAATTTCTTCACGGTCAACCGGGATATTTTCATTCGCACGTTGTGCCTTATATTTACCTTCTCATTCTTTACGGCAAAATCAGCCGAGTTCGGTGACGTTATTCTTGCAGCCAATTCTATTTTGCTGCAGTTATGGATGATCGTCTCATACGGCATTGACGGATTTGCCTATGCCGCCGAAAGCCTTATTGGCCGGTATACCGGATCTGATCAACAAAAACGTGTAAATCTGGCCGTGAAATATTGCTTTATCTGGGGGACGGGTATCGGTCTTGCGGCTTCGGCAGTGTATGCCATTTTTGATGTTCAGATCCTGCAGATTTTTACCGATCAGCAGGATGTGATTGAGGCGGCCTTAACGGTATTTTTCTGGACGATTCTTGGTCCGACGGTGAGTAGCTTCTCATATATCTGGGACGGCGTTTTTATAGGTGCCACCGAAACGGGACCGATGCGCGATTCGATGATAATTGCAACCTTGCTTGTCTTTTTGCCGGTGTATGGGATTGGAGTATTCTATTTAGGTAATCATGCTATCTGGCTGGCAATGACGCTCTTTATGATTGCTCGCGGTGCGACGCTAACATTTTATGCTCCGAAACATATTTTAGGAACGAGGTAACGAACCTTTCCAAAGTTATCAAATGCAATCAGCACCTAACACCTTTGGAAAGGTTCTCTTGGATGAAATAAATTCTTTGGGAGAAATGCGGTTGCTCTGACAGCAAGCAAAGCATCTGCGAACAGTTTAATTTGCAGAGATGTTGAAAAGATAGAAGCTATCAGCTTCTCAAACGGCTGTTTCTGCTGATAACTGAATGCTGACAGCCAGCAATTGTTGAAAACTGATTAAATGTAATGCATAGACGAACATAAAACTTGCTGATTGGATGAAAACAATACTCCTGTTACGTCATGCGAAATCATCGCATAACCGTTCTCGTATCAAAGACATAGACCGTCCGCTGACTGACCGTGGTAAAAAAGAGGCCCTTCAAATGGGAATGTTTGTGAAGGACATTAAAGCTCTGCCTGATTATGTGATGAGTTCTCCGGCAAAACGAGCAAAACAGACAGCACAGCATTTTGCTAAAACGGCCGGTCTTGATTCCGATCTCATTAGTTGGATTGATGAGTTGTATTATGGTGGCGCCCGCGATTATCTTACTGTCATACAAAAGACTTCATCCGGCATAGACGATATCTTAATTTTGGGGCATAATCCACTGTTAGAGGAGACGGTTTCACTGTTGTGCGATGATGAAGGTGTATATATCGTACGGATGGAGACATCGGCGCTTGTTTGTATAGAGCATCCTGCTATTGAATGGAATCAGATAAAGCCCGGTACGGCTCGAATAAGATGGATGATTACCCCGGATCTGATAAATTACATTCTGTGACACGGGATTCATCTCTTTTTTTTCGTCTCCTTGTGGTACTCTACTGCACAACGTGGTTCAATTTGGGTTTTATTGTTATGCCACAAAGATTCACAGAGAAGGCACAGAGTTACACAAAGATTTCAGGCCACGAGTTGCGGGTTATGCGCTGCAATATTGTAGTTGTGAGGAAGCTCTGCTCTCGAAGTAAATACAGATTGCTTGCTCTGCAGCACAACAAACTAAGGGTCATTCCGAAGAATTCAGTGGTTTCCTGAATGATGAGGAATCTCAATTGTATTGATGACAATGTAATTGGACTAGGGCAAATCCTGTGTTAACATTTGAAATCCCTCTCCCGAACCTTCGGGATCGGGATGACAAACAGAGGTGATATTGCCAGGTGTTGCTCTTAACCAAAGCAATCTTTTCTCAAATTTCCCATTTCTCAGCTATCAACCGGTTACCTCATTGTAATCATCCAGTCTCGAAGTCTGATCTTCCTCATCGATAATTTCCAGAATTTCGCTTACTGCTTCGTGCGGGTCCCGGAAAAAATGGTCAGGGCCAAGGTATTCCCGCAATCCCGATTTATCAACGATGTCGCGGACCGGCCCTTTAAGTCCGGTGATATATAATTCGATATCCCAGTTTTTAAGCGTGCCTATCATCGATTTTATCTGATCCACGGCAGTGGTGTCGAGCGTATTAATTGTACTTCCGTCAATAATAACATAGCGTGTTGACTCATTTCGCTCTCGACTTTTTTCGATGATATAATCTCTGAAGAAGTCGGCATTGACGAAAGAAAATGATGCATCTACCCGCAGTATCATGACTCCATCTATTGGTTTGGCTTCGGGATTACGCTCCATATTCTTAAATAACCGTGTGCCGGGAATAATACCGAGTTCAGCAACATTGGGTCGGCTGTATCTGTAGAGCATAAGAATCATCGATGCCACCACGCCGAGCAGAATACCCTCTTGAATACCTATTAGAAGCGTGCAAACCGCCGTAAAAATTGCGATAAGTCCTTCGCTGCGTCTGGTTTTATAAAGAAATTTGAATTCTGATATATCGATGAGATTGAGTGCCGAAACGATAATGATAGCTGCCAGTATCGGCATTGGCAGATAATAGAAAATCGGGGTCAGAAAAAGCAACGTTGCAATAATGACAAAGGAGGTAATGAAGTTAGCGAGCGGTGTTTGAACATTTGCCTGTTCTGAGGCTGCTGAACGTGAAAAGCTGCCCGAAACAGGAATAGATCTAAACAGGCTTCCAAAGAAGTTGGAAGCACCTATAGCCACAAGCTCATGATTGGCATCAATAATATAGTTATTGCGTTTGGCAAAGGTTTGTCCCAGAGAAGCAACGCTCATAAATTGTACCAGGGCCAATGTGAGTGCTGTGGGCAGCAGTTCCCGCATGTTATTAAAATTAATCTCCGGTAGATCAAATGAAGGCAATCCTGTAGGAATGCTGCCTACTAGCTGGATACTCGAATTTCCTAAACCTGTCAGCCATGATAGAAAAATACTAATAGCCAAAATGACTACTGATGCTGGGAAAATTGGTTTGGTGTATTTTAGTATTGCCAACAGTACAATTGCAACAGCTCCCCATAGGAACGTTTGCAGATGTATCTGATCAATCTGAAGAAGAATCTCATCGATAATAACAATGATGTATTGTGTTTGTGGTAACTCGATGCCCAACAAATAATTGAACTGACTGAAAGCAATAATCAGCGGCGCGGCAAGGGTAAATCCCGCAATAACAGGTCTGGAGAAGATATTGAATATGGCTCCAAGCCGCATTGTGCCCATCATCAGTTGGAGCCCCCCGGCCATCATTGTGAGGAGAATGGTTAATGTAATATACCGTTCCGTATTCGGTTCGGCCAAAAGGCTTACACCAGCGGCGACAATAAGCATATCAATAGCTACGGGACCGATAGAAAGATTCTTTGAAGTACCCAGCAACGGGTATATGAGCAATGGGATAACACCGGCATAAAGCCCATAAATAGGAGGTACGCCTGCAATTACAGCGTAGGCCATTCCCTGCGGGATAAACATAACACCCGTTGTGAGTCCTGCCGTTAGGTCCCCCTTGAATTTTCGGGTGTTATAATTGGGCAGCCATGTAGAAATTCTAAACGTTTTCTTGAGCCAATCTTCCATATCTTATAACGGCCAAAACATAGGGATAAATATAGTAGCTAAAATCCAAAAAATAATACAACTGTCATGATGCAGTTAATGGAAGAAACTGAAATATGTTTCATATCGACCAAATAAAAGGAATTAATATGATCATTACTATCCAAAGCAGGGCTTGCAACGGAAAGCCTACCTTAAAGAAATCACTGAATTTATAGTTCCCGGGACCATAAACCATCAGGTTGGTCTGATAGCCAATAGGAGTAAGAAAGGCCATTGAGGCTGATAACGTAATACCAATAATTAAGCCTCTGGCCTCAAAACCCTGCGATTGTGCAACAGAAAGTGCTATGGGAAACATCAAAGCAATAGCTCCGTTGTTGGTTATAATTTGAGTTAAAACCGCTGTAACTAAAATAACACCGGCCAATATAGCCCGTGGACCATAGGCGACAGTAAGATCGACCATGCCATTTGCAATGACCTCTGCAGCTCCGCTTACTTCCATAGCTTTGCCCAGTCCCAGTGCTGCTCCAATTACAATGAGTACTGTCCAGTCTACAGCTCGCCGCGCTTCACCGGGTTCTATAACATCAAATGTTAGTAAAACGCCAACTCCTAATATGCCAGCCAGTGCTATATCCATAACACCTGCCGTCACAGATGTTATGATAGCTATTAATACCAAAACTGATACATAAAGGTCCTTGCCCACTGGTTTTTTAGGTTGTTCATCTTCGGCACCGACGCCTGGGTCTTCACCACCTGATTCACTGGTCAGGTAAAAATCCGTAGAATCTTCATATGCTTTTTGAAATCCGCGTTTTGTATCGAGCAAGAGGACATCTCCGGGTTGTAATACAAATTCACCCAGCGGCTGCTCGATTCGCTGATCACCTCGTCGTACCCCTGTTACAGCTGCACCGAAACGATCCAACATTTTGGCCTCTTCCACTGTTGATCCCACCAGTCGCGATCCTTCTTTGACAACAACCTGGTGGAGTTCGCGATCCTTTTTTTCTTCTCTTTTTATTTTACGTGGGGGTTGTACAGCCAGTCGTAACCCGGGATAACCCGTCAGGTCGGGGGTAATATCAGTGAAACCATCTTTGGGTGCATAGAACAGATGGTCGCCTTCACGCAACTTTTCATCTTCGGGGACAGGTGCAATTTCGTTGTCTTCCCTGTTGATGCGTGCTAGGTGGAAACCAGGAAATTCTTGAAGCCCGGCCTGGGCTACGGTTTGTCCAACAAGAGGAGTTTTATCAGTTATTTCTATTTCAACAAGCGATTTTCGCTGCTCCTCTTCTTCATCCCGTATATCCGACCGGTCGGGTGTAATTTTAGGAGAAATAAAGATGATATAAATGAGCCCAATGATAGCGCAGGGAACCCCCAGCCAGGCAAGTTCAAAAAAAGCAAGACCTTGAAGGTCATGTTCTTGCAAAAGGCTATGAGCAATAAGGTTTGTGCTTGTTCCAATAAGTGTACACGTGCCACCCAAGATGGCCGCAAACGACAATGGCATCAGCAATTTGGAGGCCGAAATCTTATATTTCCGGCTCCAGTGACGAATCGTGGGAATGCCCATCGCAACAATAGGTGTATTGTTGAGGAATCCTGAATAGATCGTAACGCTGGGGCACATCCTTAATAATATTTTGCGAATATTTTGACTGCCCGATCCCAGGATGATTTCGCCGGCTCGTTCAAGAGCTCCGCTATTACGCAAAGCTGCAGCTAAAACATAAAGGCTGCCAAGTGCTAGAAGGGTAGTGTTAGCAAATCCCAAGAGGGCAGTTTCTAGCTCTACCACACCACCAGCAACAACAATTGCTAATGCAATTAGTAGGACAGCGTCGGGACTCCATAAATCAAAATAGAGAGCTATAAATGCTAAGATTAAAACTCCGAAAACCAGTAGCTGATCTATGCCCATTTAACAGAAATAATTTTTAATAAATGATCCCTGCTGATTTGCGATATTTAAACAGTGAAAAAGAAATTTCCATTCAATATGCCATAAGGTATGAATAATTGTTTTGTCGTTCTATTTTATTTGTCTGATGCAGTGTCAAATCTATTACTGGTTACAACTTTCTGGTAAAATTGATTCGTCTTTAGGAGAGGTGAAAAATTCATGTAACCCTGTTCGCCAGCAGGTGAATCTGATCTGTTCAAAACATCATATTGTCATCGCACCATCGTAATATGCATACTTCAAAATATTTTCGGGTCAGCGAAACAATAGTACTTTATATTTATATTTGGCAGTAATGAGTTAAGAAGGTGCCCATATTTTTTCTTACATTAAGGCGGAAAAATCTTATAAGCATTAACAACATTAAGGTTTAAGGATATGAAGTATAAGCACAAGTTTTTTTATCTCTGCAAAACTCCACTTAGTGCCGAAGGTCCCGATGATGTAGAGATTATTGACCGGGCCGAGCATAACGATGAGTTTCCTGACTTATTCAAAGAATATGAGGAGTTGCGTTCGCACGCTTTTAATGAAGATAAACTGTACAGCATTATTCGTGCTGATGACATTTATCAGATATTGCGAACTGGCACAAGAGATGAAGCAAAAGAGAAAGCTTTTGAAGAAGCCCAGCAGGAAATTATTACTAATCTCCAGCATCGGGTAATGCAAAAAGATGACGAGGAAGCAAAAGCTATCTTGAAGGAAGTTCACGATATTGAATCTTAATCGGATTTGATATCTCCGTACAGTATTTGCTGTCATGACTGCAAAAAAGCGTCCCTTTTATATTGTTCATCAAGACAAGGATATTTTTGTAGTCGATAAACCCGCCGGCTTGCTAGCGGTACCTATCCCCGACAGCAATGTCAAAAACTTGTTTGATCTCGTAGCAGACCACTTGGCCAAACATGGGGTACGTGTTGGGGTGGTTCATCGTATTGATCGTTACACGAGTGGACTTATGGTATTTGCTAAAAACAAGCGGGCTTATGATGATCTCATTAGTAAATTTCGTAACCAAGAGCCTAAACGCACCTATCTGGCTATAGTTCGCGGAATTGTTGAAGATGATGAAGGGGTACTCGAACACCATCTGAAGCTTATCAAAGATGGATTTCGTAATATTGTGGTTGATCCGGGTGAAGAAGGAGCCACTCCTGCACGTTTATCATATAAAGTGAAAGAGCGCTTCCTGGAGAATACGCTTGTCGAAGTCCAGCTGGATACTGGATTAAAAAATCAGATTCGCGTGCAGTTTGAACATATTGGTCACCAGCTGGTTGGTGATCAGCATTATGCGCCGGAAGAAGAGTCGGAGCCATTGATTAATCGTCAGGCGCTGCATGCTTATCGGCTGGGATTTGAGCATCCCCGAACAAACCTGATGGTAGAATACGAAGCAAAGATTCCTGCCGACATGCTTAGGCTGATAGATAAATTCCGTTGGAAAAAAGAATCTCGGTCGGACTAAAAAAAATGGATAAAATTTTGACATAGTTTTGATTTTCGGTACCCCAGGCGTTAACGCCTGGGCTATCTATTCTTTTGCACTGGACAGGGGTGACACCTTGGTTTTGCAAAGCCCTCTTGGTACTATGTGCGTAATCTTGATTAAATAATGATGCTATGAAGCAAAAAGCTAAAACGGGATGGATCACAACAGTAGTGCTATGGATTTTTTTATCAGCCGGGTCTGATGTGTGGGCACAAAGTGACATTGAAAATCTTCGGGATCAGTTTAAAAAGGAATATTTCTCCGTTGGGGCACTTCTGCAAACGACCGGCGAATATCAGCCTGAAAGGATAGTTGATGACAGTTACAACGGATTTTCTATTAATAATGCTCGGTTTCAGATATTCGGAGAGGTGGATGGATTTGGTTATCAGCTTCAGGCTAATATGATTAACAGTCCTGCGATATTGGATGCCAATATCTCTTACAATCTCACTTCTGATGTTTCTGTTAAAGCAGGCTTGTTTAAGTCTCCTTTCAGCGGCGAATTTTTACGATCAGCAGCAGCTCTTGATTTTGTTACTCGTTCAGCGGCAGTAAGTCAGCTGGCTCCCAATCGCCAAATTGGATTGCAGTTGAGAGGCGGTCTTTCACAAAACAGGTTTCGTTATAAATTTGGTGTTTTTAACGGTAATGGCTTTGGGGAAAATCAAAATAATGATGGTCAGTTCTTATACGTAGGTCGTATGGAATCTGAAATTGCTACGGATGGTGAAGAAGGTGATTCTATAGTTTGGGGCATAAATGCCTCGTATGAACAAAAAGATGAGGTTTCTTCTTCTGGAAATCTGCGATCTACTATAGAGGGGGAACAGTTGCTTGCAGGAACGGATGTCAGAATCGAATACAAGAGTCTGATGCTGAACGGTGAATTTATTTATTCCTGGATATTGCCGGATTTTGGCGGTGAGGTAAACCCTTTCGGATATCAAGTTACTGCCGGGTATTTTGTGCTGCCTAATACACAGTTTCTTTTTCGCTGGGACAGATTTGAAGATAATATGATCAGCAGAACGGCAGATGAAGAGCGGCTGCTGGCAGGTCTCAACTTTTTTCCCGTATCTTTTTCCAAAATTCAGCTGAACTATATTTATCCTGTCGATCGTGAGATTGAATTTTCGCAGGTTTTTATTCGTTTGCAGCTGAATTTATAGATGCTACTCTTTTGTTTTTTGCTGAACCACATTCCTTACAGCAATTCTTTATCTCCCTAATAAGAAGCTTTTATATGCTTTAGGGAATGATTAGCAGCTTTCTTGTGTATTCATCTAATAGCAAAAGCAACTGCATTAGTGATTGATGGGGAGAGATTAGCGCCCCCAAATAAAAATTTTAAAGAGAGTTTTTTTGTGAATTGAAATCGCAATTAAAAAAGTATTTAACTATGAGTGCTGTAAAAACGGAAGAAAAAAAGTTGGATATTAATATTGGAATAAGTGAAGAGCATCGAAAAAAAATTGCCGATGAATTGTCCAGAGTACTGGCAGATTCATATATGCTCTACCTCAAAACTCATAATTATCATTGGAATGTGACGGGAGAACTGTTCCATTCGCTGCACGAGCAGTTTGAGGAGCAGTACACCGAGTTGGCAGATGCGATAGATGAAATTGCCGAACGCATTCGGGCTTTGGGATATCGTGCTCCCGGTACATTTAAAGAGTTCTACGAACTAACTTCTATTCAGGAGGATCAGGAAGAGCCTGAAGCTATGGAGATGGTCCGGCGACTGGCACTGGGCAACGAAAAATTATTGCGCACTGCTCGAGAAGCGCTAGAACCTGCAAAAGAGGCTGAAGATGAAGCGACCATTGACCTGTTGACTCAGCGTCTGCACGTACACTCCAAGACGGCGTGGATGTTGCGAAGTCATCTGGAATAGCTGCTTTAAGAAAATATTATATGTACGGATACGCCGCGGTGTATCCCAGCAATATGATTGAATATCAATTAAAACAAAATATTTATGGCTTCACGAGAAGAGTATATCGATAAGCTGGAAAAGCAGCTTAGAGAGTGGAATGCTCAAATTGACAAACTTCAGGAAAAAGCAAATAAAGAATCACAAGATCTGAAAGCAACGCTCGAAAAACGAATGGATAATTTGAAAGAGCAGCGTTCTGAGCTTAGAACAAAGCTCGATAAAATCAAAGATTCGAGTGATGATGTGTTTGATGATATCAGAAATGACACCGAGAAGCTGTGGAATGATGTAAAAAAAGGATTCTCGGAAATTCGGGAAATTGTAAGCGAGTAATTCACCAATCATAAATATTATTTAAAGAGGGCAGCTTTTAGCGCTGCCTTCTTTTTATTAAAACGGGGTTAGATATTATGGATCAGATCAATTCTTTTTCGGAAGATATTATGCCTTATCTCATTGACTATGGACTCGAAGTCATAGGTGCAATTATAATATTAATTATTGGTTTGGCTGCTGCCAAATGGATTGGCAAACGGGTTGAGCGGTATCTTGAGCGAACCGAGCGAATGGATAAAACGCTTGTTCCCCTGTTTGTCAAAACGGTGAAAATTCTCGTCATCGTTGTCACTATATTGGCTGTATTAAATCAATTTGGAGTAGAGACAGCCAGCCTTATTGCGGTATTAGGTACTATTGGATTAGCGATCGGTCTTGCACTGCAGGGAACGCTAAGCAATATCGCCTCCGGCATCATGCTGTTGCTGCTTCGTCCTTTTAATGTGGGAGATGCCGTCGAAATTGCAGGGACATCAGGCGTGGTGGATGAAATTGGTCTTTTTGTAACTGACATGCACACGTTCGACAATATTGCGGTGACGATGCCAAATTCAGAAATATGGGGCACCGAGATAAAGAATTATACACGAAATCCCACCCGCCGCGTAGATTTCGAGTTTGGGATCGCCTACGATGATGATATCAATAAAGCGATGCGTGTAATAAATGAAGTTCTGGATTCCGATCAACGGGTATTGGATGAGCCGGAGCCGTTGATAGCAGTAAATAATCTGGGCGATAATGCAGTGGGAATTCTGGCACGCCCGTGGACCCGAACCGAAAATGTTTGGCCGCTCAGGTTTGACATCACAAAACGTGTAAAGGAACGTTTTGATGAAGAGGACATTAGCTTCCCCTTCCCCCAGCGTGATGTGCACCTTTTTCGGGAAGAGGAGTAATAGTGCTTGTATTTTAAAGTTCAGAGCCGGTTTTCAAAGCCGGCTCGTCATATTATTGCATGTTTGAAAATTCTGATATCAATTGTATTAAGTTCTTCAGAAATATTATCTTAGTTAGACTCGAAAGCCATCAATATTAATAATCAGAATTGCCAAGCGCTATAAGAGATTCCTGTGAAGACTACTATGGAAGATAATAAGCAAACATCCGAATTGATATATGAGGGTGAACATGTATTTCTAACCGAAAACAACGAGCTTTATCTAAAGCAAGACTGGGAAGGCAACCAGCGGAAGTTGTGTGAGATAAGTGAGGAAGAGCTCGAAAATAAGATCGCTGAACTTGAAGCTTCTTTCGCTGAGCTGGAAAGTAAAGTAGATGATAAAATAAGCGGCGATGAAGTGGATCTGGATAAGATGGCTGCACTTGAAGAAGAGATTAAAAGCGCGAATGCTATTGGTGATTTTAAGAAACTGAAGAAGCGAGTAGAACAGAGAAAGTCAGAAATAAAGGTGGATGAGTCTGAAGCTGAATCTGGGATTGAAAATGAGAAACAAACGGCAAATGAAGAAAATGATGAACCTGAAAGTATGCAGCAGGTAGAATCAAAAGAAAAAGAGAGTACATCAGAAAATAAGGAAAAAGTTAAATCTGAAGAAGCGTCCGGGCAAGAGAAAGAAGCTCCGGAAGAGAATCAAGATGCAGCTGAAGCCCAAGCTGAAGAAGCAGATCAGAAAGAAGCGGAAGATGAGCATACCGATGAGGATCCGCTTAGTTATTATAAAGATATTGTATCCAAAGCCAGAGATTTGGCCAAGCAGACCGACTGGCCATTTGTATCTCAAGAGCTGGATAATCTGAGCCAGAAATGGTCGGAAGGACCGGATGCTGATGAGGATGAAATGGCCAAGTTGTTCCAAAAATTTAATGATGCTGTTGATGAGTTTGAGAAGCGTAAGCAAGAGCATTACGAGGAGCAGGAGAAGCAGCGCCAGGAAAATCTCGAAACGAAGCAAAAGCTGCTTGAAGAATTTGAAGGTATTATTTCAAATGAAACGTGGACGGCTACCCGTCGAGTGAATCAGATGAAAAGCCAGTGGAACAGTACGGGACCACTGCCATCGGGTAAAGGTGAGGAGCTGGACAAGCGATTTGAAGAATTGCTCGACATCTTTAACGAACATAAGGTCGACCGGCTGGTGCAAAAGCGTCAAAAAGAAGAAGATAATTTGATGCTGAAGCTGGTTGTGCTGGAGAAGATGGAGAATCTTGCCCAAGAGATCGATCATGAAACTGAAAACTGGGGCGAAATTGATGATAAGTTTGACGACCTGACAAAACAGTGGAAGAAGATCGGTCGCGTGCCCAAGGAAAAAGCCAACGAGGTTTGGGAACGATATAAAAATGCGCAGGATGAATATTACGATCGTAAATACAGATACGATCCCGAACATCAGAGTAAGGTTGATAAGTTTTATCACAAGAAAGAAAAGCTTTGCGAAGAGGCTAAGGCTCTGCTTGAAGAAGAGGATATTGCAACAGCGGCGCGAAAGATTAACAAACTACACCGCCGTTGGAAGAAAGTGGGTAATTTGCCGCAGCGTGACGAAGACAAACTGTGGGCACGTTTCAAATCGGCAACAGATGCTTTTAATGAGCGAAAAGCCAAAAATCAGGAGAAGATACAGAAGCAGGAAGAAGAGCACTATGAGCAAAAGCTGGAGCTGATTGACAAGGCAAATGCCATAAAAGACACCGACGACTTTGAAAAAGGGCATTCAAAGATGCAAAGTTATATGGATCGGTGGAAAGAGATTGGGCCTGTACCGCGAAACAAATCCGAGAAGATATGGAAAAAATTTAAAGGGGCGATGGATCATTTTTATGATCGCCGCCGGGAGCATTTCAAAGAAGTTAAAGAAGAGCGCAAAGAGAATCTTGAGAAAAAACGGGAAATTCTGGAAAAGCTCCGGGAGCTCGGCAAGCATGATGATCCGATAAAAGCGGTTGATATTGCCAAGGGGCTACAAGAAGAGTTTAAAAACGTTGGTTATGTGCCTATTAAGTACAAAAATAAGATGTGGAAGCAGTATCGAGAGGCGTGCGATGTAATCTATGATCGCATGCGGGCAGCTAAATCGGGTGATAAGTTTGACCAGGAGTTGGCGAAGGCCGATCTGGAGCCAGAGGATCGCAGCAAAATTCAGAAGTTGCGAAAAGAGTATAATAAGATTAAGAAAGATGCGAAAAAGCTGGAAAAAGAGGTTCTGAGATATAAGGAGAAGAAAACCTACTTTAAACCTTCTGGTGGTGGAAACAGTCTGCTTGATGAAGTAGAAAATAAAATTGAGAATATCGAGCAAGAGTTAGAAGAAAAACAGGAGGAGATGGATTCGATCACTGAAAAGATGGATCAGATCCGCCAAAGTTCCGCTGAATAGCAGAGTAAATTTGTTTTTATGCCTGCTAACTCTATTTTTACAACGTTTTAAATTTAAATAGAGCCGGACTAAGAAGGTACTCTATTACAAAGTATTCCGGGATGTTGGATGAAAATTTAGGATCATCTTAGCCGGTAGTTTAATTTTCATTATCACCTGCCAAAGATGGGCGAAAAGGAACATGAGGTTGCCATAACTTTTTGGGGCGTACGTGGTTCTACACCATGTGCAAACAAAAAGAATATGGAATACGGGGGAAATACAACTTGTGTTCAGATTCATATTCCGGACTCAGATGAAATTCTTATTTTAGACAGTGGAACTGGTATTCGGAATTTGGGGAATGAACTTATTGCCACATCCGATAGTCTAAGCGGGCGTATTTTTATTACTCATCCCCATTGGGATCATATACAGGGGTTCCCTTTTTTTAAGCCAATCTATGATTCTGACAATCATTTTAAAATTCATATGCCTGCCCAGGGAAATGGAAACTGCAGAGATATTCTGTCGGGTCATCTTTCTGAAACCTTTTTTCCTGTAACGCTGGATATGATTGATGCCAAGCTTGAATATATTACACAGCCTACTGAAAAGAAGGAATACGAAGGATATCAGATAGAATTTATGCTTGCCAATCATGCCGTAAATACGGCAATTTATAAAATCTATGTAGGCGATAAGCAGATAGTTTTTTGTCCTGATAATGAACTGAATCCTGACCATGAAATGTCAGTTTTTTACAGGGATTTGCAATCATTTATACGGGGAGCCGATGTCTTGATCCATGATGGACAGTATGATTTGGAAACGTACAAGGGAAAACAGGGATGGGGACATTCACCGTGGGAAGAGGTAGTGGAATTTGCTGCCGAGGCAGAGGTTAAGAATCTGTTTATTACCCATCACGATCCTGATTCTGATGATGATACCCTGAAATTACGCGATAAACGGCTGCAAAGAGAATTTTCCGATTATTTTGAATCGGCTCAACTGGCTAATGAAGACAATAACAAAATATTGCTGTAAAAACAGGGGAGCATCAAGATTACCCCCCCCCTTAGCTTTTTTAGAAATAAAATCTTGCGCCCAGGCCTCCATCCACATCAAAATCAGTAGAAGGAACGATATTAATTATGGGTGCAACTTCCAAAAACAGGCCGATGGGAGAATCCTCAAACAAATAATTCATTCCCACTGGTATACGGGCACCGAGAATAGCATCATTTTCGGCCAGAACTAAGCGAGCACCTACGCCGTAATACAGAGGTAATGTACCGGTATCCACCTCATCAAACACATCATAATTATGCCACAGGTAATCACCATGAATGTTTATGGCATCATAACGGCCCAACGACCACGAAAGCCCTAAATCAAAAGCATTGTTCCCGCCTGTCCACGATTTAAGGTTAAGTCCGGTAGGCTCACCAACCATAAAACCGATACCAAGATCTTTGTCGGTATCTTGTGCTTGTGATAGCGAATGCAATGATATTGCGAAAAAAGTTGCAAGTAATATCGTTGTTAATAGCTTTTTTATAGACATAATATTGTTTTCAGAATTTTTGGTAAGAATTGCTTCTGCAATGGGATCAAATTAAATGATAAAGCACGTGAAAAGTTCCATCGGGCTTTGGTAATGGATAATCATAAGATATATTCATGAGGTAAGATAATTTTTAATAAAGGAGATAATGTTATGGGAGACAGTTATTACGACCCTAAAGATTTAAAAAAATTTGAAGATGTAGAAGAATTCGGTCCGGAATTGGCCGAAAAATTTTTTGATTATTACGGTTCAGTCTTTGAAGAAGGCGCCCTGTCGGCCCGAGAGAAATCGCTAATTGCTCTTGCTGTAGCTCATACTGTACAATGTCCTTATTGCATTGATGCTTTTACTACCGATAGCCTCGAAAAAGGAGCTACCGAAGAGCAGATGATGGAAGCTGTTCATGTAGCATCGGCTATTCGCGGCGGATCTTCACTGGTTCACGGTGTGCAGATGATGAACAAGGTAAAAAATTTAAGTATGTGATTTCCAGTGAACAGTGAAACAGTTGGACAGCGCACAGTGTGTCAATGATCAGCAAAACAATCTCTAAAAAAATTTTGACACTGTATGAAGAAACCTGCAGCCTCCGATAACCGATAACCGATAACCGATAACCGATAACCGATAACCGATAACCGATAACCGATAACCGATAACCGATAACCGATAA